>JANTHP010000029.1 GCA_024762395.1 Anaerolineae bacterium | reverse complement strand
ACAGGTACGGCCGTTGCCGCCGCTGCGCTGTTCGTTTCTTCCTGAAATGTCAACCCTCCTACAGTGGGAGCCGCCCGGTCGGGCACGGCCGTTTCGGCCGCGGGGCGGGGAACGGTGGACTTGGTGGCGGCAACTTGCGGCTCGGCGGCAGTCATTGTTGGGGCCGGGGAAGGCGTCGGCAATGCGGTGGCGGCGCGGGCAGCGTCGGCTGTTTCGCTATTGGTTATGCCGCTGGCTGTGTCAACGGCCGTATCTGCCGCCAAAGCCCCCTCTTCAGTTTCCGCCATTTCCGCTTCGGCCGCCGGCGCTTCAGCCGCCATTGGTTCAGCCGCGCTCTCTTCCGCCGGCGCCGGTTCTTCGGCCGCCGGTTCTTCGGCCGGAACCTCAGCCTCGGCTTCAACGGCGACCACCCGCGTCACTTCAACGACTTCCCCTTCTTCTACAACCGTTTCTGTAACCAGGCGCGTTACTTCCACCAGGGCCACTTCCGGCTGCGCCGCGCCGCCCAAGAAAGAGGGATTTTGTCCCACAAACAGGTCGGCGGCAACGGCCAGGATGAAGAAGAAGGCGGTTAGAACGGCGGCGGTCCGCATAGCCGGGTAAAGTTGGAAGAGAGGTTGGCGTTGGGGACGGCCGTACACAGCCGGGTCAAGCGTAAAATTGCGCGGAACCCGACGACGCGGCAACTGGCGCAGTTGTTCTTTCAGCGCCTGCCGCTGGGCCAGATCAACCCGCAAGTCAGCATCTTGCTTGAGCAAGCGTTCAAACTGCGCCCGTTCTCTCGGCGGCAGCGCATCATCCAGGTAAGCGTTCAACGCTTCCTGCCGCTTCTCTTCCGCCGATTTCGTCAAATTCCGTAAATAATCAAACATCGTTCAAAAATCATTCATCACGCATCACGTTTCACGCATCACGTCACGTTTCACGCCATTCCTTCACTCCCAAGACGATACGCCGCCGGCAAAAGTTCCATCACCCCTTGCAGGCAGTCGCGCAGCTTACCCCGCGCCCGGCTGATGCGCGATTTGACTGTGCCCAGGGTTGATGAAGTGATGTGGGCAATTTCTTTGTAATCGTAGCCTTCAATGTCGCAGAGAACGGCCGTAATCCGCTGATCATCCGGCAAGCCATCCAGACAATCCTCAATCGCCTGCGCCAACTCCACCCGCTGCTGGTGTTTTTCCGGGCTGTCGTTGGAACTGCGAAGGAAGGCGGGCGATTCATTTTCCTCGGTTAGTTCATCCAGAGAGGATTGCGGCCGTCTTTTGTGTTTGCGCAGCTCATCATAGCAGCGATTCGTCACAATCCGCATCAGCCAAGATTTGAAACTGCCGCCCCGAAACTTGTTCAGCGACTTGTAAGCCGAAATAAACGCATCTTGCGTCATATCCTCAGCCGCCTGCGGCCCACCCATAATGCGATAGGCAACGTTGTACGCCATCTCCTGGTAATGCAATACCAGCCGATTAAAAGCGGTTACGTCCCCTTTCTGGGCTTGTTTGATGAGTGCGGGTTCATCCATTGCTGGTAGTCGGTTGCTGGTTGCTAGTCGTTGGTTACTAGTCGTTGGTTACTAGTCGTTGGTTGCTGGTTGGAATGCGCTAACGACCAGACACCAACAACCAGCAACCATTTTTATTGACAGATAAGATGCCTTGATTTATACTCCCACCGTCTTAAAAATTCAACCAGCCGAAGTGGCGGAACTGGCAGACGCGCACGACTCAAACTCGTGTTCCTTATGGAGTGTGGGTTCGATTCCCACCTTCGGCATCGGCTATTAACAAGGTTAATAGTTGCGATTATATGCCCCCACCAGGGGCAGAGCAAATGAATGGAGCTGCTCCCCAGCGGGCAGCTCTTTTTTTGTATCTACAGGCTTTCTGATGGCTCGATTGCGTCCATTTTTAATTATCTTGCTAGGCATGGCGCTTGGCGTTGGACTGGGGTTGTATTTGGGCTGGGAGGTGTGGCCTATTGAGTTCACGGACGCCAATCCTGCCGTTTTGCAAGCCGGCTACCAGCAAGATTATGTGCGTATGACGGCCGCTGCTTATGCGGCAGATGGCGATTTGGGCGCGGCGCAGGCGCGGGTTGCCAGTTTGGGGCCAGATGGAAACGAAACCGTGCTTTCTGTAACGCTGGATGCGATTTTGGCGGGCGGCGATGAAGCAGAAATTCGCCGTCTGGTAAAACTGGCGGCTGATATTGGCCTATCTTCCCCGGCGATGACGCCGTATTTGCCGGATGAGGGGGGCAGCCAATGAGCCGCCGTTCACGCGCTAACCAATCGGAAACGCCGCGCCGTCGTTTTTCGTCGGCTAGTTTGCTGCTGTTGGGGTTGATTTTGGGGCTGGCGGGAGCGCTTTATTATGCCTGGGTGGCAGCGCCGATTGTGTATGTGGATGCCAGCCCGGCCCGGTTCAGCGAACGGTACAAGGCGGAGTATATTTTTCTGGTCAGCCAAAGTTTTGCGGTTGACGGGGATTGGGCGCAGGCGCAGCGGCGGTTGGCGGCGTTGGATGATCCGGCTGTGGCGGAGACGGTGACGGCTTTGTTGGAAACGTTTGTGCGGGAGGGACGGCCGTCTACCCACATTCACAATTTGGCCGTGTTAGCGCAAAAACTGGGCGGGGACGCACCGGCCATCGCCTTGTTTGCGCCCACACCGCTGGCCGGCGCAGCGCCAACGGCAACGGCCGTTCCCCCCACCTTGCCCCCCACAACTATCCCCTCTCCCACGCCAGCGCCTACGACGACTCCTTTACCCACGATGACGGCAGCGCCAACGGCCGTTCCCACATTCCCCTCCGAACCCACAGCCCAGCCCACCTACCGGCTGCTCAACCAGCAGCGTCTCTGTGATGGCAGCGAGTCGAACCCGCAAATCGAAGTTGTGACGTTAGACGCTTTACTGGAACCTTTACCGGGGGTTGAGGTATTGATCAGTTGGGATGGCGGCTCAGACCACTTTTTCACCGGCTTCAAACCGGCTTTGGGGGAAGGGAGCGGCGATTTCGCTATGAGTCCCGACCACTCCTACACAGTTGTGTTGGCTGATGGCAGTCCCGAAATCAGCGGGCTGCGTATTGAGCCATGCGACGACGGCGCGGCTGGCGGCTGGCGGCTCACCTTCCAGAATTTAATTTTGCAGCCTGATACGCCCTGACCTGGGTAAACCAGAAAAGATTCGTCCGCAGATTTCGCAAATTTCGCAGATTAAAATGATTCAAAAAAAATCTGCGTTAATCTGTGTAATCTGTGGATCATTTTCTTGTACACTGTACAAGGAGTTTATTGGTAAGTTACTAATCACGTTAGCATGATAGACACAAGCTTGCGGAAGCCTTGTTCTTGAAGCCAAAGACGGGTACGCGACCGTTCGCTGACGTGTGGGATACGGGCCACCGGCAGCCGTGCCAATTTTACGTCATCAACAGGGCCATGAATCTCATTCACAACAGGCATTAGACGGCGCGGATCCAATCCGATTTGACGAGCAGCAGCCAGGAAAGTGTCTACATGTTGGTTGGCAATGGGCTGCCCGGACGTAACCACAAAGTTTTTGTGCGCGTGTTTTAAGGCGGCGAAGGTGAGCGGCGTTAAGGTGGAACCTGCATCCAAAACAACATCATAACCGTTGGTTGTCAAAATGTTTAATACTGAATTGAGTCGGGCGGGCGATGGTTTTTCTTGAGCCTGGATGAAGAAGCCTGGCGCGGGGATGATGTGTAAATTGGCCCGGTGACGCTGGCTGTTGCGTAAAATTTCATCCAGATTGAGGTCGGTTTGGTCGGTTAGTAAGTTCATGATGTGACGGGCGCTGTATAGTTTGAGCATGGGGGCTAATCCGCCTAACGGCAGCGCCAAATCAATCAATACAACCTTATGTCCTTCGCGCAGTACCAGCGCCTCGCCCATATGAATGGCGAGGGTGGATGTGCCTACGCCTCCTTTGGGGCTGTAAAGGGCGGCAATACGGCCGTTTCGCTTTTTTGCTTGTCCTTCGCTGTTTTTTCGCTGGCCGGCGCGTCGTAAAACGGCCGTTAAATGGGCCACAAACTCATCCGTCTGAAACGGCTTGGTCAGATAATCGTCGGCGCCGGCCTCAAAAGCGCGCAGCTTATCCTTTTTACGAGCCAGAGCGGTAAGAAAAATGACCGGAATATGCGCCAAATCAGGATCGTTCTTAAGCTGCCGGCATACATCAAACCCATCCATACCCGGCATCATGATGTCCAGCACAATTAAATCCGGCTTATGCGTGCGGGCAGCCTCTAATGCACTTGGCCCATCTTTTGCCATGACCGCCTCAAATCCGTGACGTTTTAATTGATGTTCAACAAGATAACGGATAGTGAACTCATCATCCACAACTAGAATCTTTTTGTTTTCCATGTGTCATCCTCTAAATACGGCCAAATTCTTTCGCTAGTTGAGCCACCGATAGATGAATAAGTGTGGGACGGCCGTGCGGGCAGGTGTGCGGGCTGTGGCACGCTTCTAACTGGCGCACCATCGCTTCCATTTCCGGCATGGAAAGGGTTTGGCCTGCTTTGACGGCGGCCGTTTTGCACACCCGCAAAATGATTTTGGCTTCGATTTTCCCTTGCAGCGGAGCGTCGCCCCGTTCCAAATCCTCGATTACGGCCTGGAGAGCCAGCGCCGGGTCTGATTTTGCCAACAGGGCGGGTACAGCCCGAATCATGAACGCATTGGGGCCAAATGGCTCTACCTGAAAGCCCAAACCGGCTAAGTGTTCCAGGTTTTCGGTTAGCAGGGTGGCTTGTGGCGGGGATAGGTGAACGGCCGTTCCCGCCACCAACCCTTGCGAAACCAGCTCGCCATCATCCCGCGCCGCCATAAACTGCTCGTACAAAATCCGTTCGTGCGCCGCGTGCTGATCAATTAAAAACAACCCATCCGGCCCTTCAGTGATAATGTAGCTGGCCCCTACTTGCCCGATGACGCGCATAATCGGTAGTTTGTCGCCGCCCAGCGCGGCCGTTGGGGGAGAGGGAGCCGCGCCATCCCCATGCTCCGCGCCGATGCCGCCGGACGCTGCGAGCGGCTGCCAATCAAGGTCAAGCTGGCCCTGCTCACTGTCGCGGCGGGTAAATGCGGCGAAATCCAAACTGCCGCCCCACCCCGGCGATGGTTGTTCCGCGCCACCCACCGTCCAGCCGCTCACATTGCGAATGGGTGAATCGGCGACCAATGTCTGGCGCGCGGCCCGCTGTACGGCCCCAAAGACGGCGTTGCGGTGGCGGAACCGCACTTCTGTTTTGGCAGGATGGACGTTGACGTCTACTTCTTCCGGCGGCATGCCGATGAAAATGATGCCTAATGGGTAACGGCCGGTTGGCAGCAAGGTGTGGTAGGCCTGGATGACGGCGTAGGTGAGGCTGCTATCTTTGACCCAACGGCCGTTTACAAACAACGTAATGTGGCTGCGATTGGCCCAATGCAGGCTGGGCGGCCCGATGAAGCCGGACACGGCTATGGGAGGTGGGGATTGGGCGTCGGTCTCTAGTTTCTGGTCTCCAATCTCTAACAACTGTCGCGCCGTGTCTGGGCCGTAAACGGCCGTTAACACATCGCGTAAGCTGCCATTGCCATTGCTTTGGAAGGTGATGCGGTTGTCATGAACCAATCGAAAGCGCACATCGGGGTAAGCCAGTGCAAAGCGGGTGACAAATTCATCAATCAGCCGCTTTTCGGTGGTGATGCTTTTAAGGAATTTGAGCCGGGCGGGGGTGTTGTAAAACAAATCTTCTACGGCGATAACGGTTCCTTGCGGCGCGCCGACTGTTTCGCGGTTGGTTTTGTGACCGCCGTCTAGCTGTAAGCGGGTTCCGGCCGTGTCGTCAGCGGCGCGGCTTACCACCGTCACCCGGCTGACGGCGGCGATGGCAGCCAGCGCTTCGCCGCGAAAACCGAGGGTATGGATGGCGTTTAGCTCTGCAACGGATTGTAATTTTGAGGTGGCGTGGCGTAAAAAGGCGGTTTCCAGTTCGTCCGCAGGGATACCTATCCCGTCGTCGGCGACCTGGATGAGCTGGCGGCCTCCCTGCCGCACATCAATGTTGACGGTTGTGGCGCCGGCGTCTATGGCGTTTTCGACCAATTCTTTGACAACGGAAAACGGCCGTTCCACCACCTCGCCGGCGGCAATTTGGGACGCTAACTGCTCGGAAAGCACCTGAATAGACATTGCTTCCAATTGTACCACAAGCGCCGGGAACCTTATGACTACGCTAAGGCTAATTTTTGCAGACAAGAATCACTTCTCGTCCCCAAACTCTTTCAACTCTTCCGCCAATTCCAGCAAGCGATTTTGCACGGCGTAATGGATTGTACCTTCAGGAAAAGCGCCATCTGCGTCGCGGGTTCCGGCGGGCGTGCCTGTTAAAATTTCGATACCTTCGTCAACATTCTGCACCGGCCAGATATGGAACTGTCCCGCCGCCACTGCCTCGACCACTTCCATACTCAGCATCAAATTGGGGATATTGCTGGCAGGAATCATCACGCCCTGTTCGCCCGTTAAGCCGCGCGCCTGACAAATGCGGAAAAAGCCTTCGATTTTCTCGTTAGCGCCGCCGATGGGCTGCACTTCACCGCGCTGGTTGACTGAGCCGGTGACGGCAATGCCCTGTTTAATCGGCCGTCCGCTGAGGCTGGAAAGTAAGGCGTACAGTTCGGTGGATGAGGCCGAATCGCCGTCAACGCCGCCGTAGTTTTGTTCAAAAGTAAGGCTGGCGTTGAGGGAAAGGGGTTGTTTCTGGGCGTAGGTTCCGCCCAGGTAGCCGATTAAGATCAGTACGCCTTTGTCGTGGATGGGACCGGACATCTCGGTTTCCCGCTCGATTTGGACGACGCCGTCTTCGCCCATGTAGGTGCGGGCGGTGACGCGCCCCGGCTGTCCAAAGGCGTATTCGCCGGTATCCAGCACAGCTAAGCCGTTGACCTGGCCGACTACTTCGCCCTCGGTGGAGATGAAGATGGTTTCGCGCATGACTTGTTCGCGCATGCGTTCTTCTACTTGATTGGCACGGTAGATGCGTTCGTTGATGGCTTGCTGTACGTCGGCGGCGGTAACGGCCGTTCTGCCATTCACGCCGGCCCAATAACTTGATTCCCGTACTAGATCAGCTATCATGCCAAACCGGGTACTGAGCTCGTCTTGATGTCCGGCTAACCGGGAACCATGCTCGACGACAGCGGCAACGGCCGTTTTGTCAAAATGGAGCAATCCTTCCTCATGGCAGCGCGCGGCCACAAAACGAGCATATTCCATTTCGTGGTCGCGGTCACGCGGCATTGTCGAATCAAAATCAGACCGCACCTTAAACAAATCGCCAAAATCCACATCGTTGGCATACAACGCATAGTACAAATACGGGCTGCCCATCAGAATAATTTTTACATTCAACGGAATTGGTTCCGGATCAAGCGATTTGGCAAAAACCTGCGTATTTTGCATCGTGGCGCGTAACTGCACCTGGATTTTCTGCGTTTTCAAAGCCCGTTTCAACGCTTCATATGCCTCCGGGTCGCGCAGCAGGTCATGAACGTTCATGATAAGGTAGCCGCCGTTAGCATGATGCAAACTGCCGCATTTGATATTCGTAAAATGCGTCGTCACCATACCCGCTTGCATCTCATACTCCAGGCGTCCCATCAAATTGTGGTACGTGGGATTTTGCTCGATGATGACCGGCGCGCCCTCTGTATCGCGGTTGTTTACCAGTAAATTGATGTCGTAACGACGCAAGTCAACCGGTTCGGCCCGCTCATCCGATGGTGCAAAATCCTGCAATTGGTCAATCACGTCCTGATGGACTTCCTCCAGATACGTTAAGATGATCTCATGGTCGGCATAAAGTTTGCGTAAGCTGTCAAAATGGCGTTGGCTGGTTGATTCGGCGACTTCCCGATCAATCTCGTGCATTTTCTGCCGCGCTTCATACTGCTTTTGCTGAATATCTTCCAGCACCTCTTCCATTTCTTCGACCAATACTTGACGCTGTTCCTCGATTTTATGCCGTTCTTCCAAAGGGATTTGTTGGTACGCTTCGGGGGTGACGGGACGGCCGTCCTGTATCGGCACAATAGCGAATCCGGAAGGCGTGTTGAGGAGACCAAACCCCTGCTCGGCCGCTTTGTGGGAAAGAGCTTGCAGCATATCGTTTTGCTGTTTTTCCAACTCGTGGCGCAGCGTATCTTGCGCATCCTGGTACGCTTCCGAGGCAAACGCTTGCGATAGTTCCCGCTGCAAATTACTAATCAATTCGGCCATGCGCGCCTTGAATTCAGCGCCATGCCCTGCGGGCAGGGAAATAGCGCGCGGGATGTGCGGGGTGCTGAAATTGTGGACATATATCCAGTCAGGCGGCGTGGGGCGGTCGCCGGTGCGTTCTTGCAAAAAACGTTCGATAGCGGTGGCCCGTCCTGTGCCCGTTGGCCCCAGGACAAAGGTGTTGTATCCCTGGCTTTGAATGCCAATACCAAATTCGATGGCGCGCGTGCCGCGCGGCTGACCGATGATGGTTGTGCTGGCCGGTAAATCGGCCGTTGTTTCAAACTTATAATGATCCTGACTGCAAAGACGGCGCAGTTTATTGGGGGGGAGTGGTTGTACGGCCATGTAAATCTCCAATTATTGAACGAGTGAGCCGGTGAATGCGTGAACATAACCGCTTTAGGCTTGTTTCATTTCAGTCGTTGGTTCAACTCGTTTGAAATGCACCCGCAAACAATCCGCAAATTCACCGCTCATAAATCTTTTCCTGAATCATACTGTCAGCGAAATGAAATGGCAATCATATGGGTGCGTTTCATTCTTTGTAACCGTAGCCCGATTTGGTAAATCGGGCAGAACGATTTACCAAATCGGGCTGCGGTTTTCATTGATTCGTGGTGGGCGGTGCCCATAGTGTCTCTTGTGAAAGATGCGTGTAAACAACGGCCGTAAACAAGGAGATACATCCTGCCAGGTTGTAATCATACAGATGGTTCGTCTATAATGAGAGAAACAGAAATACAGGACTAAAGTACGGGTATTTACGCTGGCAAGCATGCACCCACTATGTTGCAGCATCAAATGATAGAATCAAACGCGAAAAATTTTGCCTTCCACGTTGGTCGCAGCGTAGGAAGATACAAGTTGGAAAGTCTCCTCGGCCGAGGTGCAATGGCCGAGGTATATAAATCCACCCATCCTGATTTGGGTCGTGATATTGCCGTTAAGATTTTACACCCGTTCCATACGCAAATGCCCGGGTTTATCGGCCGTTTTCGATTAGAGGCCCAAGCCGCCGCCTCCCTACACCACCCCAACATCGTTCAAGTATATGATTTTGCCGTTACAGACGATGGCCTTTATTACATGGTCATGCAATACATCAACGGGTTATCGCTAGAAGAGTACCTGACTCTGGAAAAATCCCCGTTAACTTTAGTAAAAGCCTTTTGGTTTTTCCGACAAATTGCCAATGCCCTCCAATTTGCCCATCAACGGGACACCATTCATCGGGACGTTAAACCGGCCAACATCATGCTGGACACCCGTGAAAATGCCTATTTGTCTGATTTTGGCCTGGCGAAAATCGTGGGGGTAGACCGCCAAACATTAAGCGGCATGAGTCCGGGAACGCCATCTTACATGGCGCCTGAGCATATTTCAGGCAAAAACGTCACCGCCGCTGTGGATATTTACGCTTTGGGAGTCATACTTTATCGCATGTTGACCAATCGCCTGCCATATGAAGGCGACAACCTGATGACCATCATCACGCGCACCTTAACGGAACCGCCCACCCCGCCGCGTGAGTATAATCCCGACATCCCGGAGGTCGTTGAGGAAATCATCCTGCAAGCAATGTCTGAAAATCCGCAAGAACGATTTGCAGATGCCGCTACAATGTCGCGCGCTTTGGCTGATGCCCTGGCTTCGGGCGGCGAAACAATCCCCGAACTACGCGCCACCCCAGTGGGGGTTATTCCCTTACCAGGGTTGCAGCTTGATAATTACAAGGTCAAACGAGAATTTATTCGGGACAGCGCCGGGGTAAGCCGCCGATATTACCAGCGTTATTTAGCGCATAACGTGGCGCTGGATGCACAAGCGGTTCTGACGGTATTGAAAGCATCGGCGGATCAGGATTCTCACTTCATCAGCCGTTTCCAACAGCGTATGGAAGCGCTTACATTGCTGGATCATCCTGGTTTGGCGGCAATTACGCGCATTGACAAAACGCCATCCAACCAGCCTTATGTCGCTTATGAGTTTATTCCAGGTAATTCTCTGGAAACTGAAATGGAGGGCTGGCACAAAGAAGAAACAAGGCTGCCGGTTTTGGATGCGCTAAGGTTGATTCGGAAAATCGCAGAACCTCTGGCTCTGGTTCATGAAGCAAGCCTTGTTCATAATGATTTACGGCCGGAGAACATCATCATCCGCGAAACAGGCGATCCGGTTCTGGTTGGGTTAGAAATACCTGTAGCGCCAGATGCCAGCGCCCGCACGGATGCCGTCAAAGCACTGGATTACGCTTCTCCTGAACAACTGGAAGGTAATCCGATTGATGAACGCAGTAATGTTTTCTCGTTGGGTGTGATGCTTTATGAGCTGCTGGCCGGGCATCGCCCTCTCTTTGATTGGAATGTGCTGGATGATGCTAATATGCCTCAACCGATCCCCCTGAATACGGCTAAAAGCGGATTGGCGGCAGAAACGTACCAATTGGTGGCTGATTGTTTATCAAGAAAGGCTGAGGAGCGCGTAACCGGTGTTGATGCGTTTATTGAGCGGGTTGATAAGGCAATGGCGGCAGAATTGGCCTGGCAGGAGCAAGCGAGTCAGAATTTACGCCAAAGACGCCGTTTGTTTACGGCCGTTCCCGTTGTCGCTTTAGTCATATTCTTATTGGGCTTCATTTTCTTCCAGGGATGGGCCAATCCGCTGTCACAAACCGACGCTCCACTCCCCCCCACCGAACAAGAATCAACAGCAACCATAACCATCTTTTCCCCAAGCCCTGCATCGCCTATCCCGCCATCGCCAACAATGAATAATGATGAGGAAAGCGCGGAGGCCATAAATCCGGCCGCAACAGCAACAAATAACATAGTGGATACCGTTAGCATGCCTCCTTCTGCATCTCAACCTGCGCCCCCCTCTCTCGTTCCCACGCTCGACCTCTTTAAAATCCCCACCATAACACCTACGCCATCGTGTATGAAGCCGGAAGGATGGATAACATACATTGTTAAAAGAGGCGACGTATTGTTTACCCTTTCCTTAAATTCCGGCGCAGTCGTGGAAACGGTGAAGCAAGCAAATTGTCTGGACGGTAATGTATTGAGTATCGGGCAAGCCCTTTGGCTGCCTGCATACCCGGCAACAATCACCCCTACGCCATCCATGACGCCATCGCCGACCCATCGCCCCAGACGGCCGAGCGTAACGCCGACAAAAACGCCGCCGTCAGTCCCCACGTCCACAGCCACACCCTCTGAATAAATTGGCTCAGCAGCTATGAATTACTGGCGTCTGGCGAATTTTAGGCCTGCGAGGTTTTCACCTCTGGCGCCAGGCTACAAAAACGGCTAAAAAAACCTCGCGGGTCTTCTCTGTTGAAACAAAAACGCCAGTGCTCAGTGAATTATTGGCCCGTTTGGTGGCATTTCGGTGACAATTCATTATAATTTAACCTTGATGAGATAAATTGGGGGAAGTAAGAACAAACCAATCGGAACGCTCAGTACACGTAAAGGCGTCTCCAAAGGCGGTTGCTATGATGCGATTTTGGCCGAAATTAGAGGAAGGGTGGTCTACCTGGCTGCTTTTATGGGCGATGCTGATCGTATCTACTACGGCGATTGTTCAGGCAGATTTAATTGACGGTTTACACATTTTGCCAACGGTGGCGACGTTGGCTCTGGTTGCTGGTACGCTGCTGGCTAAAAGCCGATTCTCATCTAATACATCCCATTTCTTTTCGTTACTGTATGGCGCTTTTGTTGTTTTCTTTTTGATTGGTTCTATTTTGCCGGAAACGATGCTTTGGCGGGAGCGGGTGTTTGATATTGTGAACCGGCAGTCGGTCTGGCTGGGTAAGTTGTTTGGTGGGGGAACCAGCCGTGATCGCCTGATTTTTGTCATTCATACGGCGTCTATTTATTGGCTGCTGGGATATACGGCCGCCTGGTTTACCTTTCGTAAGCCCCGGGTGTGGCGGGCAGTTATTCCTATGGGCGCGGTGCTGCTCAGTGTGGTGTATTATTACACAGGGCCTAAGCCGCTGTCTTTGTATATGGCCGGGTTTATTGTTCTGGCGTTGATGTTTGTGGCGCGAACGCATCTGGTTAATGAGGAACGGGTGTGGCGGGTAACGGCCGTTCGCTATGATCACAGCATCTGGCTCGCTTTTCTCCGGGCCGGATTCCTTGTGTCCCTCATCGCCCTCATTATTGCCTGGAGTTTGCCCACGATGGCTGCCAGCGCGGCCGTGAATGATGCCTTAAGCGGCACGCGCGGCCCCTGGAGCGAATTTCAAGATAATTGGACACGCCTTTTTTCTGCGCTTCGTTCCTATGGTACGGATACCAGCGATCCTTACCAGGATTCTTTGGTGCTTAGCGGCCCGCGTACTGTTGGCAGCGCCCCTATCATGGATGTGTATGTTCCCCGCGAACTGCCTTATATCTATTGGCAGGCGGTTGTCTATGATTCATATGAAAACGGCCGTTGGAACATCGCCGACGGTGAAACCACCCTCCATTTCCCCGATGACGGCTTCCTAAACACGCCGCAAACGGCCGCCCGCGAAACCATCACCCAAACAATCATTACCTATTTGCCTAACTCCAGCTTTTTGTACGCAGCGCCTGAAGTTGTAGGCTCCAACAAACAAATGTTTGTGGAAGCCCGTCAAGATGCAGACGGACATGCGCTGATCACATCACTGCGGGCGCGGTATGTTTTGCGTCAGGGGGATCGGTACAAGGTCGCCTCACGCATTTCCCAGGTTGACGCCCAAAGTTTGCGCGAGGCCGCCACCAGCTATCCCGATTGGGTGATGGACAGCTATTTACAACTGCCGGACACGATCACACCGGAGACTCTGGCATTGGCGGAAGAGTTGACGGCCGATTTCGATAATCCCTACGACAAAGCAATCGCCGTTCGGGATTGGCTGCGAAACAATATCGTCTACAACGATCAAATTCCGGCGCCGCCTGAAGATGTTGATCCGGTTCACTACACACTATTCGTCAGCCAGGAAGGGTACTGTAACTATTACGCCTCCGCTATGACCGTCATGCTGCGCTCGCAGGGTGTGCCGTCCCGTGTTGTCAGCGGCTATGCCCAGGGCGAGTACGATGATGAAACACGCTCGTATCGGGTGCGGGCCAGCAACGCCCACACCTGGGTTGAAGTTTATTTTCCCCAATATGGCTGGATTCAATTTGAGCCAACGGCGGCAATTCCCATTGTAACGCGGCGGGAAACGGCCGTTACCGCCCAAGACTCCGCCCCAATACCAGACGAAACAGAAAATGATGTGGAACGAGGCAACCCCGATCCGGCAACTGACCAGAATCGGTTAGAGGAACTGTTGGGAGAAGATGCGGCTAACAATGAAACGGCGCCAACAAAACGGCCGTTTCCCGTGTGGCAAGTCGTAGGCGCATTGGTTGTCGTTCTGCTCGCCGGCGGCACATTGGTCGCAGCCAATGAGATGAACAAACGAGTGGAGACAGATGTGGAGAGAAGTTACGGCCGTTTAAGCAGTTGGGCACGGTGGCTGGGTCTCATCTTCCGCCCCACCCAAACGCCCTATGAACGAGCCGATTTGATGGCAACGGCCGTTCCCGAAGGCAAAGCCCCCATCCGCAACCTGACCCGCCAATTTGTCCTCAAGCAATTTAGTCCCGCCCGCGCCACCGAAGCCGATTTTGAGCCGCAGAAAGAGTGGCAGGCGTTACGGCCGTTACTCCTGCGCAAAGCGCTCATCAACCGGCTGCAGCAGTGGCAAAAACGCTTATCAAAACCGCCCAAACAAGAAGAATAAAAAATTGGCATTCCCTATTGCCAACTCCCTGGCTCTGGTGTAACCTAATCAGTATAGACTTGGTAAGATACAGTAAAACAACCTGGCAGGAAGTTGCAGTGCGCCATAACGGCCTGCGGGATCAATAATTGTTAGGTATTTTCGGAAAAACAAACAAGCCGTCAACCCGGAAATGATTCAGCCAGCAGCGAGGAAATCCCGTTGAACAATCCATCTACCACCCAAATAAGAACCAATCTACAAGAACTACGCGACCTCATCAACAAACTAGGCGGCACAGTAGACCGGCAGCAGCAAACCCTCATCACCACCAGGGCCGATCTGGCTCGTCAAACCGCTGCCCAGACCAGCGACGAACTGGCCCGCTTGCTCGTCTACGTCCGGCGCAACATCGAAGACCTGGAAAGACGCATCAAAGCCGAAGAAAAAGAGCGCAAACAACTAAAAGAACTACAAAACGTCGGCGCCGTCATCAATTCATCCCTCGACTTGAGCCAGGTACTCAGCTTCGTCATGGATGCCATCATCCGACTGACCAAAGCCGAACGCGCCATCTTACTCCTAACCGACGAAGAAACCGGCCAGCTCAAAGTCCACGTCGCCCGCAACATGGACAGAGAAACCATCGAAAAATCCGCCTCCTTCGAAATTAGCCGCAGCATCGTCAAAAGCGTTGCCGACAGCGGCGAACCCGTCGTCACGATGAACGCCCAATCCGACCCCCGCTTTGCAGCCCAGGAAAGCATCATCAGCTACAACCTGCGCTCCATCCTGTGCGTTCCCCTCAAAATCAAAGATAACATCATTGGCGTCATCTACGCCGACAACCGCGTCGCCTCCGGCCTATTTGTAGACGCCGACCGCGATTTACTGGCCGCCTTTGCCAACCAGGCCGCCGTCGCCATTGACAATGCCCGCCTGTTCCGCGAAACGCGCCAACAAAAAGAACTATTGGACAACGTATTCGCTTCCATCGCCAGCGGCGTCATGACCGTAGACCCGGACGACCAGATCGCCCTCTACAACCACGCCGCCGAGCAAATTCTGGGCGTCCCCGCTGATTCCGTAATACGCCATTCATACCGAACGGTGTTAGATACCTTAGGTCTCCCCGTCGCCCCCATCGTAGGCGAAGTTCGTACAAATGGAAACACACAAAACAAAGAAATGGACATCATCGTCAGCAAACGCCCTGGCGTCACGACCATCAACCTCACCTTATCCCCCCTTCAGGCCGAAAATGCGGCCGAATCATTAGGCGTAGCAATGGTCTTGGATGATGTTTCCGAGAAAAAACGCCTTGAGAGTGTGCGTCGTTATCTACCTCCAGCCCTGGTAGACCAGGTGCGCGACCTGGATGCAGCCCAACGGCCGCAGCGACGGAATGTGACTGTGTTTTTTGCCGATGTGCGCGGATTTAGCACCTTTAGCGAACATCTTGACCCGGAAAAATTGATTCAGATCATCAATGGCTACTTTACCGTCGCCGTGCGCGCCATCACCCGTTACCAGGGCTTAACCGATAAATTCATGGGCGACGCTGTGATGGCAATGTTCAACACACCGCTAAATCCCCAGGCGGATCATGTGGAACGCGCTGTCCGCACAGCGCTTATGGTAAAAGAAGAGATGACCGCCTATCATGCGAATCTGCCAGAAGATCGCCGCCTGCATTTTGGCACAGGCATTCACACAGGCGAAGCGGTCGTTGGTAATGTCGGCAGCAATTTACGCAAAGATTATTCGGGCATTGGCGATGCGGTCAACATGGCCAAACGGGTACAAGAATCGGCCAAACCCGGCCAAATACTCATCAGTGACGATGTTTACCGTCAGGTAGCGGATTGGGTCGTGGTGGAAGCCTTACCGCCCATGCGCGTCAAGGGCCGACAGGCATTGGAGCAGCTTTACGAGCTTTTGGGTACAAAATAGTTGTAAGAAAACGTTAGTTTTGTTATGCAAAGAGGGCGATTCGATGAATTGCCCTCTTTTTGTTTGCTTGACGCTATATTTTGCCTATGGTAGACTGCATTATGTTGACTTAGGGTTCAATCGTAAATAACTTTGGTGTTTCGGGAATTGGAATTCCCGAAACATGCCAAAAAGTTAATAACGAACAAACCCTTAGTATTGAAGACTAGGTCTGATTAAGCTTGGAAAATGCTTGACGATAATGCAACGGGATGAGTTATCATTTCAAATTCCGTCTCGCCTTTACCACATTTTTTATGAGAAGATTTGTCAAATTTTCCAGCATGACCAGGCACTTACCAGACTAAATTTGACAAATCTAAGTGGACACCTGAATAGTTACCTGAGTTTTAAAATAAGGAGGCTCTTGTGAAACGTATACCCTTCACATCTACACGCCATTGGTTATTGATTTTTGTTTTTTCTCTGTTGGTCTTGTCTGCTTGTGAACGGCCGGTACCCAGAGATGATACATCGGAACCGCCGGACGCTGCGCCGACAATTGACCCGCTCATCATTCCAACAGCCTTGCCAACAGTTGACAACTCGGATGTTGGGAGCGCCGGCGACGCTTATCCGGCTGGGGAGACAACTGGGGATACGGCCGTTTCCAACGGAACGGCAGATACAACAGGATACCCCGCGCCAGAAACATCCGCTGACACTGCGCCAGAAACCGGCGCGGAAACAACGCCCGAACAAGAAACGGTTGCTGCCGGCGGCGAAGTTGTTCATGTTGTGCAGTCCGGGGAGACATTGGGATATATTGCAGAACTATATGATGTTTCAGTGGCCGATATTGCGGCGGCCAATGGCATCACAAACTTAGATTCGCTGGATGTAGGCCAGGAACTGATCATCAAAGCCGGCGCCGCAGCCGAAGGCGGAGATGAAACAACGACCGACGACGGCGCTGTTGAGCAAGTACATGTTGTACAGGCTGGTGAGAATTTGTTCCGCATCGGGCTGCGCTATGGCTTCACCCCTGAAGAGTTGGCAGCTTACAATAACATCCCGGATGTGACCCGGATTGATGTGGGACAAATCATCAAGATTCCGCCCAAATAACAGTTGGGAGACGCAAAGCGTGCTGACCATCGGTTCTGTTTTGCTCTGTTTCAGTAAAAAAATTTGATTTGAAATTGGCGAGGAGGCGACTATGAATTAAGTCGTCTCTTTGTTTTATCCAACGCCCTGGCTGACCGCAATGTCGGGGACCCTGTTTTTTGGGCATATGCTTGACCAATTGAGACAAGCCTGCTAATCTGCGTTTTTACATGACATAATTACTCAGGAGTTTGGCGATGAGTGAACAAATTGAACGAAAACCATCTCATGAATGGACAAAGTTTATTGTTTTGACGGTTATTTTGGTGGGGACGATTTTGGTGGTAGCTTTGATACGGCCGTATATCTTCAACCACCTCGTTCCGGCCATCATGGGCGAGGGCCAACTCTCGGCACCCATGCCCGCAGAAAACAGCCAACCCGCCCCGCCCCCTGCCGTCGAAAACCCGGCTGCTGACGCTTATCCCACAGACAGCGCCGCCCCCGACAACGCGGCCGAATCGGCTTATCCGGCAGATAATGCCGGGGAAACTAAGGAAGGGGACGGAGAAACGGCCGTTCCCCCCCTCACCCACATCGTCCAACCCGGCGAAACCCTCTACCAAATCGCCCGCACCCACCATGTGAGCGTGGATGACATCGTTGCCGCCAACAATCTATCCAATCCCAACCATATCGAAGTTGGCGCGCCGCTGCTCATTCCCGCGCCTTGATATGGGTGCATTGCAAATACTTTAGCCAAAGTGACAGTCACGAGGAAAACGGCCTCGGTTTACCCAAGATTTTGCGCCCTGTGACTGTCACTTCAGGTAAATGAAACACACACCCTTGACACAATCATTCACAAAAAGCGGGGGCTGGCAATTTAGGGAAAAATTACAATTCCCTAACCTCCTCCCCCCCCTGTTCCCCAACATCAAATATGGAAATCACCCGCCACTTTACCGCAACAACCTTCGTCGTTTATCAGAACAAAGTTTTACTACTCAAACATAAAACATTAGGCCACTGGCTGCCGCCGGGCGGCCATATTGACCGGGATGAACTGCCGGAAGAAGCGGCTGTACGCGAAGTGAAAGAGGAAACAGGGCTGGATGTAACCTTGCTTGTGCCGGATGCCCCGCTGGCATTGGGGGATGACGAGGCGCGGCAGTTGATACGGCCGTTTCACATCCTCCTGGAAAACATCACCCCCTGCCACCAACACATAGACTTCATCTACTACGCCGCCGCTGCCAGCAATATGCTCCACCCCGGTAATGGCGAAACCCACCGTTTAGTATGGGTCGCCGAAACCGAGCTGGCGCAAATGGATTTATTCGACAACATCAAACTCTGCGCGTTGGAAGCGCTGCATCTTTTGAGGACATACCATGAACAACCAATTTGACATCATCATCGTTGGCAGCGGCGTGATGGGCTGCGCGACGGCCGCCTATTTATTGAGGATGGATAACCGCTTACGAGTCGCCATCATCGAAAAAGACCCCACGTATCGCCGCGCCTCCACCATCCTATCCGATGGCAATGTGCGCGTACAATTTAACCTGAAAGAAAACATCCAAATCTCACAGTACGGCAACGAAGTATTGAAAACATTTGCCCAGGATATGGCGGTAGGCGATAAAATCCCCTATGTGGATGCGCGGTATCAGGGCAACTTATTCATGGTAGATGAAAACGGCCGTGCCGAAGCCGAACAAGGACTCCAACTTCAACAAAGCCTGGGCTGCAACGTCGAATGGCTCTCAGCCAGCGAAATCGAAGCCGCCTACCCATTTTACAAAACGATGGGCTGCATCGGCGGCACACTGGGCCACGAAGACGGCTCAGTAGACCCCAACGCCGTCTTGATGGGCTACAAAGACAAGGCAATTGCATCAGGCGCACAATTCATCCAGGGCGAAGTAACCAATCTGTTAGCCGACGGACGACAAATGCGCGGCGTACAGTTGGCTTCCGGCGATAAAGTAATGAGCGAAACCGTTCTCAACGCCGCCGGAGCCTGGGCGCGCGATCTGGCCCTAACCGTCGGTGTGGACTTGCCCGTTTTACCCATCATGCGCCAGGTTTACATCGCTGAGACCCATTTTGAACCGGACGGCTTTCTACCCAGCATCTTTTTACCCACCGGCCTCTACGCCATTCATGAAAATGGCGGTCATTTTTTGATTGGTAAATCGCTGCCGGATGATCCGGTCGGTTTCGATTTTAGCGTCAATCAGCAGCGATTTGTGGATTT
Source organism: Anaerolineae bacterium (assembly GCA_024762395.1). Taxonomy (GTDB): domain Bacteria; phylum Chloroflexota; class Anaerolineae; order Promineifilales; family Promineifilaceae; genus JACKCC01. Next base: position 7,199 of record JANTHP010000029.1, on the reverse strand, counting down.
GCTCTGGCCGGAATTGGTAGATTATCTACCGGCATTTGAACGGCTCAAGATAACGGGGGGATGGGCCGGTTTATACGCCGTCAACACGCTGGACGGCAACGCAATTTTGGGCGAATGGCCGGAACTGCGCGGCTTGTATCTGGCAAATGGCTTTTCGGGACATGGTTTCCAGCAGTGCCACGCTGTTGGCCGCTATCTGGCAGAATTGATTCTGGACAAGGATCCGGCGCTGGATTTATCAGTGTTTACGCCGCAGCGCATTTTAGATAACAAACCAATTTTCGAGAATGTTCATCGCCTCATTTGAACTAAGGAATCGCTCGATCGTCATACCCAAATTCATTTCGGCTATGACACTGCCGTGATAAATCCCGGCATCCGGCGTCTTTACAAAAATCCGGGACGATGTTTTCACTCAAAGTACGTGTGACTGAGTCCTAGGGGCTAACAAGAGCATTGATGCCCGTGGCGCATAATGCATAGCTGCGACACAGCCAAAAACTGTGTTGTTCAAAACCCAGTCTAGTTCTAAATTCTGATTAATTTTGGTGGTAACGGCCGTCTGTCAGCCATCCCATTCGACCAAATCCGGCAATATATCGCGCCCTCTCCACGCGCAGACGATAAAACTGAAAATCACCAAAATTGATATATTGACGTGCCTGGGGATGATATTGTAAATAAATTTCAGCCATCGCCCGCCGGTCTCTCGCCAATTCAACCCGTCCGACCAGGCTGATACGCGCCTCCGCCAACGCATTGTTCGCCATGATATTGGGTGCGATGAGGAGTGACACACGGGGATCGGCTGTTAGATATTTCTGGTGTTCAGCCAACCGGCTGAGAAACATAATCACATCCCCATCAGGCAGCGGCGCATAATCTACCATTGAAGCATATGGATAACCATCTTGCGGCAGCAGGGTGCTTAGCACGCCCCGCCGATTGGCGGCAACCAACTGCCGCGCTTCTTGACTTAATGTCATTTCATCTTGTTTTTTGTCGTTTTCTTGAGTCATTTTATTTGTTCCAAGAGCCTATCGCCCTCACAAATCGCGGCGAGAGAAGCTGATGAGGGCGAAGGCTAAAAGCGCAGCCATGTAAAAGATGGCGTAGATAATCATCAAATCGCTGGGCCTGGAGGTAACGGCGAATGGCCCGGCGCCGTAAGTACTGTTGAGCGACTGGGGTAGGAAGAGAAGGAGGGCTTTTTTCCACAAAATTTCGCTGGGCATGATGAGACTGGTAGCGATGCCGATGTCAACGGCCGTTTCATTCCGTAACATAGCCCCAATTTGCTCCACCCAGCCGCCGATGAAAGCGATGCCGTACATCATAAAGGCCATGACGCCGTTAGCCAGCGTGGAAAGGCGTGTACCGCCGGCAATGGTCAACGTCAGCACCAACAACCCCTGCATAATCATCAACCCCATCCCGGCCGGTAAATTTTGCACCGCAAACCCGGCCCTCAGATAGACAATGAGCATGAGGCCGCCGGTAAGAGTTAGCGTGTACATAAGCAGGAGAGCGGCAAAGCCAAGCCATTTTCCCAACACCAACTCCCAACGGCGGATGGGTTTGGTAAGGAGGGCTTCGATGGTGTGGGAATCTATTTCGCCGGATACGGCCGTTACCGAAATCAACACCGCAATCACAATCGTCAGAAAATTGATGGCATACAACCCCGCCGTCAGCAGCACACCGGAAACCAGGTTCAGTTCAGATGAATTCAGAACCTGTCTGTTTAACTCCAAATAAATGTAATGAAAACCAATACCAAAAACAGCCAAAAAACCAACGCCCAACAGCAGCGTCATCCACAAAATGCGTCGGCGCTGAGTCTCGCGGATGGTTAATCCGGCGATGATGAAGATTGTCTGGTAGTTGTGTTGTCGAGTAGTCATGTAGTCGGATTATTTGGCTGCCGCCCTTCCATAATTTGCAAAAATCGCTCTTCTAACGAGAGCCGTTGGGGGCTGAGTTCGTACAGGTTGTGTCCGTTAGCTGTGAGCCAACGGACCAAATCGGGCAGTTTGTCTTCGTGAGGGAGGGTGAGACGGATACGCCGCCCATTCTTTTCCTGCATCTGCACACCATTGCCAAATTGGGCCAATTCGGCCAGCAGTTGGGGCGTGATGCTGCCAACCCGCAGTGTCACGTCAATGCTGTCCTGGACAAAATCGGCCAGCGACGCCGTTTGTAAAATGACGCCTTCGCGAATGAAAGCGACTCTGTCGCAGGTTTGCTCCACTTCGCTAAGAAGGTGGGAATTGAGGAATACGGTTGTGCCTTCGCTGCGCAGGCTGTTGATGATGTCGCGCACAAGGCGGCGGCCTAATGGGTCTAAGCCGGATGTGGGTTCATCCAGGAAGACCAGTTCCGGGTCGTTGAGCAGCGCTTGCGCCAGGCCAATACGCTGCAACATCCCTTTGGAAAAGGCCTGGAGCTTGGTGTCGGCCCGGTCGGCCAGGTTGACTAATGCAAGCAAATCGGGGATGACGGCCGTTCGCCGCTGCTTGCTCATGCCATAGAGACGGCCGTGTAAATCCAGGAACTCAGCCGCCGTCAGCCATTCATGAAAGCGAAAATGTTCCGGCAAGAAACCGATTTTAGTCCGCGCCTGCCGGCTGCCCAACGGCCGTTCTAACAAAGTTGCCGTTCCCGCCGTCGGCGCCGTCAAGCCCAGCAGCATTTTGACAGATGTAGTCTTACCGGCTCCATTTGGCCCCAAAAAGCCAAAAATTTCGCCTCGTTTAACCTGGAGCGTGAAATCGGAAACGGCCGTTTTCTTGCCAAAAACCTTGCGTAAGCCGCGTGCGTCAATTGCCAGATGATCCTCAATCATGTTTGAGAAATTAGAGATTTGAGACTGGAGACTAAAGGTTGAACGCTGCGCTTCCAATCTCAAATCTCCAGTCTCTAGTCATCAATTCTATTTCAACGTTCCCGCCAACGATACCAGCTCGTCAGCCGTCATATCGGGGCCGAGCAGCAGATAAACAATGCCATCTTTTTGCCAGAACAAGGCGCTGCCATGGCCATCCAGGCTGTTGAGCGCCAATCCACTGACGCCTTCAACCGTCACTTCGTTAAACGATGCAAACTCCTGCGGGATGGGCAGCAGCAGCGTACTGGTCCAATCAATGTTTTGCGCCAGTCGGTGGGCTTCGTCATCGTTCATGCCCAGCACTTGCAGCAGCGCTTCGCCCAGCACGGTCGGATTCACATCGTCAGGGTAGTCTACCACAGGGCTTGCAGTTTGCATGAGCATGGTTCCATCGGCCCACTGCTGCTGGATGCCGGCGTAAACGGCAACATCTACAACAGCCCCATCCAGGCTGTCCGGCAGCAGCATGGGATCGGCGCCAGTGGCGGCTACGATGGCTCGTGCGCCTTCCAAATCAACCGTTAGACGGCCGTTTCCCCCATCCGCCACCCAAATCTCATCCGGGTCGCCCAATTCAGGCAGCGTACGCACGGCGGCCAATCCGGTTGACTCCTGCGCCGCTTTCAGCGAATCGGCCGCAACCAGGTCGCCTGGTTCGTTGATAATTTCCAACTCGCCCGGCGTCAATCCTTCCTCAGCCACACGCTCTAAAATGGCGATCTGCTCCGGCGAAACAGAAATGGCAGCGAATTTCTGCACCCGGAACAGGCCGAGAAAATCGCTGGCCGCCGCCCGAACGGACGGAAAACTAAAGGCAGCGCCAAACAACAGTATAAAAAGGAATGCCGCGTAGGCAAAACGACGATTATCGCTCATCACAAACCTCCTCAATCGGTAACTAAACCCATTTTGAACCTGTTGTTCGATTTGATGGTTGACTCGCGCCAACGCTTGCGAACTGGTTTGCGGCGTGTCGGCCGTTGTCGGTTCTAAAACGGAAAGCTGATTCATTACACTCTGGAGTTCTTTTTCTGATTGGGGCATATTCTTCCTCCGTTACTGAAGATTAACGAGTTGAGATTGGAGATTGTTCAGTCTCTAATCTCTAATCGCTGATCTCCACCCACATCCTCATACGCTTCGCGGAACGCTTTGGCGGCACGGGACAGCAGGGTTCCGACTGAACCGGGAGCGATGTTGCAGGCGACGGCGCATTCGGCGTAGCTGAAGCCCATCTGCCGCATGAGCAGGAGTTGTACCTGACGTGGTTTTAAGTGGGCGAGGGCAGCGCGAACGGCCGTTGCCACTTCTCTCTTCTCAACTTCTGTCTCAGCGCCAGGGATGCCTTGCGGGTCGGGTACGAGAGTCATATTCCGCTGCCAGCGTCGCTGCCGCCCGCGAATCGCATTGTAACCCATGTTGGTCGCCACGCGGTACAACCAGGCGCTGATATTATGCTCCCGGCTGCGCAAAAACAGCCGTTGACGATAAGCATGATTGTACAGTTTCAAGAATACATCCTGGGCCAGGTCTTCCGCCTCAACCCGATTGCCGACTAATCGGAACAGCAAGCCGTAGACGCGATCATAATGCTGATGAAATACCGTCTCAAATGAGGCTGCATCGCCCCGGCTAATCCGTTCTAGCAGCAAGTTGTCGCTCAATGTCGTCACTGAATCACCTCTGCGTTCGTCAGATTTGTTCAATTCATCCATCTAAACACCAGATATTCGTTATTTGTGACAATTAGCGTATCAGCCGGTCAGCTTTCAGCTTTTTTTGCCAAAAACTTGATCGTAATCAAGCTGCCAGGGCTGGGTGTTAACGCCAACCAGCCCTAAATCAGTCAGCATAGATTCAAATTGTTCGCGGGAACGGGAACGGTTGAGGAAAAATTTGGCGTCTTTACCACGCCGCCGGGTGACCATGAGGACGCCGCCGGGTTTGAGGACGCGGGTCATTTCGGCCAATGCGGCCTGGTCGGAGGGGAAAAATTCAAGGGATTCAAGGCAGGTTACGGCGTGGAAACTGTTGTCGGGAAAGGGGAGGGGGACGGCCGTTCCCTGCACTAACATCGCCCGATGACGATAGGGGGCTAATTTGAGCGCAGCCAGATTCAACATTTTACGCGCGGGGTCTAAGCCGATGATACGGCCGTTAAACGTCGCCTCATCCAGCATGTAAGAAGATAAACGGCCTGTTCCGGCAGCTACATCCAAAATGAGGGGGGTGGGGATATGGCGGAGGTGGTGGCGTAACGGCCGTACCACAAAAAACCGCTCCGCCTCATCGTCAAACGCCTTAATGCCGTCATATTTATGCGCCGTGATGTCGTACAGCCAAACCACCATCCGCCGCCCCAGAAAAACGCCTTCTGTGACGATTAGCAGCCAATAAAGCGCCGCCCCCAACAAAATCAGCCCTAAGAGCAGCCCGATCCAAAGCGTCATAACGCTTGCTTGAGCGGCGAGCGGGTTGAGAAACTACTTTTGGCTTCACCAAAACCTTGAAAAAGTCCCGATCTCGCCCATCCGCTCCAAGCCGTATTAGGCGGCTACTGATTGAGCATTGTTTAGTTCTTCACGAATAATTTGCCGCAAAGTCTCTTTCAGATCATCATGTTCTACGGCTTGTCGCAAAGTCTCATTAATTAGTGTTTGGTAGCCGCGCCCACCCGCTTTTGCCCGGAAATACTCAATTAGCACAGTATCTAGCAAAATTGTCACACGCTTCTTGCGGGGGGCAGGTTTTAACCCTACCCGAAATGTAGCTCGATCAAAGTCGCTTTGTGTAACTTCAGGATATTCATCCTGGTCATCAAAAGTTGGAGAAGAATAGGATTTGCTCATTTTTATTTGCCTCACGCATAGAAATAACACGAATTTCGTCTTCAGATTCAGTATGCACAATAACCACAACCTTTTCGCGTAATAGGCCAAGCGTGACCCAACGCTGTTCGCCGTAATCTTTACGATCATCCTCAAAAGTGAAAGTGGGGCCCGTAAAGACCTGCTCGGCATGAGCAAAGTCTAACCCCCGCTTTTTGAGTGTGGTTTGTCGTTTGAGTTCGTTCCAACTAAATCGCATACACGGGATTATGCATATAATTATACACCTGTCAATAATGAAGTCAGGAACTGGCTTATGCTGTCATCCAACTGAAAACATGTGACGCCCCACCTTATTCCCTGCCCAGCTAACAGCTTGTTAACCGTTAAGATAGCCGGATACACGCAGCCAGGCTTCCGTCTGCCGCATCCCCTCAGCCAAAGAGATGCGCGGATGATACCCCAGCAATGTTTCCGCCTTTGTGGTGGGGAATACGGCTTGCAAGGCATAATACTTGAGCCGATCGCGGGTTAAAGGCAGTTTCAAATCCATTTTTTCGCTGGCAAAGGCTAACAAATTGGCCGCCCACATGGGAATGCGGCGCGGCTTTTGACCGCACATGGCCCCGTAATAGTCAAAGAAGGTACGCCAATCAACAGGCGGGTCTACAAAATTGAATGATTCACCGGGTGCGTTGGGGGAAACGGCCGTCAACATCAACCCGTCCACCAAATTATCAATGTACACCGGCAAGGCATACCCATCCCCCGCCCCAAAAATGACCGGCAGCCCTTTTTGTATTGCCTCCACCATTTTGATCGTCCAACTTGAGGCGCGAGGGCCGTACACCATGCCGGGACGGGCAGCGGTTACGGCCAAATCCAGTCCCGCCGCCGTTTCCCACACCGCTTCTTCGCCAATGGCTTTGGAACGGCCGTAAGTATCCCGCTGTTTTGTGTTCAGTGGGTGGCTCTCATCCACCACTAATCGCTGCGGCGGGCCATACGCATTGGTTGAGCTAATATGCACAAACCGCTGCACGCCCATCTCATCCGCCAGCCGCAGCAAATCAGTCGTGGCGGCGATATTCACCTGACGCGCTTCCTCTTCCGAGGCGCGATGTTTGGTTAACAAGGCGGCTGAGTGGATGACGATTTCTTTATCTGCGAGCAAACGGCGGAAAACGGCCGTGTCCCGCAAATCCGCCCGCTGCAAATCCACCCCCGCCTCCCGCACAAACGGAACCTTATCCAACTGCCGACCCGTTCCCGTCACAACCGCGCCCTCCTCCAACGCCAACCGCTGCGCCAAACGCCCGCCAATAAAACCCGTCGCCCCCGTCACCAAAATTCGTTTATCCCGTAAATCGCCATTTAGAAAAGACATATCGGAATTGTAAAACGTAAAATGCAAAACGTAAAACGTGCGTAACAATACAGCGCTGCCGAGAAAACTAGTCAAATTTTTGGCTCTTTGGGAATTC
>JANTHP010000028.1 GCA_024762395.1 Anaerolineae bacterium | reverse complement strand
TGGGCTTCAACGAGTTAACGGCCGTGCCCCCGCAAATCGGGCAGTTGGCCAGCCTGACGTCGCTTGACCTGAGCCACAACCAGTTAACGGCCGTGCCGCCGCAAATCGGGCAGTTGACGAATTTGGAAACATTGATTTTGGGTGACAAATATGGCGGCAATGAAATCGCCGAACTGCCGCCGGAAATCGGGCAACTGGGCAAGCTAAAGAAGTTGGAAGTAAGAGATAATCAATTACAGCGGCTGCCCGCCTCTTTGCAGCAGTTGACGCAGTTGGAAAAACTTGACCTACAAGGCAACCCGGCGCTGGGCATTTCGCCGGAGGTGTTGGCGCAAACGGACAACCCCGCCCTCATCCTGCAAACCTACTTCCGCGCCCGCCGCCCCCTGCACGAAGCCAAAATGCTCCTCGTCGGCCAGGGCGGCGTCGGCAAAACCGCCCTCGCCCGCCGCCTCATCCACAACCTCCCCCCCCTTAAACGACGCAAAACGGAGGGTGTAGACATTCATAAATGGGAAGTTGTCCCTACAAATGATAATGATACAACGATAACACCCATCACTTTTAATCTATGGGACTTCGGCGGCCAAGGTGTATATCAAGCTACCCATCAATTTTTCTTCACAAGTCGTAGTCTTTATCTTATCGTCATTGATGCCAGCGGGGGAGAGGATGCAGGACGCCTGCGCCACTGGCTCAACCTCGTCGCCAGCCTCAGCGACAACGCCCCCGTCATCATCGTCGTCAACAAGCAGGACGAACACCCCCTCCAGCTAGACGAACGCGCCCTCAAAGCGGAGTACCGCAGCCTGCTCGCCGTCGTCCCCACCTCCTGCACAACCGGCGACGGCATCCCCGAACTGCGCCAGGCCATCGCCGCCGCCATCCCCCATCTGCCCCACGTCAACGACCAATTTCCGCTCGAATGGCTCGATCTCAAAGCCAAATTGGAGACGATGGCGAGAAATTACATCACCTACGACCGGTACGCCGACTATTGCCGTGATTATGGCATCGTCGAGCGGCAGAACCAGCGCAGTTGGGGGCGCGTCCTGCACCAGCTTGGCGTCATCCTCAACTACCAGGACGACGAGTACCGCCAACTGGAAAGCACCCACGTCCTCAAACCGGAATGGGTGACAGACGGCGTCTACCGCATCCTCTCCGACCCGGGCGGGGAAATTGCCGCCAATCACGGCATCCTCACCCCCGCCATGCTGGACCGCATCCTCGACCCCGACGCCTACCCGCGCGCCCAGCACCCCTTCATCGTGGGCATGATGCAAAAGTTTGAACTCAGCTACCCGCTGCCCAACCGCCCCAACCGGCATCTCATCCCCGACCTGCTGCCCAAAAACCAGCCGGAAGACGTTCAACTTTTTGAAAAAGTTGAACGTCTCCGCTTCCAAATCCATTACACGGCGTTCCTCCCCGCCAGCGTCATCAGCCGCTTCATGGTGGGGATGATGGCCTCGCTGGATTGGCGCAGCTCCTGGCGCAGCGGCGCGTTCCTGGAATTTGACCAAAACCGCGCCCTCGTCCGCGCCGATTTGGAAGGGCGCAAGCTCTACATCGGCGTCGCCGGCCCGGAAGCGACCCGCCGCAGCCTGCTCAACGCCATCCGCATGCAGTTGCACGCCATCCACGCCACCTTTCCCAATCTGCCCCTCTCCGAAGAAATCCCGCTGCCCGGCCACCCCGGCCATACCGTTGCTTACAAAGCGCTGCTCAATCACGAAAAGCGTGGCCGCGACTCCTATTACGATGGTCAACTGGATGCGGAGTTTGAGGTCAAAAAACTGCTGGCTGGTATCGAAACGCCCGACCAGCGGCGGGAATGGCATCTATATGACCGATTGATAACCGGATACAATTCGGAAGAACTGCGGACGCTCTGCCTCCAACTGCATGTAGATTACGAGGCGTTTCCAACGGCGAAATCAGGCTTTGCCCGCGAATTGGTATTGTACATGGGGCGGCGGCAGCATTTAGGTGAATTAGAAGCCGCGCTTGACGGAGGCGGGAGGTGACAGTCACTTCGGAAAGTGACTGTCACCTCCCGCTGCGCTGGACGGCGGCGGCCGCGGCGGCCTTCATCGTCTACCGGCTCACCCTCGCCCCCGGCCTCACCTGGGCCAACTTCGGCGCGGACGGCGGCGAATTGATCGCCGCCGCCGTTACCCTCGGCGTCCCCCATCCCCCCGGCTACCCCACCTACGTCCTGCTGGGCAAACTGTTCAGCTTCTTGCCCGTCGGCACAGTCGCCTTCCGTTTTAACCTGTTCTCAGCGGCAGCGACGGCGTTTACGGCCGGTTTTGTCGCTCTCATTGCTGGGGAAGTATCGGGAATTAACAATGGTCAATTGTCAATTGTCAATTGTCAATTATCAACTATCAGCGTCGGGCTTTTGTTTGCCTTTGCGCCACTGGTGTGGAGCCAGGCGGTCATTGCTGAGGTTTATGGGCTGAATTTAGCATTTTTGGCCGCTTTTTTATGGGTTTTGTTGAAGGGGACGCGGATAAACGCGGATGAACGCGGATTTGTTTTTTCTCCGTTTTTTTGCGCCGGTATCCTGCTGGGTCTCAGCCTCACAACGCATCTGACTTCTTTGTTGATGGTTCCGTTAGCGCTGTTTTTGACGCCGCGCCGCCGCTGGGCGCGGTTAAGCGGCGGGCTGGCGCTGGGGCTGACGCCGCTGCTGGCGCTGCCCTGGCTGGCAAGAACGGGCAGTCCCATCGTCTGGGGCGATCCCACAACCTGGCGCGGCTGGCTGTGGCTGGTAAGCGGGCAGTTGTACCGCCCCAACCTGTTCGCCGCCGCCGATTGGCAGGCGCGGCTGCGCGATTGGGGCGCCATCCTGCCCGCCCAATTCACCCTCCTCGGCCTGCCGCTCATCCTCTTTGCCTTTTACCGGATGCCACCGGAGACGCGACGGCCGCGCTGGGGGCTGCTGGCAACGGCCGTTCTCTATCTCCTCTTCGCCTTTGGGTACGCCAGCCAGGACGCTATCGTCAACACCTTGCCCGCCCTGCTCCTGCTCGCCCCGCTGCTGGCTCCGGCGTTAAGGCGGCTGGGCCGGCTGGCTCTCCTCTTGCCGCTGATTCTGCTTTTGCTAAACTACAACGCAATGGATTTGAGTAAAGATAAAACGATACGGCCGTCCGCCGAACATCTTCTACACGAAATACCCGCCAACGCCATCCTGTTAACGCCCGGCGACCCGACCATTTTCAGCCTGTGGTATTTTCAACACGTAGAAAGGCAGCGTCCCGATTTGGTCTTGGCCGACGCCAATTTATTCGCTTTCGATTGGTATCGGAAGCGGCTGGGGCAGCTTTATCCCGATTTAGACGGCCTGGAGATGGATGATTTGGCCGCATTTCAACAAGCGAATGAAGGGAAACGGCCGTTTTACGCCGCCCGCCTCGCCCCAACCAACAGCCAGCAACCAACAGCCAGCAACCAACAACCAGCAACCAATAACTAATGAAAAACCAACGCCGCCCAGCCCGATACCTCTTTTTGGCCGCCATTCTGCTGCTGCTGTTCTGGCTGGGCCTAAAAGGATGGCGCATCGCCAGGGCCGCCCAATCCCTGCTGGCGCGGCAAGCCCAAGCGGAAACGCTGCTGGCAGACGGCCTGACCGGCCTTGACCCGGACGCCGCCGAAGCGCTGGTTCTGGGCGTCCGCCGGGATGTGGTCACACTGCGAGATGAAACGGCCGTCTTCATGCCCCTCACCCCCTACCTGACCTGGCTGCCCCAAATCGGCCCCCTCATGCCTGCCGCCCCCGCCCTGATGACGATGGCTGATGCGGGAACGGAAACGGCCGTCTACACCCTGCGCGGCCTCAAACCAGCCCTCATCCTGCTGCAAACCAATCAACCCGGCCCCAACCTGCTGCCCGACCTGCTGCCCATTCTCAACAATGCCGCGCCCGACCTGGACGCCGCCAATCGCTCCCTGGGCAAAGTGGCCGCCGCCCGCGCCCAAATCCCCGACACGGACAGACTGCCCGCCCCGCTGCCCGCCTTCATCGGCATGATGGACGAATGGCTGCCGTTAGCCCAAAACGGGCTGGCCCTGGCCCCCCACCTGCCCGCCATTTTGGGTGCAGACGCCCCCCGCCGCTATCTCGTCATCGCCCAAAACGCGGACGAACTACGGCCGACCGGCGGTTTTATCTCCGGGGCGGTATTGGTGACGGTGGCAGACGGCCGTATCGCCAACCTCGCCTTTCTGGACGCCAACTACGTGGACGCCTGGAGCGACGACAAACGCTCGCTGCGCAAACCCTATCCGCCGCCGCCCGCGCCGCTGCAAACCTTCATGGGATTGGAGATGTTCCTCTTCCGCGACGCCAACTTCTGGCCCGACTTCCCCACATCGGCCGAAAAAATCAGCGAATTGTACAGCTACGGGCAAGATGCGCCGCCGCCCGACGGCGTCATCGCCGTTGACCAGCAGTTTTTGCAGCTTTTGGTGCAGGCCACCGGCCCCGTCGCCATTCCCGATGCGGCGGAACTGCTGAACAGCGCCAACGTCATCGCCACGCTGCGCCAGGCCTGGGCCATTCAGGATGACGAGGCGGTGCAGGATTGGGTTTTCAGCCGCAAAGATTTCATCGGCGTCTTTGCCGCCGCCATCCAGGCCAAAATCGAGACGGATTTTGCGGAGGTGGACACGGCGCTGCTGGCAAAAAATATGCTGCGCGCGCTGGAAACGAAACATCTGCAAATTTACCTGCGCCAGCCGGCGGCGGCGTTGGCGCTGAACAGGTTGGGATGGGACGGCCGTCTTCCCACAAACCTTCAGGGCGATTTTCTCATGGCCGTAGACGCCAACCTCGGCTACACGAAGGCCAACAGCCTCATCACGCAGCGCATCGCCTACGCGGTGCAGATTCAGGCGGATGGGACGGCGCAGGCCAGGACGACTGTGACCTACCAACACGCGGGCGCAGCCACGGCCGAACCCTGCAATCAAGATATTCGTTATGACCGGGAGACAGCCGTTGATTATGCCACGCTCGTCAACCGCTGCTATTGGCCCTACCTGCGCATCTACGCCCCGCCCGGCAGCCAATTAACAGACGCCAGCCGCCACCAGGTCCCGGCGGAAGCTGTTCTGAACCGCCAAAACTGGGACAGCGCCGCCCAAAACGTGAATGATTTGGCCGGATTCGCTGTGTTCGCCACTTATTTGATGGTTCCGCGCGGGCAGCGGGTGGAGAGTTACGCCGCCTACCAACTGCCGCCCATCATTCAAACGAACGGCGGGAGCGTCTACCGCCTGACCCTCTTCAAACAAGCGGGAACGCCGCCCCAGCCCGTTTCCATCGCCATCACACTGCCGCCACAGGCTGTTTTTGGCACAATCAGCCCGCCGCCGACTCGAATTGAGGGAGATACGGCCGTTTTTGAGTTTGCGCTGGAAAAAGACACGGAACTTGTAGTACACTTTGAGTGAGTAAAAACGTCATGATAAAAAAAATCTGGCCCATCATCGTTATCGTCAGCTTGTTGGCCGCCGCTTTAGCGCGGCAAAACAGCCACGCTCTCAACCCGGCGCTGTCAGGCCTTACGGGTGTCAATCAAACCATCCCCACACGCACGCCAACCGCAGCGCCAACGCAAATCCCGCCAACCGCCACAAAAAAGAGCGGCGGCGGGAATGGGGGCGGCGACCCGACGGCCGTTCCCGCCAGCACAACCGAACCCACGCCCTCCTCCACAACCCCGCCGCAGACAACCATCACCCCCACCCAGACAGCCGACCCTTCGCCTACGTCCGCGCTAACGGCCGTTACACCTACAGCAGCAGTTGAAACAGCAGAAACAAAGCCGGAGACAGAGGCGACAGCAGCGGGTGAAACGATGATTGAAACAGACGAGGATGTTGTTTTAACGCCAGAACCCACGCAAACGGCCGTTGCCCCGCCGACTTTGGCCCCAACAGATGAGACGAATCAACCGAATTTTGGAGAGGAAACGGCCGTCGCCCCCACGGCCGCGCCAATAGACGATACCCCAGCCCCTAAAACCGACCTACTGCTACTGGCCGCTGGCGGCCTGCTGCTCATCGGCCTCATCGTCGCCATCGCCCGCCGCCGCCGTGATTGAGATTGGGGATTGGAGATTAGAGATTAGAGATTAGAGACTCTCCAATCTTCAGTCTCCAATCCCCAGTCCTCACTCCCCACCCATCAACGTCCGATAAAGCCGGTCAATATCCGCCGCCATTTTGCGCGCGCCGAAGATGTGGGAACGGGAACGGCCGTTTTCCCCCATCCTCTGCCGCAGTTCTCCATCCGCCAACAGGGCCAAAACCTTCTCCGCCAACGCTGCTGGCTGCGCGCGCTCCACCAAAAAACCATTCTCGCCGTCCACCACCGCCTCCGCCGAGCCATCCGCCCGCGTAGCGACGATGGGCAAGCCCGTCGCCATCGCCTGCGGCAAAACGCGCGGCAGCCCTTCCCACAAGCTGCTTAACACAAAAACATCAAACGCCGCCATCAACTCCGGCACATCGCGGCGCAAACCGGTCAACACAACCCGGTCGGCAATACCCGCCTGGGCCAGCGCCGCCTCCACATCGGGGCGCAGCGGCCCGTCGCCCACGACGACGAACCAGGCATCGGGCCGCTCTTGGTGAATATGCGAAAACGCAGCCGCCAAATCCAGCGGCGCTTTCTGCGGCGAGAGGCGCGTGACGCTGCCGACGACCAACGCGCCCGCCGGAATGCCCAACTGCGCCCGCATCGTCTCCGGCGGCGTTTGCGGGCGGCCGAACCGGTCCAGCTCCACGCCGCTGCGGATGACGATGTAATCTTCGCGGCGGCCAATGCCCTGCGCCAGCCCTTTTTCGATGTCCTGCGGCGAGACGACGATCATTTTTTGGCTGAATCGGGCGGCGAATTTTTCCAATGCGACGTAAATGCCTCGCTGGATGGGCGACATCCGGTCGTGGAAGCTCCAGCCATGCACGGTGTGGACGATGATGGGCACGCCCGCCAGATGCGCCGCCCAACGCCCCAGGACGCCGGCTTTGGAGCTGTGGGTGTGGACGATTTGGTAACGGCCGTCTCGCATCATCCGGCGTAATTTCCAAACGGCCGTCAAATCTTTCACCGGACTAATCTCACGCACCAGTTCAGGCATGATGGTGAGTGAAATGCCTCGTTGACGCACTTCGTCAATCAGCGAGCCTTCGCTGCCGGTTTGGGGGCCGCTAACGATGTCTACCTGGTAACGGCCGTCTTCGTTGTGGTAATCGGCCGTCAGCATTGTATTTTCTTGCGCCCCGCCGATGATGAGGCGGGTGATGGGGTGTAAAACGCGAATAGGATCCATGTCGCCTAATCTCCGTTCAAAAGTTGTTGATAAAGGGCGTGCTGCCGGGCAACGGCCGTTGCCAAACTGTACCGCCCGGAAATGAAAGCCGCGCCCTGTTCAGCCTGCCGTTTGGCCGCGTCGAGCGCGCCCAGAGCCTCGGAAACGGTCGTTTGCAAGGCCAACACATCACCCGGCGGAACCAGGCGGGCAAATTCGCCCTGCCCTGTTATTTCCGGGATGGCGCCAACGGCCGTTGCCACTACCGGCGTTCCCATTAACAACGCCTCGGCAACAGCAATGCCAAACGATTCACTGCGCGATGGCAAAACAAACATATCCATTGCCGCCAGCAAACGGGGCACATCGGCGCGGCGGCCGGTAAAATGAACCCTCGCCGCCATGCCATACGCCTCCGCCTCCTCTGCCAAACGTTCCCGCTCTGGGCCATCGCCAACAATCAGGATGTGAACTGGTAACAATTTGCCAACCTGCAACAATAAAGAAAGGTTCTTTACCTTTTCCAAACGAGACACAACGCCTAAAAGAACCGTCTCATCTGCAATCTGCCACTCCCGCCGGACAGCCTGCCTTGCTTCTGATTTGTCTACACTCTGAAAAGATTGCAGCGGAATCCCATTGGGTAAAACGCGCAATTTTGTGGACGACAATCCGCGCTGGGCATAACTGTCGGCGGCAGTTTGCGAGGGAACCAGGATGTATTGGGTTAAATGCTGCACAGCGCGATCAATCCATAAATGATGCCGCCCCCAGCGTTCAGCCATTGCGTGTTCGGCCGCCAGGAGTAACGGCCGTTTCCCCAAAGGAATAGTCGCGGCGATAGCGTGGCCGATAAAGTTAGCGGCGAACAGATGAGTGTGTACCAACGGATAGGCCATCATCAAACGACGCAGTTTGAAAACGGCCGTCATATCATACCGGTGCGTCATAAACGGCCCCAAAACCCGGATGCCCCGCGCCTCAGCCTCATCCGCCAGCTCGCCCCGGCGCATTAAGCAGGCAATCGTCACATCATAGCCATAATCGGCCGTCAACGCCGCCGATTTATGCAGCAAATCAACCTCGGCTCCACCAACCGTCAGACCGTGAATCAGGTGCAAAATCGCGGGTTTAGCCATCTAGCCCCCGTCCGGTAAACGCCCAGCGCAAAATTTGACCATACGCCCGCAGCCGCGCCCGCTGATCGGACCGGTTCCGGCCTAGCAGCCAGTTGAGCGCGGCGCGCGCCGACCGCGCCAACATGCCAACCAGGGTAATCAGCCGCAAAACAAATATCGCGCCCGCCCCGCGATGCTTGCGGAAGTAGTAAACGGCCCCGCGTTGGCTGGCGATCAGGGTGCGCGTGCGGGCAAATCGGCTGCTGGCAGCCGATTTATGGTGCATGATGCCGGCGCACGGCACAAACCAAATCTGTCCGCCGGCCGCCAGCGTCCGCTGACACCAATCTGAGTCTTCGTAAAACATGAAAATGTGGGGGTCAAGCGGGCCAATCCGCTCAACCCACGCTTTGCGAATGAACAGAGCCGCGCCGCTGACGCTTTCAACCTGCCGCAATTTGTTATCATGGCTGGCTGGAAGGAGGCGAAACAGCATGGTCTGGCGCAAAAATTCACGCCGCAGCGAAGGCAGCGGGGATGTGGAAGGCTGTAATGAACCATCGGGGTTCCGCACGGTTGGCCCGACGATGGCGGCTTCCTCATGCTCGTCCATGAATTGGATGATGCGCTCTAATGCGCCCGGTTTGATTTCGGTGTCGGGGTTGAGGAGGAGGAGGTAACGGCCGTTTGCCACCTCAAGCCCCACATTATTCCCCCGACTAAACCCCAGATTCTCCGCCTGCGCCAGCAGCGCTACCTGGGGGAACTCAGCCCGCACCATTTCCACACTGCCATCACTGGAATGATTATCCACAACAATGATTTCATAAGATGGCGAAGGTGGAATGCTCTGCAAACAGGCGCGCAGCAAGTCGGCCGTGTTCCAATTCAGGATGATGATAGACAAGATTGGGGCAGAATCGTCTGACATGCGTTATTCCAGGTAGCCTAATTTGATAAGCTGCCGTTTCAAATCGTCATCCATATCGGCGGCAAGTAAGGGCGCGGCGCTGGTTCCGACATTCCGCCGGGCTATGTAATCCAAAATACGCGCGCGCATGGCGGCCATGCGGGACGGCCGTTCCAAAGCCAAATTGCGCGTTTCAGCCGGGTCGTCATAATAATTGTACAATGATTCTTGCCGCACAATCATGCGCGCCACATCTTCCATCTCCAAAATAGCCGCCCAACCATCGTGCCGCAGGGCGGCATAACAGCCATTTTGATTGCAAGATTCGCTAAACGCTTCCAATTTTGGCAGCGGCTCTGTGTTCATGGCAGCGGGGAGCAAGCTGATACCTTCGCCATTGCCGGGTGGAGGGAGAACGGCCGTTTCCAAAATAGTCGGGGCCAAATCAACATGCCGTACCACCCCATTTTCCACCTGGCCGCCGGATGCGCCGCTGTGTCTGAGCAGCAATGGCACATGCACATTTTCCGCATGAAGCGCAATTTTGTGGAAGTATTCGGTATGCTCGCCAAACGCCTCGCCATGATCGGCCGTCAGCGCCACCGTGTCCGCCTCATCCAAAACAGTCAACAGACGGCCAAGCTGCCGGTCAACCGTCTCCACCCCGCGCCGGTACAGCGCCCACAGCGCATCCCGCTCCCGCGCCGTCACCCGTTCCGGCGTTTGGCGGCAGCGGGCGGCCAGACGGGCATTGTACGCCCAGTTTTCCGCATCGCGGGGGCCGTACAGCCGGGGACGATCCACATCATACGGCCAATGGGCGTCCATGTAATGCAGCCACAAGAAAAAAGGCGCATCAACGCCGTCAATCGCCTGCAAAGCGGCATCCGTCACCGCCTGCGCTGATGGATAGGGCGGATAAATAACGCCGCCGCCAAACAAACCCAGCCCATGATTCAACAAGCGCACCGGCAAAGAATGGGCCGCTGGACTGGCCTCCGACAGGTCAACGTAGCGCGTGTAGCCGCGATGAAACCCAAAGCGCCGTGACAACCAGGGATTAGAATTTACGCCGATGGTCTGATACCCGCTCACTTGCAGCGCCTCAACCACGCTGAACCGCTCCGCGTCAAACTGCTGCGTGCCGCCATCCTGGGACGGGTAACGGCCGCTAAAAATGGAGGGGAACGTACTTTTGGTCATGTGGCTGTGGGCGAAAGCCGCCGTGTAACGCACGCCCTGTTCGGCCAGCCGGTCTATGGACGGGGTTTGCGCCTCGCCGCCATAGCAGCCCAAAATGTCGGCGCGCAGGCAGTCTATGGTGATAAGGATGATGTTGGGCGGTTTTTTCTTAGACATAGCAATTACTCCTGATAGCCCCACACAGCCAGGCGGTCGGCAAGGCTGGCGCTCCATTGCTGTAACTGCGGATCGCTGCGGTAGGCATAGGCCCGGTTGGCGTTAATTGCTTGGGCCATACGGGTAATATCAGCTTCAGCGGCGGGCAACTGACAAAATCGGCCTATTTTTTGCAGATGGGGTAGCGGATCGGTCACAAATTCTTCGTAGCGGACGGTCATTGCCTGTTTCCCCAGCAGGGCAATCTGCCGCCGCCCTTCTTGCATGTAGGCTTCCCACAAGGAAAAGGCGCCGTCGCGGACGCCGCAGCGCAAGCTGTTGGTGAACTGCCCGCCTCGTTTCATTCTGGGCCAGGAGAGAGCGTGGCGATACGGCCGTTCCTCCATCGCCTTCTCCGCATCCCGCAGCATCGCCTGCTGCCGCACAACCAAACTGTTAGCCACATCCACCCCATGCCGCACCACATAAATCAGGCGCAGGTCAGGGAACAAATCCAGCCAAACCGGCAGCGTGTAGGTCAATCTGGGGTCTTTCCAGCCCCAGGCAAAGGGTAATTTGGTCGGAGTCCGCCAGCGCAAATAGCGACTAAGGCCCAAATAGCGTATGGCATACGGGGTTTTGAGCAAATGGTCAATGTATTTCACAGCTAACCGGCGCACGGGCGCTTCTGCCGCCAACAGTAAAAAAGGTTCCGGATAATCCCACGAGCCGCCGCTTTGGGTCAGCAGCCACTCATTGATGTGATGGAAGAAACGGGCTTCGTGGTTGGCGCTCTTGTCGCGGCCCATGAAAACGCCCATCTGCTCCAGCAAACGCGCCATCATGCTGGTTCCGGAGCGGTGCATACCCATTATGAGGATTGGCGCAGTCATCGCTTGCCTCCTTTTGCCAACACGCGCTCAAACAAATCAAGATAGGCTTGAGCGCTTTTTTGCCAACTGAATTGGGCGGCGCGCGCCAACCCTCTCTGACGCAGGTTTTGCTGCAGCGCTGCGTCGGCGCTGAGTTTAGCCATCGCTCCGCGAATCGCGTCTACCGAGCGCGGATTGATGAGCAGGGCGGCGTCGCCGACTATTTCGGGGCAGGCGGCGGCGTTGGCGGTAATGACGGGGCAGCCGCACGCCATCGCTTCAACAAGCGGCATACCGAATGATTCGTGTAAGGATGGAAAGAGGAAGCCGACGGCTCCGCGATACCAGGCGGCTAGTTCTGCGGGCGTCTGTTTCTCCCGAATGAGTCGGATGCCAGGGATGCTGATTTTTTTTGTGTAGCCGGGCATGATGAGAATGAGGTCGGGACGGCCGTTTTGGGGTAAACGGCCGTATGCTTCAATCACGCGGTCCACATTTTTCTTGGGCCGATATTGGGCGATTTGCAGGAAATACGGCCGTTCCCCCATCTCTTTTCGGCCCTCCGCCGTAAAAACAGGGTCAACCCCGTGATAAATCGGGTGTAATTTGTGGGATGGGATGCCAAAGGCAGCCGCCGCTTCCGCTGCCGCGTAATGGGAAACCGTCGCCACCGCCGCCGCTCTCTCGCCAAACCAGCGCCAGGCGCGTAATGTGCGCCAGGTGCGAAGCTGGCTGACGGCTGCGCCGCGCCAACTGGCATGCAGTTCCCGCCAGGGCAAGGTGTGGAAAACGGCGCCATGAACAGTTGCGATGAACGGCCGTTCCACACGCCTAAACAAAGCCGGCGGCGTCCGATTACCCGATAAACTCGGCTCCCACACCAAATCCGCCTCAGCCGGAACCGGCTCGCCCGGCGCAAACGGCAAAACAGCCGCACCGGCCCGCCGCAGTTCAGCCGCCACCTGTTCACGGCAAATAACCATGCTAAACGCATCCTGGCGGCGCGTCAAAACAGCTATCTTCATGCCGTCCCTCGCTCTTTCGCCGCCGCCGGCCTTTGCCAATGGCTCAAATCGCGTCCAATCAACCGCTCCAGACAAGTGATTTCGCCGGCAAACTCACGCTGTAACTGCCAGCGCAGCGCCGGCGGCAGCGGTGCATATACCCCGCCAACATTCTTCCGCTCGATGAAAGCAACCAGTTTTTGCCGCCACACCAACGGCATCGCGCGCCGAACCAGACGGCGCAGCGCCGACTCCTTAATCAGCCGCTGCACCTGGGGCGAACGAATCTGCCGCCCCGCATTCCAAACGCGAAAATCCGGCTGGAAGGTATCGTCAACTGCTAAAAACCGCAGCGTCTGCCGGTAAACTGAAGCGGCATCGGCCCGTAAATCATCATGCAAGATGAACTGCATGTCGGCGCGGTCGAATAGGGCGTCGTACCGTTTAATTTGCTCGCAAAAGGCAACGGCGGCGCGGTAAAAGGGGAATGCGCCGCTGGCGGGCGCGCGCCCTTGTTTGCGCGCGTCTTCTTGCTGCAAAGCCGCGCTAAAATCTTGAATCCGTTCAACCCCATTGTATAACCGCTGCTGATGCAGCGAGACCATCACATCAACCGGGTGGCGCAGCATGATGATGATTTTGGCCGAGGGGCAGCATTGTTTGATGTTGGCGGCGGCCTGCCGGGAGTAGAGGTAGGTTGCGGACGCTTCGCCGATTTTTTGGGTGGGAACGGCCGTGTCAAACAAAGCCCAGTATGCCGCCTCGTCCCGAATGGGGGCGCGTGGATGCACATCGGGGGCGAAAAAATGGGGTTCCTTCACCACCGGCATAAAAATGGCCGGATGCTGCCGCAAAAAATGATACATCGCCGTCGTGCCGCACTTGGGCGCACCCACAATGAAAAAGTCCGGCTTGTTCATGCGCGGCTCCAATGCGTCAAATCCCGCCCCAGCAGCGCGCTCAACGCCTCAATTTCGGGCGCGAACTCATCTTGTAGCCGGCGGCGGTCGGCGGGGTTGAGCGGCGGGCGCGGCTGGACGCGCATGTTGGCCCGTTTTAATCCGGCAAACAAGGAGCGGCGCAGCGACGCGGGAACCAGGCGGCTCAACCGCAGCACGGGCAACGGCAGGTTACGCAAAACATTTTCCATACGGCGGCTGCGGACGGTTTTGCCGGGATTCACTACCGTCAATTCGGGGAAAAATGTATCGTCTACACCCAAAAAGCGCAGAGTTTCCCGATAAACCTGCGCTGTGTCGGCTTTGAAATCGTCAAAGATAATGATGTGGACGTTTTCCCGACCGAATGTATCGAAGTATCGCTTTACTTGTTCGGTGTATCGCGCCGTTTCCCGATAAAACAAGCCTTCTACCAGGTGCGCCTGCGGCGGTATGCGCCGCCCTTGTTTGCGGTCGGGTTCGGCCGCCAGGGCGGCCATAAAGTCGGGGATGTCTTCGTTGCCGTTGTACAGGAATTGGCTGTGCTGGGAGTAGAGCATGTCTACCGGGTTACGCAGCATGATGATGATTTGGGCGTGGGGGGCGAAGGCGTGGATTTCGACGGCGGCTTTTTGGGAGTAGAGGTACCAAACGGATGCTTCGCCAACTCGTTTTTCTGCCGCAACGGCCGTAAACCAACCCAAATACGCATCTTCATCACGGGTGAACCACGCCGATTCTAAATCGGAACCGAAAAAGTGCAGTTCTTTCTTGCGCGGCATGTAGATGTCGGGATGCTGCCGCAGGTATTGGGTCATGGCGGTCGTGCCGCATTTGGGCGCGCCGACGATGAAGAAGTCCGGTTTACGCATGGGGCCGCCTCCGATATTTGTGTACGGCCGTTCGCGCATATCCCAGAACCTGTTTGAACTGTTCCCGCTCTAACACCAGCCAAAGGAGGAGGTAAATGGGGGTGAAGACGGCCGTTTTCAGCCCAAGAGAGAGCCAATCATTGGGAACGGCCGTCAGCCGCGCCGCCTCCATCGTCCCCAACGCCGCCGCCGCCAGCATCAATGACGGATTGACAAACAACCGCCGGGGCGAAAAATCCACATACGCCCGCGCCTGCCGCAGCAAAATAAAAATCCCCACAAACAACATCACGTCTACCGCCAGCGCCACGCCCCGAATCCCCAGCGGCAATCCCAGCAAAAACAGCCCGGCAGCCAACACGCCCAACTGCACCACCCGCGCCTTCACAATCACCGTCGGCTTCCCTACAGCCAGAAACAGATGCGACACGGTAATTTTGAGTGGATCCAACAAGGTAAAAACCAACATCAGCCGGAAAGCGTCGAGAATTGGCAGCCACGCCGCCCCCGGAGCCAGACGAATGAATTCAGGCGCAATGAGCGCGAACCAACCGGCAATAAAGAAACCGCTCCGAATTAACAAAGCGTTGACGCGAAAAAACATCTGTGACAATGCTTGCCGCTGTTCTTTTAATTCCGCATAACTGCCGCTCACAACTCTGTTGATGGGAATGGCTAAAACTTGTCGCGGGTAGGTGGCGTAGGCGTAGGCGCGGGAATAATAGCCCATCGCTTCCCGGCCCAAAAATGTATTGGTAAATAAATCGTCTACCCGATCTAACAGCTTGAGCAAGCCGTTGGCGGCCATGTTCTTGCGGCCAAAATCCAGATAATAGCGAACAATCGGCGGCGACCAGGCAAATCGGGGCCGCCAAACGGGCCGCCAAAAATATAACAGGATGAAATCTGACAGGGTGGCAACGGCCGTCGGATACACTAACGCCTCAATTTTGTAACCGCGATAGGCCAGCCCAAGCGAGAAAACCACGATGATGACGGCGCGGGTAAATTCGATGAGGGATAAGCGCCGGTGAATGACGCGGCGGACTAAGATATGTTTGGGCGTTTGGGAAAAGGCCTGGTTGAATCCACGCGCGGCGATGAGGACGAGGAAGGCAAATTGTAATGAGCCATCGGTGAGGATAACGGCCGTTCCCCCCAAAACCGCCGCCCAAATCAACGTAAACACACTTTTCAGCGTAAAATGAACGGCCGCCGCCTCATCTTCGTCCTCCGTCTCCGGCGCGCGGTGTAAAAAAGCGCCCGCCATGCCAAAATTAGGCAAAATCAGGGTCAGTTCAATCCAGGCCAGCGCCGTCGCATACGTCCCCCAAACGGCCGCATCCGGGATGAGGCGGGCCAGCAGCGTGGTGCGGATAAAGAAGATGACCAGTTTGAACGTATTCGCCGCCACATTCCAGCCGGTAGCCGTCATGCTGCGCCGCCAAAGGTCGTCCCGTTTCGGAGTTGTCATCTAAAAATCCGCGTACATCTGCGTTTGTCGTCCGCCACAAGAATTGGTTACGGCCGTAACAAATCATGCAGCCGCGACACCACCATCTCCATCGCCACCTTATTCAGCCCCCCATGCGGAATAATCACATCCGCATGACGCTTACTCGGCTCCACAAACTTCAAGTGCATCGGCCGTACCGTATCCATATACTGCTCCACCACCGACTGCAGCGAACGGCCGCGATCATGAATATCCCGCTGCAAACGACGAATAAAGCGCACATCCGGGTCCGTATCCACATACACCTTAATATCCATCAACTCCCGCAGCCGTCTTTTCGTAAAAATCAAAATACCATCCACCAAAATAATAGGGCTTGGTTCAACCCGCACTGTGTCCTCCGTGCGGCGGTGCGTCGTAAAATCATACACCGGCACATCTACCGCCTCCCCTTGCAGCAATTTTTTAATATGTTTGATCAACAGCTTCGTTTCCAGCGAATTGGGATGATCATAATTTTGATGCGCGCGCTCCTCAAACGACAAATGCGGCATATCCCTGTAATACGCATCATGCGGCAGATAAGCAATACGTTCCGCCCCGACCGCCTCCAGAATCGCGCGCGCCACCGTTGTTTTACCCGACGCCGTACCGCCGGCCACACCAAATACAATTGGTCTATCCTTGCCCATAAGAAACACCAACCCTGCTATGCCACCTACTACCTGCCGATAAAAAAATAGCCCGGCAACAAAAAAGCCAGGCACATAAAAAGCCACCTGTGAGATTCGAACTCACGACCTGCGCATTACGAATGCGCCGCTCTAGCCAACTGAGCTAAGGTGGCGTAACGCGCGTAATTATAACAAGGCACAATGCGCTTGACAAACTTTCCATCATGCAATATGTTGACATATAATCAGCAATACCAACAAGGAAACAGCCCTCCGGCAAGTTACTTACCACAGCCCGATTTAGCAAATCGGGCAGAACGATTTACCAAAGGGTGTGTTTCATCTCAGTTGATGTATCGGGAATTGGAATTCCCGATACTGGCTCAACGTTTCGGGAATTCCAATTCCCGAAACACGCGCTTTTCTCAACTCATTTGAAATGCACCCTTTACCAAATCGCTCTACGTTTATAAAGGAGACCTGATGAGCCTCGTAAAACGCAGCGACATTGAAGAAACAGGCAAGGTTTTAGGAACCAACAAACTAATTCTTACCGGCGAAGCGCTAGAGAAAGATTTATCTGGCGTTAAACTGCCTGGGGCCAATCTAAACGAGACCGATCTGCAAGGCGCAAATTTAGACCATGCCGATTTAAGCAGCGCAAAACTTCAGGATGCTAATCTGAAACAAGCTCGCTTGGAAAATGCGAACCTTAGTAAAGCGGATTTATTTCGCGCTAATTTGCGCGGCGCGCATTTGGAAGATTGTAATCTGGAAGGAGCCTACCTGGGCAGCGCCCAACTGCGTTACGCTAATTTGACCGGCGCTAATTTAACAAAAGCCAATCTGCATTTTGCTGATTTGCGCGACGCTAATCTGCAAGAGGCAACGTTAACCGGCGCCGACATTAAAGAAGCCCGGTACAACCACAATACAAAATGGCCTAACAAACAATTCAACGCCCGATTATCCGGCGCTTTGTTGTACGAACGGTAAAGGTACGGGGTTAGGATAAACATCAAGAGACATCCCCCCAAGAACTTGTGCCAAACTGTCTAAAACGGCCACAAAATTGGCAAAAGCAAAATCGAAATAAGCCATGTCAATAGAATCATGGGTGCGCCAACTTTGATGTAATCGCCAAAGCGGTAGTCGCCAGCGCCCATGACCAGCGTGTTCACTGGCGAAGCGACTGGCGTGGCGAAGGCCATTGAAGCGGCAATGGCGACGGCCATCAAAAAAGCATATGGCTCAATGCCCATCGTTTGCGCGGCGGCGAGGGCAATGGGGGCCACAATAACTGTCGTGGCCGTATTGGACAGTAGTTGCGTAAACACCGAAGTCAGCAAAAACAACCCAGACATGACGGCCAATTCCCCCAAACCGCCCACCACATCAATCAATCCGTTGGCGGCAACATCAACTAACCCCACTTTTTCCAAAGCGATGCTCATGGGCAACATGCCGGCCACCAGCACGATGCTGGGCCAGTTGATGGATTGGTAGGCTTCGTCCATTGTCAAGCAGCCGGTTAGAACCATTGCCAGGGAAGCCAGCATGGAGGCCGTTGCCACTGGCAGGACGTCGGTAATCATTAAAATCAACATTCCCAACAGAATGATGAGGGCGATCTTGGCTTTGCTGCGATTGGGCGCGCCAATCATCGCTTCCGGCTGGCCCATGACGATGAAGTCGCGCTGATATTGCTTGAGGGCTAAGATGTGCTGCCAATCGCCTTGAACCAAAAGGGTGTCACCAAATTGCAGAATGGTGTTTTTGAGGTCGTGTTTGCGGCTGACGCCGGGGCGGTTGATGCCGAGGACGGTTAGTTTGTAGTGGGAGCCGAACTGGGTTTGTACTAATGTTTTACCAACCAGACGGGAACGCGGCGGCAGCAGGACTTCGGCGACGCCGACTTCGCGGTTGAGCAATGCTTTTTCGTCTTTGGGTTTGGGGGGCTGGACGCCGAGGTTCCAATGGGCGGCGGCGTGGGCCACGTCGCTGCCATCTCCCTGAACGATAAGGATGTCGTCTAGCTGGATTTTGGTGTCGGTTTCGGGAATGATGGGGATGGCTTTGGCGGAACGGCCGTCTCCCCCCTCCCCTCGTCCCCGCAGCAAAGAAATAGAGGCCGGGCGGGCCTCCGACGGCCGCATAATCTTCAACACCGTCACCTCATAATCATGCCCCAGACGGGAACCGGGCAGCGTGCGCCCCACCAGCCCGGAGCCGCGCCGCACCCGCAAACGGAATAAGTTGTCCGGCAGACGGTACAAATCTATTAACTCTTTTGGTGTGGGGATGCGATGCCCCTCCATCTTTACTTTGCGGTCAGGCAGCAGGCGGCGGCCTACCAGCAGCATAAAAATGATGCCTACCACAACTAAAACAAGGCCGACGGGGGTATAGCTGAAGAATTGAAACGGCCGTAACCCCTCCTCCTGCAGCAAATCACTCACAATAATGTTGGGCGGCGTACCGATAAGCGTCATCGCGCCGCCCAAAAGCGACCCAAACGCCAGTGGAATCAGCAATTTTGAGGGGCTGATTTTAGCCGAACGGGCCAAAATGATAATGGCCGGCAGCAAAACCGCCACCGTCCCCGTATCGCTCATGAAGCTGGAAAGCAAAGCGACGGCGGCCATCAAAACAACCGTCAAACGCACCTCACTGGTTCCGGCAATGGTCAAAATACGGCGGCCAATCATGCCCGCCAGCCCTGTTTGCAGCGCCGCGCCACCCACAATGAACAAGGCGGCAATGGTTAAAACAGCCGAATTCGAGAAACCGGACAACGCTTCGCCGGTAGACAGGACGCCAGTCAGCATCAACGCCACAACCACACCGAGAGCAACCACGTCCACGCGCAGCCATTCAGTGATAAAAAGTACGACAGCGGCAACAAGAATGCCTAAAACGAGCCACATTTCTAAGGTCATGGGAATCCTTTATGCGAGCTTGTGAAGCTGCGAGGCTGAGGACGGGCGAGCGGCGGGCTGCCATTCCTCATTCATCATTCCGCCTTCATCATTTACGGAGATGGTGTGGCGGTGATGATGACAGGCGGCGGCAGCGGCGTGGGGAGCGGCGTTGTTTCGGGGATGTATGGGGTGGGTGTGGGGGTTGCTGTGGGCGCAGCGGTGCTGGTGGCAACGGCCGTTTCCGTCGCAGCCGGCGTGGGCGTGGGCAAATCAGGATCGGGTAGGAAAGTAAGGGGGCGCAGTTCGCTGACCAACAGCGGACCGGCCGCATCCTCCAAAACAACCTGCCATTGAGCCGCGCCAACCTGCGACCAATCATTGCTGGCAGGCATGGTGAAACTGTACCGGGTATCTACTGTAGGCTGGTTGACGGCGCCGAGGGGAACGGCCGTCTCCCCATCCACACGAACCACCATAAACTGCTGCCCCGGCTCCAGCGGCAGCGGCCAATTCCAGCTAAACGTCAGCGGTTCGCTAATCATCAACGCCGTTTCCGGCTCCGGCCCGACCAGACGGACAAACGGCTGGGGAGGGGCGGCATAGGCATTGCCAAATTCGGCCGTCCAATACCAAACATTAGGCGCGTTGTAATCCACCATAAAGCCCACCCCCACATCCGTCGCAAATTGGTTCAGGATGATACGGCGATGCGCCGGGCTGTTCACCCAAAATTCCACCGCCTGGTAGGGGTACTCAAACCCCCAGGCCGTCGCTTCACCGGCATAACCGGCATCGTAACCCAGCCACAGCAGCCGTTCGGCCGGATGCGAACCATCAAAGCCAGTGTGCCCTGTGTAGCCATATCCGGCCATATCGCCCACATGCTGCTGCGCGGCCACACTAAGTTCCGGGTTGAAATTGAGCGGCGGCAGGCCAAATTGACGGCGCGCTTCGTTAATGTACAAGAACAATTGAGCCGCCTGACTGCTGTTTTCCGGCACAGCCATCGGCCCCATCACAAATGGCTCCGCCAACTCTACCGGATCGAGCGTTAATTCGTATGGATCGGCTTTCTGCCCGGCCGCAGCCTCATCAAAACGCACAATCAAAGGAAGGTATGTGGAAAATTGACCAGGGCCAACGTGTACCCATTGGCCGATTTCTGTGCCGCCAAATTCATTCTGCGCGGTCATGCGCACGTAAAAATCGCCGGTTTGCCGGTAACGATGGCTGACCAATGCGCCTTCGTACACCGCGCCATCGCCCATGTCCCAGCGGTACAGGGTGACGGTGTCGTCGCCAAAGGCTTGCCCGGAGATGGGTTCGCCTGCGGGCGCAGCGTCTGCTATTTCCATAGCGGCAATGGGCGGCGCGCCTACTGTCACCGGCCAAAACGCTTCGGATTGACCATGCGCGTTTTCGACGGTTAGATGGACATCGTAGGTTCCGGGAGCGGCGTATTGATGGCTGGGCTGGCGACCGGTGGCGGTTGTGCCGTCGCCAAAATCCCAGCGGAAGATGAGGGGCGGTTGGCCGCCGCTTAGATTGATGAAGGAGATGGATTGTCCGACGCCGGGGGTCAGGTCGTCGGGGGTGAATTGGGCCGCCGGTTGGGGGACGATGGCGATGGCGGCGGATTGGGTTACGGCCGTTTCCCGCACAGTCGTCAACGGATTTTTCGCCTCTAAAGTAATCTCATACACCCCGGCAGACGGAAAAACGACGATAGGATCGTTGACATCCACGCGCCGCCCGTCACCCAACAGCCATGATTGGGAGATGGGGCCAGAACCGCTGATTTCGGCTAATAATTGCACCGGCTGGCCGACGGCCGTTTGGGGCAGCGGTAAAATCCGGTTAATTTGCGGCGGCAGCCCTATCCAGATGGCAGCGCTGGCGGTTTGTTCGTTCTCTTCGTGGCGGAGTACGGCCGTTACCGACTGCGCCGGTTGGGTTAGATCGGCCGTTTCCACCCGCAAAGGAACCTCAATTTGGGCTTGCCCGCCATTAGCAGGCAAAATGGGCATCCAATTCAGCGCGCCGGTTTGCAAATTGACAGTCATGCCGGATGGAATTTGGGTAGACGTTAATCGCAAACCAGACGGCAAGTGGAATGCAACGGAGGGAGCAGCAATCACTTTGGATTGGTTTTGTAATTGGGCTGTCAACAAAAGCGTCTCGCCAGGGGCGCTGATGGGGTCGGAAATGGCAAAATCTAACCGCAGCGGGCCGTCTATTCGAGCAGTTCCGGGATAGGCTGTATCAAAAGCGGCCGTATCCCGCCCGGCCCACAAAACAGTCAAGGCGGCCAATAACAGCAGCGGCAAGACGTAAATACGCTTCTTCATAGATAATGGCAGTTTATCACAGGCAGGCAAGGAGGCAAGTCTGGTAAAAAACCTTACGAGTTCAGGGAAATCGTTTGGATCATGCTGTATTTTCCATGTCCTTTGGCAAATCAATGGGTATAATAACCTGCAAGGTTGATGGTAAAAAGCCACGGAAACCTCGTGGATTGTCTAACGTTCTCTGAAACATATCCAAGAAGAAGGTGTAATACCACATGGCGGACACAGCTGACAACCAAAATCGCCGTCGCCGTTTTTCTTTCTTCAAACGCGGGCTGCGCATTTCTGACCATCAGGAAGGCGACATTCAATCGGATGCCCCAGTGATTATCCAACATGGGGCGGTTGTGGTTGGGGATGTGATTGCGCCTAAAATTAAGGTGACCGGATTGCTGCGAGGAACGGCCGTCGCCCACCGCCTCATCGTTACAACCAACGGCCAAATCTGGGGAGATGTCCACGCCACTCAGCTTAAACTGGAGCCGGGAGGCAAGATACAGGGCTGGGTAAGCCAACTACCCCCAGACGCTCCTCTCTTTCCACCATCCCAGAAAGCAAACGACAACAACGAACAGCTGGAAACCCTGAGACAACTACAATCTGAAGCCGGGGACGCCTTAGCCGCCCACGCCAATCTAACTAACCAATTTGAAACACGTCTGATGGAAAAGGCAGGGGACGCTTTCGACAAGATCAATACCCTGTCTCAAGAGCTGGAAAAAACGCAGCAAAATCTGAACAACGTCCAACAACAATTGAGCGACGCCCAAACCGCCATCGCTGAACGCGATATGCAAATTATTGCGCAGGAAGATACGCTAGCCGCTGTGCAAGCAATGGCCCAACGCCAACAAGAAACTTTCACTATTTTGACCCAAACGCATGAGCAAATCACCAACGAACTTAGCGCTCTCAAGACAGCCAAAGAAAATACGGACTTTGCCTTGCTGAAAACACAGCGGCAAGTAAACGCATTAACTGAGCGGAACGAATCGTTGGAAACGGCTTTGCAAGCCAGTATCCAACGCTCGGCCGAACAAGAGGATGCGCTTTTGCACTGGCAGGAATTGGCAAATACGGCTCAAGAAAAAATGGAGGAAGCCGGCAAGGAACAGCTTACTTTGCAGCGTCAGTTGGAGGAAAGTGCGTTAATCACAGGAAATCTGCGGGAAAAAATCAGCCGTCTGGAAGCTGAGTGGCAAGCAACTTTGCAGGAACTGGATGAACTGCGCGCTCAAGCGTCGGATGCCACCGCTGCGGAACTGCAATTTGCTCTGGCTGACGCCCAGGAGCAAATTGGTTCCTTAAAACAAAGCGCGGCTGAATCTGATGAACAAATTTTGTGGTACAAGGCGAACCTGCGAACAACCCAACGGATGCTGGAACAGAACCGCCGCATTACTGAACGACAGGAAGGGCTGCTGATTCAGTTACAAGAACAGGCGCTGGAAAGGGAAACGGCCGTTGACAAATGGAAAACGGCCGTCGAACAGATGGCGGCCCGGCTGCAAGACCGGGAAAAGCAGTTAGAAGCAGCCCAGGCTGAGTTCGATGACGAGAAGATGCGGTTGGAAACGGCCGTTGCCACCCTCGATGAAACCGTGCGCCATAAATCCTTGCAGCTAGACTCACTCGAAAATGAAATCGAGCAGTATCTGAAACAAATGGATCGGCAAGGCGAACATCTGGCTGAAATTCAAGCCACGCTCGTCGAACGGGAATTGCAATTAAAAGGATTGAAAGGTAAAGTCATTCAGCAGCGTGAATTCATCCAAAAGATGAAACATGTAGCCGGTGAGCGTATTCAGAAATTAGAAGCGCAGCTCACCCAGGCCAAACGTCTGCTAAAACAAAAACAACCTCAATCGTAGGTCAAGTTTGCAAACTTGACCTACAATCAATCAGGAACAAAATTATGTCTGACATTGAATTGGCAATCATTGGCGGCAGCGGCCTCTACGGCATGGCTGAATTAACCGATATTGAAGAAATCCACATGACCACCCCCTTCGGCGACCCATCCGATGCGATTATTGCGGGCAGTTTACACGGCCGTCGCGTCGCCTTCCTGCCCCGGCATGGACGCGGCCATCTGTTAAATCCCTCAGAAGTGCCATACCGGGCCAACATCTTCGCCCTCAAAACGTTGGGCGTGAAATACATCGTCTCCGTCAGCGCCTGTGGTTCCCTGCGGGAAGATTATGCGCCGGGCCACATCGTCGTACCCGACCAATTGTTTGACCATACCAAAAAACGGGAAATGACATTTTTCGAGGGGGGATTGGTCGCTCATGTGGGCGTTCCCAGCCCCTTTTCGCCGGAATTCAGCCAAATCATCGCCAATGCAGTGCGGCAAACGGGCGGCGCCGTGCATGAAGGCGGCACATTTATCACCGTCGAAGGGCCGCGTTTTAGTACAAAAGGGGAATCCAATCTTTACCGGCAATGGGGGATGAGCATCATTGGCATGACGACCAGCCCGGAAGCATTCCTGGCGGCGGAGGCAGAAATCGCCTACGGCGTGATGGCGCATGTGACGGATTATGATGTGTGGCATGAGGATGAAGAGCCGGTTACGGTGGAACAGGTGCTCCGTATCATCAAAGGCAATACTGCATTGGCGCAGCGCGCCATCAGCCTGCTGGCGCAAACGATGGGAGAATGGGCCAGCGATTTTGCCGCTCATCACAATCTGGAATACGCACTTATCACTGATCGAGCCAGGATTCCTGAAGACACCAAAAACAAACTGGAGCCGCTGGTTGGACGGTATCTGGCGTGATGCGTGATGCGTGATGCGTGACAAAATCACGTTTCACGCATTACGTTTCACGCATGATATTTCACATTCATGCGTACTTTCTCAGTTGAAGAAGCCCAAGAGGTAAACGGCCGTCGTGAGCGCATATTGCTCTTGCTAACGGCCGTTTTCGTTTTCATCAACGCCGTCAGCCTCAGCCTGGTGGAGGACGGGGGCGTGACCGGGGCGCATCTATGGGCGGCGGGCGTCTGGCTGCTGTTGATGGGTGCGGCTCATGCCGTTTTGCACCGGTTCAAGCCGGAACGCGACCCTTTTTTGCTGCCGCTGCTGGCCCTGCTTACCGGCTGGGGCCTGGTTTTGCTAGACCGATTGGCGGCTAATTTTTTGTGGCGGCAGGCGGTTTGGTTGGGGGTGGGAACGGCCGTTTTCACCGCCATCGCCATTCTTCCCCATAACCTGCGCTGGCTGCGCCGCTACCGCTACACCTGGCTCATTGGCGGGCTGACGCTGCTGGCGGCAACGCTCATCTTCGGCGTCAACCCATCCGGCTACGGCGCGGCATTGTGGCTGCCCATTCCATTGGTCGGGCGTGTTTTCTTCCAACCATCGGAACTGCTGAAGCTGCTGCTGGTCGTCTTTCTGGCCAGCTATTTTGACGAACGAGAAACATTACCGCAGACTGACAGGGTAAACGGCCGTTTCGGCGACCTTCCCTACCTGGCTCCACTGCTGTTCATGTGGGGATTTTGCATGATTCTACTGGTCTGGCAGCAGGATTTAGGCGCGGCAGCCTTGTTTTTCATCCTGTTTTTGTCGCTGCTTTACCTGGCTACCGGCGAGAAACGATATGTTTGGAGCGGATTAATTCTGCTGCTTATCGCCGGTGTTTTCGCTTATTTCGCCTTCGATTTGGTCGCTCTACGCGTCGAAGCGTGGTGGAATCCCTGGCCCGACGCCCAGGATCGTGCTTTTCAAATTGTGCAATCGCTCTATGCGCTGGCCAATGGCGGTCTCATCGGGCAGGGCGTCGGGCAAGGCTTTCCCAATTACATCCCGGTCGTTCACTCGGACTTTGTGTTTGCGGCGATTGCCGAAGAATGGGGGCTAGTTGGCAGTTTAAGCGTTGTGGCGGCATTTGCCCTGTTGGCACAGCGGGGGTTGAAGATTGGGATGATGGTAAAACGGCCGTTTCAACGCTACCTTGCCGCCGGAATCACCATCCTGTTCAGCGCCCAGGCCATCCTCATCATGGGCGGCGTAACCAAACTGCTCCCCCTCACCGGCGTCACCCTCCCCTTCATCAGCTACGGCGGCAGTTCCCTGCTCATCAGCAGCGTCATGGCTGGGCTGCTTCTCTTTCTTTCAGGGAAAACACAATAATCCATTGTGTCACACAAATAAGTATGATAAACTATATGACAAAAGAGGTGACACATGACATATCGAGCCACATTCACACTGGATGAAGACGCATACTCATTTTTGAAATCCGTCGGCGGGCGAAACCGAAGCGCTTTCGTCAATCGCCTCTTGAAAGAAGAGAAGCGACGCTACTTGGCAGAAGCCATACTCAAAGCCAACCAGGAAGAAGCCGAGGATGAACAATATCAGCAAGAACTGGCCGAGTGGGATACAACATTACTCGATGGGCTGTCCAAATGAGCGCATCCGTCTACAAACAGTTGGAAATCCGGTGGGTTGACCTGGAACCAACCAGGGGAGCTGAAACCAAGAAAAAAAGACCTTGTGTTATCCTGCAATCCAATATCGTCAACCAAAAATCACGGACTGTTATCGTTGCCCCCATTTTGCCCGGTCATAAATCCTGGCCTTTTGTAGTCAATCTCAAACCAACCAAGAAAAATGGCCTTGATAAAGACCGCCACGTTAATTTGAAGCAGCTGCGCGCCGTTGATGTTTCCCGCATAGATAACTTTCAAGGATTACTTGAGCGACAATATCTAAAACCTATCCACAATGCCTTGAAAATTGTGTTCGATTTGTAACTATACAGCGCTGCCGAGAAGATTTGTCAAATTTTTTAGCATAACCAAGCGTTTACCAGACTAAATTTGACAAAGGGTGCATTTCAAATGAGTTGAGAAAAGTGCGTGTTTCGGGAATTGGAATTCCCGAAACGTTGAGCCAAGTATCGGGAATTCCAA
>JANTHP010000027.1 GCA_024762395.1 Anaerolineae bacterium | reverse complement strand
GAAAAGACATTCACAAATAGCACACACATGCCCTTTCCCGAGGAAAGGAATTTGCATGATACAAGCTGTCTGAATGAGCCGCATTTGTTGGGACGGCCGTCTCAACGGCCTAAGCTCAATCCTGTTACAGAAGCGCCAATTTTGACACAAGATGTGCATGGCTGCAGCTACGGCTTGCCTGGCGTGGATATTTCCAGCACCGATAACAAATCAGCCATCTTGCAAGCCCCTATACCGGGCAACCTGACCACTTACACAGACCGCTGGTATAACAGCACAATTCGGATCGAGAACAATGAATGGATTGTTTGGCTTCTTCACCCACGTTCCTACCTGGTAAAAGAAGGAAAGGTTAATCGCGGCCAGGCCGTCGGCGTCATGGGAGCAATTGGCTATGCCACTGGGCCGCATGTCCACTATACTATTTATGATAAAATCAATGATACATTCATCGATCCCAGCCAATTTTTACCATAAATAGTAACTACTAGCCTTGTCTTCCTGCGAAGGCAGGAATCCACTGCATGAATGCCCGCCTTCGCTGACACCAGAGAGGCTTGGTAGTTACCATAAATGTTGAGAGGGAAGACTCAACCACAGCTCAAGCGGCGAGACCTTTATCGCCCAATCATTATAATAAGGAGTGACACAGATGAATTTAGCCGAACTATTAAAATTCCTCCCCCTGGCAATCGGCGCTTTTCTGGCCTACCACCTCATTTTCAAGCAAGGGCTGCCCGCAAAAAGTTTGGGAGCAATCTTAACGTATTTTTTGGGCGCTATCATTGTTTTTGTCGCGGTTAGCTGGCTCATCACCACATTTCTGGCCGGATGGGCCACTGATTTATTAGAAGCCGGCACAACCTCGCCTGAGTGGACTCAATTTATGCAGGCCAGCGAAGATGTTGTACAAGATGCCTTCAGTAATGAACCCCTACCGCAAACGCAGCCGACTCCTGTTCCGGCAATGCCTGCCGCCGCACCAACAACGCCGCCATCGAATACGGCCGTTCCCCCCGACGCGGCTGCATCAGCAACAGGGCCTACCGAGTATACAGTTGTCGCCGGTGATACACTCTACGGTATTGCCCAGAAATACAGCACAACCGTTAATGATATTATGATCGCCAACGGATTAACCAGTTACATAATTCACCCAGGACAAATACTTAGAATCCCAGCGGGGAACTAACGCGAACCACTTTAGATTTGTCAAAATTTTTAGAAATTTGACAAATCCACTAATAATCTGTTATATGAGCAAGCACAGCCCAAAAGGGGAAATTGGATCGGGATTTTTAGGGTGGCTGAACAGCCGATGGAAACGGCTGCCCGAAGCATTCCGATGGAATATCGAAGACACATTCCTACCAGAGAATATAGCCGAACGTCTTTTGCCAAGAGAAGAACCTTTGTTAGAAATTCGGCTGGCAAAATACCGCGACATTATCGGGCATATTGTCTTTGAGTATTTTTGGTGGGTCTTGCTTGTTACCGGGGTGGCAGCCATTGTAACGGCCGTTCGCTCTCTAAAAAACGGCGCCACGCCATCACAAACAGTGCTTTATGCCCTAATCCCCTTCGTAATCCTTATTGCCATCATCGCAATTGCCATCAAAGAAAGGATTGAATATAACCAATGGCGCTTGCTAAAAACAAACGCCCGGTTCATCATTTCAATTCCGCAGCCAGGAGCAAACTTTTTAGTAGACAACATCGAACTAAAAGGAATGCCTAACGTTATAGACACCAACTGGTCACGCAACCCATTCTGGCGCATTTTTCAATTCTTCACTGGCGCGCGTGACTTATATATCAGTTTAGCCGCCTACAAATTCATCGAAGGCACAGCTCGCGTCGGTGACGCACTCATCATTCCGGACGTAATGCCCAAAGACGTCTACGAACTGCGAAAATTAGTATTTGCCGTACCAAAACCACCTACCCCACAAAAAGTGGTTTTCCCCTCCCCCCAAAAAGTCACCGTCACAGAAGAAGACTGAACAAAAAGCCTGGACTAAAAATCCAGGCTTTTTATCGGCCGCTTATATGCCAAGGAACGGGAATTTAATAACTGTCCACAAATGAACCCCCGTTCCGCAAGGCTGACGATGCAATTCCGACAAATATTCAATCGTCAGCCCCAAATACAGGCAAGCTCATGCCAGGAGATCCGTGTCTCCTGTGTACGGCTCAACATCAGCGGCCTCTAAACCTTTGTGTGTTTCTTCAATATCGTAAAGAATCCATTGGCCTTCTTCCAATTCCTCAGGATTCCCTGAAGTATTACTTTTATGGAAGAATATCTCCTCCCCGCCGCCGCGAACAATAAAACCATACCCTTTACGGGCGTTATACCACTTCATCCGCCCAATGTATTTACCGGTTTGTGGATCTATTTGGATGGTTTCTGGGGATGAAAATGTTTCACGCGCTGCCGGTTTTGGTTCCCGTTTGGGAGAAGAGCTGCCATATTGTGATGCTGGTTTGGACGGTCTCTCTTCTAAGTAACCACCAGGTTCAAGGTCGGATAGATGTGCTGGATCGATGGGCAATCCTTGTTCGCTTAAACGGCGCTGCATCTCTACCGTGAACAAAAATTTTTCACCTTGTTCATTGGTTGCCCACATGTCTTTGAAGTTGGTCATCGTCTTGGTCTCCTGAATAATATCGGCTACTTTTTAGCCTTTTTCCCGCTCGATTTTCTGGCTCGCCCAGTGTTAGTCTTTGGTTTATCAAGCAATGATAGCTGCTGCGGAATCGTTTCTGGTTCATCTTCAGTCAATTCCGGCCGGGTTGTCAGCTTGACCACGCCCGTTACTCGATTGCGCGGCCCTAATCCTTTTTTCCACAACGACGCCGGTTTAATGGCGCGGCTGCCTACCTTTGTTTTACCCAAAATTTCCTTTTTCGTCGAACCAAGCGCCGTCGTAATCAACAATTGGGTCTTTTCCGGCGCAATTATCACCGCCGCCACCTCCGACGCTTCCTTCGGCAAACGTAAATTTACCACACCCTGACCATGACGCCCCTTCACTGGATACTCTTCCATTGCCGTTGCTTTAGCCATGCCGTTATCGGTAACGCTCCATACAAACGCCCCCGGTTGGGCTAAATCCATCGCAATCACGCCATCCGCCTCATCGGCCAGTTTGATACCCAACACACCCGCCGCCGGCAATCCCATTGGCCGCACCTGACTTTGTTTGAAGCGAATCAACTGCCCAGCGGCCGTCGCCAGCGTAATCTCCTCATCCCCCGTCGTCAATTTGGCCCAGCCCAGCGAATCGTCATCAGCCACGCCCATCACAGTAAAAATATCGCTGGTAATGCCCGGTAAATCCTCCAGGCGCACGCGCTTGACGACGCCGGCCAGGGTTGTGAGGAACAAATAGCCATCGTTAAGGGAAGACGGCCGTACCAAAGCCGCCGCCAAATGATCCCGCCGCGTCATCGCCGTCAATTCAGTCCAATGTTTACCCTTACCCATCTCCCGCGCCTGCGGCAATTGGTAAACAGGGAGAGACACGGCACGGCCGTCCGCCCCAAACAAATACAAAATATCCTGCGTATTCGCCTCCAACAGCGCCATCGGCTGTTCCAGCGGTTTCAACGGAATGTTAATCATCTCCGGCGAAGTCGTGCGCGCAATCGTCCCCTTCTCGCCCACCAACACCCAAACCTGCTCATCCGGCAGCAGATCCGCGTCCGTCATCACCTGACTTTGGCTCGTCTCCACAATCTGCGTCCGGCGCGGGTCAGCATACCGCTCCCGAACCGCCAGCAGCTCCTCCTTAATCGTCTCCCGCATCATCTCCGGTTTAGACAGAAGCCGCTCCAAATACTTAATCAGATTCAGTTTTTCCTTATACTCATCCTGAATCTTGCGCCGCTCCAACCCCGCCAGCCGCCTGAGCTGCATATCCAAAATAGCCTGCGCCTGCATCTCCGTCAGCTTAAAATTCTTTCGCAGATTCGCCTTCGCCGTCTCCACCGTGCGCGAACGCCGAATCGTATCAATCACCGCATCCAAATTATCCAGCGCCTTCAGCAGCCCTTCCAAAATGTGCGCCCGATTACGCGCCTTTGCCAAATCATACTCACTGCGGCGGCGCACTATCTCCAGCCGATGCTCCAAATAGACCCGCAGCGCCTGCTTCAATGTCAGCACACGCGGCTCCCCATCCACTAACGCCAACAGCGAAATGCTAAACGTGCTCTGCAGCGGCGTCAACTTAAACAAATCCGCCAGCACATCTTCCGGCTCCACATTGCGCGTCGTTTCCAGAATGATGCGCATCCCGTTCCGATCCGATTCATCGCGCAAATCCGTCAGCCCTTCAATCTTGCCGTCCCGGTGCAAATTAGCAATCCGGCCCAGCAAATTCGTCTTATTGGCCTGGAACGGCAGTTCCGTAATGACGATGCGCGACTTATTACGCCCCATCTGCTCCACATGCACCTTCGCTCGCACCGTAATTCGGCCGCGCCCCGTCGCATACGCCCCCGCCAGCGCATCCGTCTCATTTTCCTCGCCTTTGTAGCGAAAAACCAGGCCGCCCGTCGGAAAATCCGGCCCTTTGATAAACTGCATCAAATCCGAAACCGACACATCATCCAGCTTTTTCCAACGCCCCAACATATAAACCAGTGCGTCAATCACCTCGCCCAAATTATGCGGCGGGATGCTGGTCGCCATGCCGACGGCAATACCCGTCGCTCCATTAATCAATAAATTGGGGAGAGTGGCCGGCAAAACGGATGGTTCTTTTAATGAATCATCAAAATTGGCGGTAAAATCTACTGTTTCCTTATCAATGTCGCTTAGCAAATCAAAGCCGGGGTTAGCCATACGGGCTTCGGTGTAACGCATGGCCGCCGCCGCATCGCCGTCCAGCGAGCCAAAGTTCCCCTGCCCATCCACCAGCATGTAGCGCATCGAAAAATCCTGCGCCATGCGCACCATCGCGTCATACACCGACTGGTCGCCATGCGGATGATATTTACCCAACACCTCACCCACAACGCGGGCAGACTTTTTATGCGCGGAGTTGGGCCGCAACCCCATATCGTACATAGCGTACAAAATACGCCGATGCACCGGTTTCAAACCATCCCGCGCATCGGGCAGCGCCCGCGACACAATCACACTCATCGCATAACTCAAATACGATTCGCGCATTTCCTGATCGATATTGATTGTTCTTACTGTTCCGATTTCCATGCTTTTTAGTAATTAGAGACTGGCGACTAGAGACCGACCAATCTCAAGTCGCCAGTCTCTAATCTCATAAGATTAGTAAAAAATTTGTTCTATATTTGGACAGCTAAATATAGGCAATTCAGGGCGCTCTGTCAAACGAAAAGAGCGCAGCTAAATCGCCGCGCCCTTTGAATCGCATGTTGCGGGAATTGGAATTCCCGCAACTTCTCCTCATGCAAGTATCGGGAATTCCAATTCCCGATACATCATTCTTCATCGGTTAACCCTCGTCTCGCATCACACCCTTATCTGGAATGCCGTATGCGCCCGATTTGAGCACTTTCAGCGACAACAAGGCGCATTTTACCCGCGCCATGCTCAGGGGGACGCCAATCAATTCCAGCAGCTTATCTTTATCAAAGGCTTTGATTTCGGCCAATGTCATTCCCTTGATTTCTTCCGTAAGCAGGGAGGCAGAGGCCTGGCTGATAGCGCAGCCATCGCCGCTCCAGGCAACCTCAGCCACACGCTGCTCATCGTCCAGGCGCACATCTATGCGAATAACATCGCCGCACAACGGATTGTCTTCTTCGTAGGAGAAATCGTTAGGGTCCAGCTCGCCATGATTGAGCGGGTTTTCGTATAAATCAATGATTTGTTCGCGGTAAAAACTTTCGTCTAACATGGTGGTCACTTAGTCTTGTAGTCGGGTAGTCGAGTAGTCGGGTAGTCGAGTAGTCGGGTAGTCTTGTAGTCGGGTAGTCAACTCGCCACCCTCATTATAAACGAAATATGCGGCGGACGCGATTCAGGCTTTCAACCAATTTGTCCACTTCGTCAGTGGTGGTATGGACATAAAAGCTGGCGCGGGCGGTGGCGGCAATGCCCAGTTTTTTATGCAGCGGCATGGCGCAGTGATGCCCGGCGCGAATGGCGATGCCGTCTTTGTCTACCAATTCGGCGATGTCGTGGGGATGAACGCCTTTGATAGTGAAGGCCGCAACGCCCCCTTTTTGTGCAGCAGGCGGGCCATAAATGGTTAATCCGGGCACTTCGCTGAGGGCTTCCAGGGCATAATTGGTGATGAATTGTTCGTAAGCGTGGATGTTGTCCATGCCCAGCTCGGTCAGGTAATCAATTGCAGCGCCAAGTCCGATGGCTTCCACAATGCTGGGCGTACCGGCCTCAAATTTCCAGGGCAAATCGTTCCAGGTTGACTTTTCCAACCCGACCCGTCGGATCATGTCACCGCCGGCCATAAAAGGGGGCATGGATTCCAACAGTTCGCGTTTGCCATATAAAACGCCAATCCCCGTCGGCCCCAACATCTTATGCCCGGAAAACGCCAGAAAATCGCAGTCCAAATCCTGCACATCCACCGGCATGTGCGGAACGCTCTGGGCGGCATCTACCATGACGACTGCGCCTACGGCGTGCCCTGCTTTGACCAACTCTTTCGTTGGATTGACTGTGCCGAAGACGTTGGACATGGCGGTGAAGGAAAATAGCTTGGTTTTTTCCGTTAGCAGATTGGGCAAATCGGACAAGTCGAGTGTGCTGTCTTCTTTGAAGGGGATGAAACGCAAAATTGCGCCTTTTTCCTCGGCCAGCATTTGCCAGGGAACGAGGTTGGCGTGGTGCTCCATCTCGGTGAGGAGAATTTCGTCGCCAGCCTGGATGTTGGCGCGCCCCCAGGTGTAGGCGACGAGGTTGAAGCCTTCGGTGGCGTTTCGCAGCCAAATGACTTGGCTGGAGTCGGGCGCGTTGATGAAGCGGGCCACTTTTTCGCGCGCGCCTTCATACTGGTTGGTGGCTACTTCGCTGAGCCGGTGGATGCCCCGATGGACGTTGGCGTGATGGTTGCGATAGTAACTGTCCATCGCTTCTATAACGGCCGTCGGCTTCTGCGAGGAGGCCGCGTTGTCTAGATAAATGAGAGGAACGCCGGGATAGGCTTCAGTTGCTAAAATGGGGAAATCGGCTCGAATTTTGGCGGTGTCTAGCATGTTTTTTAAAAGGAGACTGGAGATTAGAGATTCGAGGCTTAGGCTAACAAGTCAAGTCTCCAGTCTCCAATCTCTAATCTCAAACAAAGTCAATTACCCAATCTTTTCGACGATACGGTCGAAGATGCGGGTACGGATGCCTTCGAAGGGGATGCGGCGCATGAGAGGATCGAAAAAGCCCTGAACGGACATTTCTACGGCCGTTTCTCGCGGAATCCCCCGGCTCATCAAGTAAAAAATCTCTTCCTCGTCCAGCTTGCCAATGGCTGAGGCGTGCGTGCAGCGCACATCGTCAGCTTCGATTTCCAGACCGGGAATCGAGTCGGCGCGGGCAGTTTGGTCGAGCATGAGGTTGCGGTTGGCCTGGAAGCCGTCAATTCGCTGCGAATCGGGCAAAGCTTTGATCATCCCTTGCCAGACAACGCGGGATTTTTCGCGCAGCGCCCCTTTGTAAAGGAGGTCGCTGACGGTGTCGGCGGCGTTGTGGTTTTGTTCGGTGTCCATGTCGAGGTGTTGACGGCCGTTCGTGAAGAAAATGCCGCTCATCCGTCCCCAACTGCCGGGCTGGTCCAATTCCAACGTCTGGAACGCCTTCGTCAGGCGGGTTCCCATGATGCTGGTGACCCAATCCAACTTGCCGTCTCGGCCCACGCGGCCCCGTTCGTGGTTGAACTGCCACACATTCTGGCCGAAATCTTGCAAACCGGCGTACACCAAATTGGCATTGTCGCCAACCAGCAGTTCGATGACGCCGTTGTGCAAACCTTGCGCGTCGCCATCGGCGGAAGCGTATTCGTCCATGAAGATGGCTTCGGCGCCGGTTTCGAGGACGACGAGGGTGTGGGTGAAGGTACGGCCGTTTACCGACCACAACACCGTGTGCAAAGGCGCATCAGCGCGCACATTGCGCGGCACATACAAGAACGTGCCGCCGCGCCAAAACGCGCCATGCAGAGCGGCAAATTTGCCCTCGGTCACTTTCACGCCTTCGGTCATGAAATACTTTTTAACGAGATCGGGATGTTGGGAGACGGCCGTGTGCATATCGCAGAAAATTACGCCTTGCGCCGTCAACTCATCGCTAATTTCATATTGCTGCGTCACACCGTCAATCTGCAACAGATTGCCGCCGACCTTGTCTTCAGTTAACTGTTCTCCTAAAAACGACGGAATTTCGGAATCAGTTGCCGCATCGCCATTAATCGAAGGGCCAAACTCGTTAAATTTCATCTGGCGCAGATTGGTGCGCCGCCATGCTTCTTCCTTAATCGTCGGCATCAGCGTGTTCTCGTAAACTTCAAACGCCTTCAACCGAAATTCAAGCATCCACTCCGGTTCATTGAGGAATGCGGAGAGTTTTTGTACTGCGTCTTTCGTAAAATTACTCATAATTAACAATTAACAATTGACAATTAACAATTGACAATTCCTTATCCGATCGACCCCTCCATCTGCAACTGAATCAAACGGTTCATCTCAATCGCATATTCCATCGGCAGTTCCTTCACCAATGGTTCGATAAAGCCGTTGACAATCATCGAGGTTGCCATTTCCTCGGAAATACCCCGGCTCATCAGGTAGAACAACTGCTCCTCGCCCACTTTACTCACAGAAGCTTCGTGGCCGATGGTCACATCCCGCTCGTCAATTTCGATGTAGGGATAGGTATCGGAACGGCTGTGCTCGTCCAGCAAAAGCGCATCGCACACCACGTTGGACTTCACATTGTCCGAGCCTTCTTTCACCTTGAGCAGGCCGCGATAAGAAGAACGGCCGCCATCCATACAAATGGATTTGGAGATGATGCGGCTGGTGGTGTTGGGCGCCAGATGGACGACCTTGCCGCCCGCGTCCTGATGCTGCCCCTTACCGGCAAAAGCGATGGACAAAATCTCGCCATGCGCCCCTTCGCCTTTCATGATGACGGCCGGGTATTTCATGGTGATTTTGGATCCCAAATTGGCGTCCACCCATTCCATCGTCGCGTTTTCTTCGGCGATGGCGCGTTGGGTGACCAAATTGTAAACGTTGTTCGACCAGTTTTGGATGGTGCTGTAACGGCAGCGGGCGCCTTTCTTGACATAGATCTCAATCACGCCGGAGTGGAATGAGTCGGAAGAATAGATGGGCGCGGTGCAGCCTTCTACGTAGTGAACATGGGCGCCTTCATCCACGATGATGAGGGTGCGCTCGAATTGGCCCATGTTTTTGGCGTTAATGCGGAAGTAGGCCTGTAAAGGCATGTCCACATGCACGCCGGGGGGAACGTAGATGAAGCTGCCGCCTGACCAAACGGCCGTATTCAGCGCCGAAAACTTGTTATCCGTATAAGGAATGATCGTATTGAAATACTCTTTGACCAGGTCGGGATGCTTCTGCACGGCGTCGTCCATGCCCAGGAAAATAACGCCCTGCTCTTCCAATTCCTTCTTGATGTTGTGATAAATCATCTCCGATTCATACTGGGCGCCCACACCGGACAGGAATTTCTGCTCCGCTTCGGGAATGCCCAACTTGTCGAAGGTGTTTTTGATGTATTCCGGCACATCGTCCCAGTCATCTTCGGCCTGATCAGTCGGTTTGATATAGTAGTAGATGTCGTCGAAGTCAATTTGATGCAGGTCAGCGCCCCATTCGGGTAACGGCCGTTGCAAATAATGCCTATACCCCTTCAAACGAAAATCCAGCATCCACTCCGGCTCATTCTTCATCGCCGAAATAGCGCGGACAATCTCCTCGCTCAACCCCTTCTCAGCCTTAAACACATAATCTTCAGCGTCGGCAAAGCCATACTTTTCAGCGTAATCCTTATTAACGTCGGCAACAATTTCTTCTTCGGTTAATTCGCGGGTAATTTCATCAGCCATATTATGCTTCCTCGGCAACCCCATATTTTGCGCGGATCCAATCGTACCCTTCTTCTTCCAGTTTTAACGCCAATTCCGGACCGCCGCTTTCGACAATACGGCCGTCAAACATAATATGCACATGGTCCGGTTTAACGTAATCCAGAATGCGTTGGTAATGAGTGATAATCAAAACGCCCATATTTAGCTCTTTGTGAAGCCGGTTAGCGCCCTCAGAGACAATGCGCAGCGCGTCAATATCCAAACCCGAATCCGTCTCATCCATAATGGCAATTTTGGGTTCCACCGTCGCCATCTGCAAAATCTCGACGCGCTTCTTCTCGCCGCCGGAAAAGCCTTCATTCAGGTAACGGCCGGCAAACTTAGGGTCAATGCCCAGCAAATTCATTTTCTCAGTCAAGAAACGACGAAAAGCAGGGATGGAAATGCCCTTGCTGTCCGGGTCTTTGGCCTGCATCCGCGA
This sequence comes from Anaerolineae bacterium, assembly GCA_024762395.1. GTDB lineage: Bacteria > Chloroflexota > Anaerolineae > Promineifilales > Promineifilaceae > JACKCC01. The sequence goes on along the minus strand of JANTHP010000027.1, from coordinate 16,719 downwards.
GTTGATGGTCTGGCGCAAGAATTTAGCCAGCGTCACGCCGGGGACGGCCGCCGGATATTGGAACGCCAGGAACAAACCGGCCCGCGAACGTTCGTCCGCTTCCATTTCCAACAAATCTTCGCCGTCAAATATCACTTGTCCGGCGGTTGTTTCATAAGCGGGATGGCCGGCTAAAGTAAAAGCCAGTGTACTCTTCCCTGACCCGTTAGGCCCCATCAAGGCATGAACTTCGCCTTGCTTAACCAACAGATCAATCCCTTTCAAAATCGGTTGATCGGCTACACTCGCGTGTAGGTTTTTTACTTCTAATGCAGCAGTCATGTGGAACTTACTCCTTCAAAAAAGTTAAACAGCTTTGCCCGGCAAAAATCGAGCGGGTGAAACGCCCTTAGCGCAGTGCAATCTGAGAATTTCGAGCGGTATCAAATGCAAATTTTGACCAGTGAAAATTATAACATGCCCTATTATCAGCGTCAATAATTATTATAAAAATGATAAAAATATAATAATTGACAAAAGGCCTCCCGATTGCTATACTCATCATCGATTAAAACAGTGTTGAACCTATCTAAAAACTGTTTGAGGAATTTACTGTGAAACCGGTGACAAACACAGGGAAACAAAGCACACGCGAAACGATTTTGTACGCGCTAAAAACGTCAACCCATTCTAAAGTCGAAGAGTTGGCCGAAATCGCCAATGTTTCGCCGGTGACGGTGCGGCACCATCTAAATGCGCTGCAAGCTGACGGCTTGATTGAGGTCAACAGTGTGCGGCGCAAGGTGGGACGGCCGTATTACATCTACAGTCTTAGTGAAATCGGGCAAGAACTCTTCCCACGCAAATATGTGCGTCTCACCAACCGTCTTTTAGATGAGCTAAAAGCTACTCTGCCGCCAGATACCGTTTCGCAATTGTTCAACGGCGTTATGGAGAGTATGCTGGAAGATCGTAAAGGGGAATATGAAGACCTCCCCTTTGAGAAACGAATTGATTATTTGGTGAACATGCTTTCAGAGGAAGGATTTATGGTGCGGCTGGAGAAGGATAACGGCCGTTACACCCTCACCGAATATGGCTGCCCTTATCACTCCGTTAGCCAGGAACACACCGAAGTTTGCGACATGGATCAATCCCTGATGATCGCCGTCTTGCAAACGCCCGTCGAACAGCACAGCTGCCTCCTACAAGGCGACGACTGCTGTCAATTTACATTTTCACAAGCGGCATAGGAGCGCAATTACAAAGCTGCCGGGTTAAAAAGTTCAACCCCGGCGCTTCGCAACTTCGCATCCCCGCAAAAAGGTTTACGCAAAAATGGTCGTTAGTAAAGAAGAAAAACTCCTTGAATCCCTCCGCTCCGTTGTTGACCCTGAGATCGGGTTAAATGTCGTTGAATTAGGGTTAATACGAAAACTAGACATCAACGAAGAAGATGACAGCGCCAGCATAACCATGATCCTTACCACGCCATTCTGCCCTTACGCCCCGCAGCTTATCGGCCAGGTACGAGCTGTGGCAGATCAGGTTATGAGCGGCTCCGTCAGCATAGAAGTAGGAACCGAGCTGTGGGATCCATCCATGATGGAAGAAGGGGCCGGTGGGGATTGGGGCCTCTTCTAGCAGTTTGTCGGAGAAAGCATAACGTACAAGAGCAAGAGATTGGAGACTGGAGATTAGAGATTAGTCCAGTCTCAAGTCTCAAGTCTCTAGCCTCAGTTCCGTAGATTATTTAATTTCCGGTAATTTCAACAATTCATATAGTTCTCTCCTGGCCCGATAAGCGCTTTCACCGGGCCAGGAATTGATTTCTGCCGCCAGCTCCCGCATTTGTTCAAAAGGATACGCTTGCACAGCCTGCACTAACGCTTCACGCAAGTTAGACGCATCGGGCAGCAATTTCAGCGTAATCTGATTGAGCCGCCACGAAAACGCCCCTTCTTCAATAACTGATTTATTGATAGGCACTTGCACAATTGGTTTATCCAGCAGCGCCGCATTGAGCGCCAGCGACGTATGATCGCTCACCACAATATCGCAAGCCGCCATGTAGGGCATCCATGAATCATCCCGTTCCCGAATGACAAACCCATATTGGGCCTGCGTCCGTAGGTATTCTCCCCAAACTCGCCCCCCGTCCGGCCTTTTTCGGTACTCATTGGGATGCACATTCAAGATAAATTGAAAATCGCCGATCAGCTTTCGAGCCTCGGCTAAAAATTGGTCGCCAATCGTGTTAAAGAGCGCGTGCGGCCCCCAGGCGCTGAGAACAAAAACAACTTTATCATCCGGCTTGAATCCCATTTCCCGGCGAATTGTTTCCCTTTGCGCGTTAAAAGCCAGCGCTTTGTCATGGCGCAAACTGCCAACCACACTAATCACTTCTTCAAATTGGGGATTTATCCTGACAGCCAGGTCACGATTGGCCTCACTGCTGACAAACATCCGCGAATATCTGATTTTACCCCGGCTGTTAAACGCATACTTGTTAAAAACGTATACAGCGCCCAGATTTAGGCCGCCGGCGACAATACCATGCAAAATACGGAGCGCCGGCCCCCATCTTCGATCAATAAGATTGGGTTTTGAATGGTCGGCAACAATGATTAAATCCCACCATGCAAAGTAAGCGCGCTGGTAATTAAATAAGGGCAAGGGTAAGTTGTCATGAATTTGCTGTCGTATTTCGGGCGTATCTTCGATTGGGTTGATGAAATCCAGCAAATAGCACTCTAAACGGCCGTCACCCCGCAATAATTCCCATACCTCAGCCAAATACTCGGCCATCAAGGCATTATCACACACAAACAGAATTTTTTTGCGCCGCCGAGAACGAAACAACCCTCTAATCCGGCGGATGCTGCCGGCAATTTCGACGACAATACGATGGCGAAATTCGACTATTTCGTGGCGAATGTGTTGTGCATTCATTCTGGTTGAGACCTCTTGACCGCGTAAACCCGCGCTTCTGTGCAGGGGACTTTACTGTCTTTGACAGCGCGCCAAAATTGGCGGGAAAAAATATGGCGACCAGCCGACAAAAAGGCCAACATGGCATAAAAAGCCCGGCTGAAGGCCGTAAAAATGCACTTTTGCTCAATGTTCCAACGAACGGCCGTCACATAAGCATGAAAGAAACGGCCGTACCAATACCCACCCTCCGCCGACGCCCGCAGCCGGGCAAACGCCCCCGGTTCGCCAAGCGTCAAATCGCGCGAAATCCGGTTGTACAAAGGGCCGGCATCATAATCGGCCGTCGTCTGCCAGCCGCTGCCGCGAAAAATGTTGACCACCGGCGCTTCCAAATGGGCAAAATCGCCGCGCAGCGCCAGCAGCCGCTGTATATGCGTCTCCTCGCCGGAACGAAATGTGGCTGGGAACAGACCGGACGCAAAAAAGGCGTCTGCTTTCACCATGTACGCCCCAAAAGGTATCCAGGAGCCGGCCAATAAATGCACGGCACAGTTGCCGGTTCTGTTTAAGTTAATTTGCCCCAGCAATTCATTTTTATCATTGATCAGGTTGGCCCCGCCATACAAACAGGGGCTGTCGGGATGGGTTTGAGCCAGACGGTAGAAATTTTGCAGCGCATCCGGCAAAAGCCAATCGTCATCGTCCAGAAAAAGCAAATAATCCCCTTTGGCGATGGCCGCGCCTGCGTTGCGGGCCGCGATGACCCGGCGCCGGTTGGTGTGGATAAAACGAACGCGCTCATCATGCTGCCAATCGGCCGGGGTTAACGGCCGTCCCGAATCATTCACCACAACCAACTCAAACGCAAACCCGGCATGAGCCTGTGCCAAAACAGCGGTCGCCGCCCGCGCCAATGTGGCCCGATTAACGGTGGGAATAATGACAGAACAAAACATACGCTTTACCGAACGGCCGTTTCCGCCTCACTAAAACCCTGTGAAAAGGCGCGGCTTTGGTACGGCCGTGCCAGCGCGCGCCAAAACGCGCCCGAAAAAACGGCCTTGCCGCCAAACAAAAACCCCATCATTCCCCACATCAACCGGCTGACGGCCGTAGCCACCCTACGATGGGAAAAATTCCATACAGCCGATGTAAAATAAGCGCGGGGAATACGGCCGTACCAATACCCATCATCCGCCGACCCAAGCATCCGCGCCAGAACGCCAGGCCGCCCCAAAATCTCCTCCCGCGCCATTTGACCCAGACGGCGCGCCGAGCCGCTGTTCGTCGTGCTGTTTTCTTGTCCCATGCCGACGGCGGCAACCAGCGCCTTCGTCCCCGCCATCTCGCCCGCCAACGCGATGCGCCGCGCCAAATCCACATCCTCAATGCCCGGAATCAACGGTGCAAAGCCGCCCACAGCAAAAAAACGGGCGCTGTCAATCAAAGAAGATTGCAGCGGCAGCCATTCACCGGCCATCATCTGGATGAAACAATTGCCGGCAACTGCCGGATGCAGTTGGATGAGCGGTTTCCCCTGCCGGTCCACGAGCTGCGTGCCGCCAAACAGCCAGGCCGCATCACCAGCCCGCTGCCATAACTGTTGCAAAGCAGCCAATCCCCCTGGCAGCAGCCAATCGTCATCATCCAAAAAGTGCAGGTAGCGACCCCGCGCAATGGCTGCGCCCGTATTCCGGGCAACGCTGCGCTCCCGTCCCGCTGTGTGGATGATGCGTATTTGCGGGGAACGCTGCCAATCAGCCGGGGGTAACGGCCGTCCCGAATCATTCACCACAATCAACTCAAACGCAGCGTCGGGCAGTTCCTGCGCCAACACACTGCGCACCGCCCGTTCCAAAGACGGCCGTCCAATCGTCGGAATAATCGTTGAACAAAACACTGAAACTCTTTTTGCCAAAGATTGGACCAATCTTGGAGATTGGTCCAATCTAAGAATAACGCTGCACAATCTCAGCCACCGCCTGGACATACGCATCCAAATTCATACCGTCATCCACCGCCTGCCGCGCGTTTGCGCCCAAGCGCTTCCGCTCCAATGGCGCCTCCCACAACCGCAAAATCTCCTGGCGCAATGCGATTGCATTCTGGACGGGAACATAAACGGCCGTTTCGCCATCCACAACATAATCCCGAATTCCTGCCGTGCGGCTTACGATCACCGGTTTCGCCATCGCCATCGCCTCCAGCAGCCCGTTCACCCCGGCCGCGTAGGAAACATCAAACAAAGGCACAACCACAAGCCGCGCCCGCGCATACAACGCCTTCAGCCGCGCAAACGGAACCCGGCTCATAAACGTCACATGCTCCGGCGGGCGCGTTTCAGGCCGCAGCCGCCTGTTTGACCAAGGGCTGGAAGCCAAAACAACAAGCTTGATGCCCGTCCCGGCAACAGCTTCTACCAACGTCTCATAATCGCGCTGCTCCTTACCCACCGCCAAAACATACGCATCCGTCTCGTCCGAAATCGGCTGGAAAAAGCGTCTATCCACCTTGTCATACACAAATGTGACGCGGGATTGGGGCAGCCCCAATGTCTCCACAGCAAAATCAGCCTGCGCCCGCGACACACAAATCACATGGGAAAACGATTGATGCAGCGGCCAAACAGTGAAAAGCGCCCGCTTAAAAGAAGAAGAAAGCCGGTGGGCGATAACGATATGAGCCGTCGCCTGACCGGTTATTTTCTGAACGGCCGTCAACGGAATGGCGATTTTCTCTGATGTGGACAAAACAGCGTCATACCGCTTCAATTGACGCGAAACCTGCACGGCCTGCCCCAGGTTCAGCCGGATGCGGTGTTCTAATTTGGATAAGCCGCTGCTCCAAAACGAACGGTCAGAATTTGTACCGGACAGGTCCGCGCCCAACAAACGAGCAATTTCCACATAATCCATTCGGGGCGCATGGACGCCCAAACCAACCGCATCGGGCTGGTTTTTTGAAATATAATGGCTGGCAAGGACAAGGGTGCGCATAAAATCGTCGGCTCTTGGTCACGTTTGTTTCGGGAATTGGATTTCCCGAAACACGGTGCTGGAGTCCGGCGAAAATTGATTTTCAGTCGAGGCGTAGGGGCGGTTCGCGAACCGCCCCTACTGGAGAGAATTCCAAAAAACGCCAGAGTCCAACATGGTAGTAAAGAATAGATGCTTGATATTGTAGAGCGAAAAATCATTTGCACCAAAAGCATCGTTCACGCAGTAAATTACAAAAGTCTGGCAGACTTTTGTAATCTTCTCGATTATACTGGTTTCATGAAAAAGAAATCTCGTTGGCTTTTATTGTTACTATCTATTGTAATTGCTTTGCTGCCGCTGACTTTGCTGCACCGCCTGCCTGTTCTGGCTGCGCCGATGGCAGCGCCAGGGGCAACGGCCGTCCCCAAGCTCGACGCCGCCCTGATCAAAGCATTAGCCGAAACCGGGCCGGATGACATGATTCGAGTCATCGTCCACATGAAAGGCACGGCCGTCCTGCCGCCGCCGCCCGCCGCTGCCAACAAACTCGCCCAACGACTCGTCGTCATTGAAAATTTACAGCAAACGGCCGTCTCCAGCCAAACCGCCCTACGCCAACAATTAGCCGCCTGGAAACAAACCGGAACCGTCGCCGCGTACCGGCCCTTTTGGATCATCAACGCTATCGCCGTCGCCGGCACAAGCGACGCCATCCGCCAAATCGCCGCCCGTTCCGACGTAACGGCCGTCACCCTCGACGCCCGGCAGCGCTATTTTGAGCCATTGGCGGCTGATCACTGGTCGCTGGTCGCCAACAACCAGCCACTAACCACCAGCAGCCAACCAACAACCAGTTGGGGCGTCGAACGCATCAACGCCCCAGCCGTCTGGTACGGGCTGGGCATAGACGGCAGCGGCGTCACCGTCGCCATCATGGACACCGGCGTAGATTGGCTGCACCCCGACCTTTACGACAACTACCGGGGCAATTTAGGCGGCGGCGTCATTGACCACACCGGCAATTGGTACGCCCCCGTCAATCCCACCGCCACCGTCCCCTTCGACCTGCACGGACACGGAACCCACGTCGCCGGAACGGCCGTCGGCCAAAATGGCATCGGCGTCGCTCCCGGAGCCAACTGGATAGCTGTCAGCATCGCCGACGAGTACGGATTCATCTACGAAAGCGACGTTCACGACGGGTTTGAGTGGCTCATGGCCCCCGCCGGCGACCCGGCGCTGGCCCCCGACCTCATCAACAACTCCTGGAGCGGCAGCCCATTCAGCACAGATTTTGTCACCGATGTCAACGCCCTGCTATCGGCAGGCATCATCCCCGTGTTCGCCGCCGGAAACAGCGGGCCAGAGCCGGGCAGCGTCGGCTCCCCAGCCAGCTACACCAGCACCCTGGCTGTCGCCGCCAGCGACGACATTGACGCCGTCGCCTGGTTTTCCGGGCGCGGCCCATCGCCGCTAACCGAAGCGCAAACGCCCTGGATTGCCGCGCCGGGCACAGCCATTCCCTCCTCCCTGCCTGATGGCGATTACGGCGAATTAAGCGGCACGTCTATGGCAACGCCGCATGTCGTCGGCGCAATGGCGCTGCTGCTTTCGGCCAATCCGGCGCTAACCCAAACCGCATTGGCCGATACAATGGCGGCAACGGCCGTTCCCATCGCCCCGCCCCATCCCAACAACGACAGCGGCTGGGGCCGGCTGGACGCCTACGCCGCCGTAGCCACCCAAACGCCGCACGGCGTCCTGACCGGCCTGGTTCACCACGATGGCGTCCCGCTGCCCCAGGCGACCATTGCCATTACAACACCCACCGGCGCGGCCATTTATTTGCAAACAGATGGCGACGGCCGTTACCAGGCCAGTTTGCAGGCGGGCAGCTATGATTTAGATGCCTCTCTATTTGGCTACGCGAAATACACGACCAATAATTTAACCGTCACCCCCAACCAAACAACGACCCGCGACATCAACCTGACGGCGCTGCCGACCGGCGCGGTTGACGGCCGTATTGTCGAAGCAGGCACAAATAATCCGCTTACGGCCGTCATCACTGTGCTGAACACCCCTATCACAACCACTGCCGATGGCGACGGCCGTTATACCCTCACCTTGCCGCCCGACCAATACGAACTTCTCGTCGAAGCCAGCGGACACCGGCTGGGCCGCGCCGCCATCGCCCCGCAGGCAGGCCAAACCATCACCCAGGATTTTGCGCTGGAACCGGCCCCAACGCTGCTGCTGGTAGACAGCGGCCAATGGCATTACGGCAGCCAAATCACGTATTACCAAACCAGCCTCACCGCCCTGGATCGCAGCTACGATACCTGGACAATCCGCGACCCGTACAACGATGTCCCCGCCGCCGCCGACTTAATGGCTTACGACGCCGTCATCTGGTCAAGTCCGCTGGATTCGCCCGGCTACATCGGCGCGGGCGAGGTCATCAGCGATTATTTAGATACGGGCGGCCATTTTCTCATCAGCGGCCAGGATGTCGGTTACTATGACGGGACGGGGTTCGGCACGCAAATCTGGTGGTATCACCATCTGGGGGCCAATTTCATGGGGGAAACGGCCGTAACAACCACCCTGACCGGCGCCGAGGACAGCCTGTATGCCGGTATCACCCCCACCCTCAACGCCGAAGACAGCGCTAACAACCAGGCCGACCTTGACCAATCCCTCCCCCGCGTCAATTCCCTCACCCAGCCCACCTTTGTTTTTGATGACGAGCTGGCCGGCGGGCTGCAAGCGGGATTGTGCCAACCGTACCGCATTTCTTATTTTGGCTTCGGACTGGAAGGGGTTACGGCCGTTCAGCGGGGCGAAATCATCAGCCGCAGCCTGAGCTATTTTGAATCCCCGCTGCGCGAAGATGGCGTCCTGTGGACGTCTGACGCGGTTGACGATTTTGCCGTGCCCGGCCAGCAGCTGATCTACACCCTCACCCTACGCAACCTGTCAGAAACAATGACTGACACCTTCGATGTCTCGGTTTCCGGCGCGGAGTGGGCCGTTGACATTCTGACCGAAACATTGACGTTGGGATCATGCCAGTCCGGGCAGACGGTCGTCACCATTTTTGTGCCGGATGACGCGCCTAAAGGATTTGAACACCAGGCGGAGATGACGGCCGTTTCCCGCAGCAACCCCGCCGCGTCCGACCAACTCACCCTGCATCACAGCATCCCCGGCTACATCCTGCTGGTAGACGACGACCGCTGGTACGACCAACAAGACGTCTATCGCGCCATGCTCGACGCCATGAACCTCCCCTACGACGTGTGGGATATTGGCGCAGATAACAATAAGCGCGGCAGCCCGCCGCAAGAACTGCTGAACGCCTACGACATTGTCCTCTGGTACACCGCCTACGACTGGTTCATGCCCGTCACAGCCGCTGAAAATGAAACCCTTACCAACTACCTGGCGCAAGGGGGCCGGTTATTCTTAACCAGTCAGGACTTTTTGTACTACCATCGCCAGACCCCGCTGGCGCAGAATTATCTGGGCGTCATCGAACATCGAGAAGATTTAACCCCGACGGTGGCTTATGGGGCCGCCAATCCGCTGTTTGGCCCCAATTTGGCCGGGCCGCTGCCGTTTGACTACACGCCTTACCAAAATTTCAGCGATGGCGTGGTTCCCGGCCCGATGAGCGCCCCCTTCATCTGGACAAACAGGGGCGCTGCCGCCGGCACAGCCACAACGGGCGGCGATTGGCGGGCTGTTTTCTTTAGTTTTCCGCTGGAAAAGCTGCCGCCAGCCGCCCGGACGGACATGATGAATGGCATCGTGGGCTGGCTCGGCGATTTAGGCGAGACGACGTTTGCGGTGGATGAGCGGACGGGCGCGGCTGGCAGCGCCCGCACCTACACCATCACGCTGCAAAATCTGACCGCAGCCCCCGCTAACCAGACTGCCATCACCAATACGCTGCCGGTCAGTCTGACGCTGCTGCCGGAAACGATTACGGGCGGCGCGTCGTATGACTCCGGCTCGCGCCAGCTTACCTGGGCCGGTGAGTTAGCCGGCGGCGAGACGCATCTTATCAGCTATCAGGCTGTGCCGGTGGTCGGGCTGGCGGATGGGGCGCAGGTGGATAATGAACTGCGGGTTTATTACGGCCGTCATCATCTCACATTCACGCGCACGGCCCCCATCTGGATAAATGCGCCTGATTTGAGCGGTTCGACGATAACGGCCGTTAGCAATGCCCCCGCCGTATCCCCACAAGTTACGTACACGCTCCAATTGGTGAATTCCGGTTTACAAGCGGCGGATGTGGTAACGGCCGTTCTTCAGTTCTCTGAACCAATAACCCCCGACTTGAACACGCTCACCGTCAGCGGCGGCATTGCCCAGTGGAATGAAGACCATTTGGACTGGGCGGGCGGTCTGGCGCCGGGTGAAACCGTCACCATCACCCTGACGTTGTCCAGAGAAATCTCATTAGAAAATCATTGGCTGCCGGTAACGGCCGTACTCCACGACACCGTCACGCCCCCCATCCTCTTATACCACCAACTATTCATCCCACCCTACGCCCATTACCTTCCGCTCATTGCCAAAACAGAGTAATGTGAAATAATAAAAGTAACTATACAGATGAGAATTACTACGCGGAGATTCGCAGAGGAAACGCAGAGATTCGCGGAGGAAGAAGAGAGAAGAGAGGAATATTTTTACATCATTTGCTAACACACATTTAATGGCAGGATACGCCCATGATCGGCACAGACCAACAAAATATCAAAATCGTTTACGTCGAAGATGAACCGAGCATTGCACAACTACTAGTCAGTGGATTGGGTCTTTTTGGCATAAAAGTACACCCCATTTACATCAGCGCCGAAGATCTGCTGGCCGACATGGAACGCCCCGAATTTACCGAAGCCGACTTGCTGTTTTTCGACATTCGGCTGCCCAAAATGACCGGCGTAGAATTAGCCGCAGAACTACGCGCTCGCGGTGAAACGCGCCCGTTGGTTCTAGTTAGCGCCTGGCCCTCGCCTACCATGGCCGAACTGGGCAAACTACAGGCTGTCTTTCTACCTAAACCATTTGATTTTCCCGACGTTATTCAGACCATTCAAAAACTAACGAAAAAATAGCCGGCAAGTTTGCGCCTGCATGGTGCACCTTGCTACTTTGTCCCGTCACGCTTTCACAAACCGCGCCCGCGTTACCTTAACCAAATCTGCCACCGCCAATTTGATGTCTAATCCCCGCTGCCCGGCGCTGACGTAAATCTGTTCATACGCCTGCGCTGATTCATGCAGATAAACGGCAAATCCACGATTTATCAATGCTAATGCCGAAATGCCACCCACTTGCAAACCGGTCATCTTTTCCGCTTCGGCATGGGTTGCCATCTGAAGTTTCTTGACGCCCACGCTGCGGGCCAGTATTTTTAGATCAAGCTGCCGGTTGGCGGGCATCATGACGAGCAGCGGCTTGGCCGCGCGGCCGGTTTTACCAGGGGGCAAAACCACCAAAGTCTTAAACAACTGCTCCGGCGGCACATCTAGTTCGGCCGCAATTTCCACTGCATCGCGCATATGAGCAGGATAAGAAATTCCTTCATAGGAAATACGTTTGCCCTCAAGTAGTTTCATTGCGATTGTTTTTTGCATAGACCCCTCAATTTGCATTTTTTGACCGCAAGGGTAACAAAGAAGACGCTTTTTGTCAGACACGAAAGCCTTTTTTTGTTTGATGTAAGCGGGCATACAGAGGATACGGCCGTTCCCCTCCATAATCTTAATCAGGTAAGACAAACCCAATATCTGATGAAGGAGAAAATAACATGACAAATGCAGTAAATCGTTCGGGAACAACTTCACGCGAGCAAGCAGCCATCTTCGACGGGCTGGCCCAATACGCCCATTGGGCGCCCCGTATCGCAATAGCCGGCGTCTTTCTTTATCACGGCCTGACCAAATTCCCCAATCTAAGCGGCATGGCAGGTATGTTTGGAATGCCTGTCTTCGTCCTGGCATTGGTAGCATTGGCTGAGGTTGGCGGTGGCGCACTTGTCATCCTCGGCGCATTCACAAAAGACATTGTCACCCGAATTGGCGGTCTACTCATCATTCCGCCGATGTTAGGCGCAATTTTTATGGTACACTGGGGCCGCTGGTCATTCACACCAGCAGACGGCTACCCAATGGGCGGCATGGAGTTCCAGGTCACGCTGCTGCTTTTAGGCATTTATTTTGCTTTGCGGGGGAATAAAGCGTAATTATATTTGCAATTGCACAAGTGACTGTCACCTCTGGCAGTTGCATAGTTACATCATATTAACGCGGCAGTCGCCTTGGAGGCGACTGTCGCGTTATCAAGCCAGGCCACCCAAAAGATCACCCTACCGGTTTTGCCGCTGCCAACATCCCAATTTATAGTGGGATCACTCAAACGGGCCGGACAGCGCCCGCCGTCACAAAGAACAGAAAACACACCACTTCCCTCAGCCGCTTGCTAAGAGATGACTGTCATTTCCGTTAAAGTGACAGTCACAGGGCGTAAAATCTGGGATAAACTAAGACTGTTTGCCCCGCGACCGTCGCTTTGGTTCAACTCATTTGAAACGCACCATTTGTCAAGTTAATCAGAGAGTTGCAACTGGCTTGCAATTTCACTCTTCTTCAGAGTCAGCCATATACTGGTTCCTGCGTTTACGACCCGGTTTTCTCTTGGTCTGCTGCTGCAAAGCGCGGGTTTCTTCAATAAGGCGCTGACGCTCCGCTTCCAATCTAGCTAAGATTTCTGCGTTCTTCTGCTGTTGTTCTTTAGTCAGCTCTACCTTACGTCTTGCCATCCTAAATGCTCCTAACTACTGAATAAACTGCAAGCTGCCTACATTTACACTACTGGAATCTGGCGAAATTTGAGTCCTTTCCTAGTACAAAGGTAGTTTTGAAAATCGCCCGACACTGGAAAATCCCAAAATGCCAGTGTCCAGCACACTATAATGTTTCCTCAATGCTTCCCAATTATACCCTATTTTCAGTAGATTTTTTGGGGAATTTGTCCGATTCTGGCAACCTCTTAGTGTCCGTCTACAAAGGTGACAGTCACTTACCAACACCATGGCTTCGGCTAATACCTCTGGCAGAAGTGACTATCACCTGTATAGATACGATTATTTGTTCTATTTTGTGCTGTCACGGCGAGGTTTGGGCTTAACAACACGATTGCGCCTACGATTGCGCCGACGACGGGCATTTTTATCGGGCGCTTTGTTGTAAAGTGCAAGCAACAAATACAGGCCAAACAAAGCCAATGCTATAGCGACTAACATGGAATAAGTCACAAATGACTGGCCAATGGTCGGTTGATCCGGTCGAAACAGCTCGATCCAGGCGCGATTGCTGCCCCACCAAATTAAAAATGCGCCAAATATCGTCCCCGGCTTTATCCGGTCTCGGTAATGATTGTTGAGCCAAACTAACAGGAGAAATCCAACAAACAAGGCGATAGACTCATACAAAAACGTGGGATGGAAGCGCGTATCAGCCGGAAAAGCGCTTAAATCGCGATATTGGGGTAAACGGTACACGGGATCAATGTGGATGCCCCACGGCCGTTCTGTGGGCGGCCCGTACAATTCCTGGTTGATAAAGTTCCCCCACCGTCCAATGGCCTGGGCAATGAGCAGAGCCGGCCCGGCAACATCGGCGTAATGCCAAAATTTGAGACCCCGCCAGCGCACAAAGATAATGCCAACAACAAAAGCGCCCACAAATCCGCCAAGAATGTTCACACCGCCGGAGCGAATGTTGATGACATCCCAAAATGAATCGTAGCTCCTGCCATCAATAACATCCAATAGAACGTAAGTAAGGCGGGCAAAAAAGTAGCCGGAAAAGACGACGAGGATGAGGCCATTGTACAAATCATCTACACTCTGGCCGCGCCGCTCAATTTCGCGGGCCGCCCACCAGGCGCCAATGGCAATGCCGATGGTGATTAAAATGCCATACCAAAATATGGGAAATCCATCTCCGATGGGTACTGTGAACGCTACCCGGTCAATTTGCAGTCCGTCTAACATGTATGCTCCTTCTGGTTTCAGTCTACGTAGCCGAGGCCGCGCAATTGTTTCAACAATTGTTCGTCTTCCAATGCAACGGCGCTGCCGGCGGTAAGATTTTCACGCTGCTGCTTTACGCGGCGTGTCATCTGTTTTATTTGGCGATTAAGATTGATTACTTCGTCGGCCATTGCGGCCTTTTCGTTTGTTAATTCTAACGGATCGGCGGTTAAATTGAAAAGTTCATCGGGGATGTCGTCTACCTGGATAAGTTTGCGAACGGGCGCATTATTCGCGCTTTGCACAACGGCCCGCCGGGTGGCAAGGCAGCGGAATGGTTCAATGAGTTCTGGTTGGTGGTTTTCGATGGCGCGAACGAAGTTGAGGGGCGGGTATATTTCGCTGTAAACGGTGTTTTGTTCCGGCTCACGGCCGTTTACCGTATGCAGCAGTGTCATCTCCGAAACAGTCTCATCAGCCAGGCTCGTTTCAGGCTGGATGCCAGCAGCATCTAAAATGGTGTGGTAGACGCGGCGCGTGCTGACGGGAGCATTGATGCGGGCAGGCCGGGGCAAATGGCGCGGCCACTGCATCATCATGGGTACATGGACAAGTTCCTGATAGGCGACGAAGGCATGGCCGAAGTAGTTATGTTCGCCCAACCCGTCCCCGTGATCAGAGACAATGATAGTAAGGGTATTGCTGTGGTGGGAACGGCCGTCCAAAACCGCCAGAAGCTCGCCCAAATAATCATCCTGGTAAGCCACCTCCGCATCATACATGTCGCTCAAAACCCGGCTTTCCAATTCGCCCAGCGGCTCCGCCAGCGGCGACGCCCAACGATACGCTTCCCGATTCCAATCAGCCATAATTTTTTGCGCTTCCGCACTTTTGCGGAAATAAGGCGCAGCCTTGTCCACAAACCCACTCGGCGGCCAAAACGGTAAATGCGTTTCCATCAAATTAAGGAAGAGAAACATCGGTTTATCGGATTGGCGGCTCTCACGCTGGCGCAGAAAATGGCTCACATCGCGGACCGAACGCGCATTTTGCCCCTTAAAATTGGCAAATTTTGACCAAAGCGGCGTCAGCCAGGCATTTAATGAGAGACGAAACGCCAAATCGGATTGGCCGAAGAAATTTTGAATAGGATATGAGATGCGACGTAAGAACTGGGTGTATGATTCAGCTAATTTATTCAACGGCCAGGGCAGGCGGCTGGAATTTTGCGGCACACTGGGGAAGGCGCCGCCATAATTGTAGAACGTCTCAAATCCCCGCTTGAACCCATTGTCCAAAATCCCCACCAATGGATTATTACAAAAACCAATGGTTTCATACCCGTGGCGATGCAGCCGTTCCGCCAGCGTGGGGCTGTCTGCGCTTAAGCTGTGGGAGGACTGGGTAACCTGGTGCGCGGTAGGGTACAGGCCGGTAAACATGGAAGCATGACTGGGAATTGTCCATTGGGCCGGAGAAATAGCCTGCTCAAACAGGGTTCCTTGCCGGGCAAACCGATCCAAATTAGGCGTGATGGCCTTTTGGTGGCCGTAACAACCTAATCTATCGGCGCGTTGGGTATCTAAAACGATTAAAACAATATCCGGTCGATCTGACATATTCGTAACGATTCAATCTTGCAGCTCTTGGCTGGCAAAGCGATACCCTACGCCGCGAACGGTCAAAATCCAGCGCGGCGAAGCGGGATCGGCTTCTATTTTTTTTCGTAAGTAATGGATGTACGGCTTGATGTTATCAACTGCGCCGCGATCGGTTAATCCCCAGGCCTTCATGACGAGACTGTCTGTAGGAATGACTTTTCCGGCGTGTGTCACCAGCACAGCCAGCAAATCAAATTCACGCGGGGTAAGGTCTACGGTAACGCCATTGACGGAGACGACATGAGCGGCCATATCCATCATGAAACGGCCGTTACTGAATTCGTATTTCCGGGGTGGCGAAACGGCCGTACCGCGTCGTAAATGCGCTTTTATTCGGGCCAATAGTTCCGTCTGGTCAAACGGCTTGACAATGTAATCGTCGCCCCCGATTTCCAGGCCGCGCACGATATTTTCCACATCGCCCAATGCCGTCAGGAAAATGATGGGCGTATCGGAGAACTGCCGGATGTGTTTGCAGGCCGCCCATCCGCCCATGCTGGGGATCATCACATCCAACAAAATGAGATCGGGCTGCTCGGTGCGGGCCAAATGAATGCCATCCTCGGTCGTATGGGCGGTAACGGCCGTATACCCGGCATCCCGCAGCGTTTGTTCTATCGTTTGCACTAGAACAATGTCATCATCAACAGCTAGAACTTTCGCCGGCATGATATCGCTATCCCTACCCCTCCGACAACAAAACCGTCAGTGTGTAATCAGCCGGGTTGCTATAAAAATCACGCACAACAATCGTATACACATCGCCATCCGGGATGTCTACGGCCGATAACTGCTCATCATCTCCGCCCAAGCCGTAATCGGCCGTGTACAGCAATGCACCATCCGGCCCATACAGTTCCAGAACGCCGTCAAACGTTTCGTCGCCGCTTAGTGTAATGTCAATCGTCGCCGGCCCTTCCCAAAATGACCAGGAATGGATTTCGCCTTCAGCCAGTGTGCCAGTAACGGTCTGCCCGGCGCTGATGTCGCCTTGCCAAATGGCATTCAGCAAAGCTTCGGGAATCTCGTCAAATCCGCCGGAGCCTACGTCGGGCGGCGGGGTGGCTTCTTCGCTTGTTTCTTCAGGTGTATCCCGGCTTTGTAATTCCGCCTC
>JANTHP010000026.1 GCA_024762395.1 Anaerolineae bacterium | reverse complement strand
CATCTGTTCCACTTGTTCTTGGAGGAACTGTGCGGCCGTTTCCGGCGTCATTGTCCCTTCCAGCGCGATATTGCTGATAACCGTCGGAATGAGCAATTTACCTTCGATATCGCCGATGGTCGCCCGTTGAGCGGCGTCATAATCGGGACGGAAGAGCCAGCGTTGCATCGTCTCAAACCCGTTGGCGATTTGGTCCAACGTTTCCGGATCGTAGTTGGCGAAATAATCGCTGCTGCCCATCCAGCCATCCACCGCGCTCTTCAGCACCGGTACTTTACCGAATGGAGCCAGCGCCAGAATATCCTGATAGCCGTCTGTCATGAAGAATTTCACCACGTCCTGCGCCACCGGGTCGGCCCCTTGCATGATGCCCAGGGTAACCAACTGGCCGTAAGAAGCGGAGCCGTTCGGCCCAACCATTTCCGGTGCAAAACCGGTGTTGGCCGCCAGGTTATCAACGGCGATCTCAACATTGCCGCCACCTTCCAGGCCGGAACCGTCAACCAAGTCGTCCATGATGTAGGTGCTGTAGAAGAGCATACCGGATTGATCCAATTCGTACCCTTCGCGCGCGCCGCGCCAGTACTGCGGGCCGGGAGCCGCGCAATCTTGCAGGCCGGTGTAGAAATCGAGCGCCGCAATCATTTCCGGGGTATTCATGGTGACATTGCCATCAGCATCGAACGGCCAGGCGTTGTTGGAAATGGCGACCTGCTCGAAAATCTGCTGGCCGTAGTTCTGGCCAGGGTCGGTTCCCAAAGTGATGCCGTACAACAGGTTACCGGTTCCGGGCAGCGTTTCGCAGGCGGCCTGGATGTCGTCCCAGGAGATGGGGGCGTTCAGTCCGGCGGCGTCAAAGACGTCTTTGCGGTACCAGATGGCCTGAATCCAGCCGTCGTAGGGGATGGCGGCGTAGTTGCCGGTGGCCGGGTCGGTAACCATGGCCAACGGGCCGGCGCGGAAGTCGTCCAGGCCGATGCTGTCAATGGTCGCCATGGCCGCATCCTCATCCAGGATGCCGTCGGCGGCAAAAGCGGCGACGCGCTCAACGCCCATACGCACGATGTCGGGCAGCCGATTGGCGGCCTGGGCGGTGGCGATACGCTGGGTGATGCCGCCTTCTTCGATGGGGACAATGCGGATTTCAACTTCGGGGTGCATTTCCATGTAGCGGGCGGCAACGGCCTCATAGGCGTCAACGCGGTCGGCTTCGTTGTCGGTTGTCCAGAATTCGACGACGGTCTTTTCAACCGGTTCGGCCGGCACTTCAACGACGCGAGTCACTTCGACCATTTCGGTGACGGATTCGCCTTCGACCATGCGGGTCACTTCAACTTGCTCGGTGACGGTTTGGGTTTCGGTGACAACGCGGGTCACTTCAACGGTTTGCGGCTGGCAGGCGACGAGGGCCAGGGCCAGGATGAGCAAACCTAACAGAATAATTGATACTTTTCTCATTTCTTCGAACCTCCTCTATTGGGTCATATTATTTGAAAAATTAACGGGTTTACGGTCGGTTAGTTTATTTGGGTTATTTTTGAATGCGCTCACCTCCTTGAATGGTTGTTTAATGGCTGTCCCGCTTGATTCACGAATGATCAGGGTGGGGGTTAGCAGGGTATGGGGGTTTTGGGGGGAACGGCCGTTCACAATATCAATCAACATGGCGCACGTCTGCTGACCAATCTCATAAATGGGTTGGTGAATCGTCGTCAGGGGCGGGGTCATGTACGCCGACAGCGGAATATCGTCAAAACCGCCAACGGCAATGTCCACCCCAACCTTAAAGCCATGCTGTTGAATCCGGTTAATGGCGCCAATAGCCATCAAATCATTACCGCCGATAATGGCGGTAGGACGCGGATCAAGCGCTAAAAGCGCCTTTACCGCTTCCGCGCCGCCGCGCTGGGTCATATCGCCGGTCACTATCCAATCCGGTTGAACGGGGAGATTGTTTTCGGCCATCGTGTTGTAAAAACTTTGCAGCCGGTAACGGCCGAACATCAACCCCGGCGGCGGCGCAATCAGGCCGATGCGTTCATGTCCCAGGTCAATAAAATGCTGTACCAATAACTGCATCCCGGCAGCGCTGTCCTCGTCTACATATGGGAAATCGCACACATTGCTGGTACGACCAAAGGCAACAAAAGGAAACCGATGATCGCAAAGAAGTTGAATACGAGAGTCGTTTTCACGGGTGCGGACAACGATAAGGCCGTCAACCCAACCGCGTCTGGCCGCTTGTAAATAAGCCTGCCACTCCCCTTCGCTGTCCGGGGCATGGGTGGAGACGAGTAAGTCGTAATCATGGTCGGCGGCTTTGTTGCCAATCCCGGCGATAAATTCACTGAAGAAGGGATCGGAAAAACGAGGACCAAAAGTGGGCATGATGAAGCCCAGAGTGTCGGTGCGTTGTTTTTGCAGTCTTCTGGCGGTGATATTGGGGGAGTAACCGAGGCGAACGGCCGTTTCCTCGATGCGTTCTTTGGTTCCGGCAGCGACATCATGATACCCGGCCAACGCACGCGAAACGGTCGTCACGGAAACGCCTACCTCGCGGGCAATGTCTTTCAATGTCGCGGCCATAACAACTTGTCCAGGTGTGGCTCTATTGCGGGATGCAGTCAGAAAATAATCTCGAACGCTTCCAAAACGTTTTGGAAGATGGTTCCAGTATATTCCAAAACGTTTCGGATGTCAACTAGTTTACAGTTTCGTGATGATCATCATCTTTACTTTATGACAAATTCTAATTAAAATCAGAATCATTGTTTCTCATTATTCATTAATCAAATCAAAACGAACGAATGCGAAGGTATTTCAGACGCGCAATCATCCAATTGGACGCCAATTGCCACTAACTTGGGAGCATCATCAATGTCAGAGCAAACCATTGGTAGATATGAAATAATCGAAAAAATTGGCGATGGCGGCATGGCAGCCGTTTTCCTGGCTCATGATCCCATTCTTAACCGCGATGTCGCTGTTAAAGTATTACCGCCCTCTCTATTGAAAGAAGATGATTTGATACAACGCTTTCAAAGGGAGGCGCAAACCATCGCCAACCTGGAACACAGAGCCATTGTGCCTGTGCACGATCACGGAAAAGATGAACAGGGGCCGTATCTGGTCATGCGCCACATGAGAGGTGGATCACTTTATGACAAACTACAGCGCGGCCCACTGTCCATCAAAGAAGCGTCCGATGTATTAAGCCGCATTGCTGACGCTCTGGATAGAGCGCATAAGGCGGGCGTGATTCATCGAGACTTGAAACCGGGAAATATCTTGTTTGATGATGATGGCAAAGCGTATTTGGCTGATTTTGGCATTGTCAAACTCGCCAACGCAGATGTACCAATCACGATTACGGCAACTGTGATTGGCACGCCAGCCTACATGAGTCCTGAACAGGCAAAAAGCGAAGATTTGGACGGCCGTAGCGATATTTACGCGCTAGGGGTTATCCTGTACGAGATGTTGGTCGGTCAACCGCCTTATCATGCCACAACGCCTCTGGCGCTGGCTATGAAGCATGTCACGGAACCCGTGCCTCGCATATTAAATGCCAACCCTTCTTTACCTCCAGATTGTGAACGAATTATCCAAAAAGCCATGGCCAAAGAGCGTGATGATCGGTACGGCACAGCGCAGGAAATGGCGGATGATTTGAGCAGGGTTGCCGCTGCGAGCAAATGGCCGCCATCGCCGCCGCCGGAGACGGTTATTCATTCAGATAAAGTTGATCCCGTAGAAGATAAGCCAGTTGAGGGCGATGCAGGCGAAGTTGGAGGCGCGGATGACAATGACGGAAGGAAGGATTTGGTAATTGTGCTTGCCGCCATTGTGATCATCATTGGATTTAGCAGCGCTTATGCCATTTTTAACCGGTTACAAGCTGCGTCTGAACCTGGTGTAGGGATGGCAACGGCCGTTTCACAACCAGAACAACCGGCAACTGCCACCAATGAACCGCCGCCAACCATAACCAAACCAGCCCCGCCTTCCCCTTTCCCGGCCCCCACCTTAACGCCCACAACGGCCGTTGTAGAAAGTCCGCCGCCGCCAACAGCCACAGCTTTACCATCGCCAACCACTGAAACAATCCCGACGCCTACAAATGAAACGTTTCAGATGCGCACAACAACCACAAATGTAAAAATCTATGCCGGCCCGTCAGATGCAAACCCCGCATTGGGCTTATTGGATTATGATGTAATTGTCGAAGTCATTGGCAAAGTGCGCGGCAGTTCCTGGTATCAAGTAAAAACCGATGCCGGCCTGACCGGATGGGTTGAGGCCAATGTCGTTGAATTTGTTAACGGAAACGATGACAATCTCGCGGTAAGCTGGCCGCCAACGCCTCAGTCAGTAACAATAGTTGCCACCTCGCCTGGGCCGTCAACGCAATGCGCCAATGAACACATTGTCTTTGACCCCAACGGCGACGTGCGGATTTTGTGGAATGATTACCCTGACGACACAAGCTATCTCCGGCTGACTGTATCGGGAGCGGCTGACGGCAGCCCGCTAATTTACCCCAGCAACATTGACCAAAACGATCCTGATTGGGCTGAAAATGGGTACACGATTGGCAGTTGGCTGCCTGAACAGCGCGGATTCCCCGACAATACGACGTATGTTTACGTTTTGCAGGCTTTGGATGCCGGTGGAAATGAGATTTGCGCTGTGGATGGCAATTTTACGAAGTAGGCGACGGGAAACGGCCGTTTACACAGTTCCTCTTTTCTAAACAGGACGCAGAGTTTCGCAGAGGGGCACAGATACGCGGAGAGAAAATGAGAAAATCTGCGCTTATTCGCGTCCAATCTCCTTTATCTGCTCTCCCAACAAATCCGCCAACGTCTGGTAAGAGAAATAACGCTGCCCCAGCCGGTAATTATGATTGACTATTTCGCCAGTTTCAGCCGGATTCTCCAGCCAGCGGCGAGCCAGCGCCACCGATTCCTCAGTCACAGCGCCGTCAATCTCGGCAAATCGGAAGCCCAGCGGGCCAATATCGGCCGCATACACGGCATAGCGGTTGACCAGAGCCGGTTGGCGAAAGTAGATCGTCTCGATTAAGGCGTTGCCGAATCCTTCGTACAAGCTGGGATAGGTGACAAAATCGGCGTGGGGGTAAGTATCCCAGAGTGCGTAGATTTTACGGCCGTCCTCCGTCATCCCCCGCGCATCCCCTACAATATCAGCCACATACCGCAAATCAACCCCCTGCTCATCCGCCTGCCGCTGCAATTGATGCCAGTAATCCAGCCCCTCGTCGCCGGCGTGGTGGGTGATAACCAGCTTGGCGCGGGGATCATCTAATCGGGCCACCAGTTCGATGGCTAACTCGATGCCCTTGCGGGCGATGACGCGGGTGGGCTGTAAAATGAGCCAATCATCGTCGCGCAGCCCAATCGCCTGCCTGAAATCGGCGCTGTACGCATCAATTGCAGGCGGCGGCGTGGCAAAATCGAACACATTGGGGATGAAAACGCTGTCCAAACCGCGCCGCGCCTTCAAATCTCGCTGAGCGATGGTATTGATGACGGCATGGCGCAAATTGGGCAAATCGGGCGGGAAATACGTGTCTAAAAATTTCGGAATGCGGTTGGTTAAAAACCGTTCGCGCTCCCAATAAAAATCATGGTTGTGGGCCAGGGCGGGCAAGCCGGTTTCTTGCAGCAGCTCGGTCATGGCCTGGGCCAGGGGCAGTTGCATGGGGATGGCGAAGATGTTTTGCAGGATGACGTAGTTGATATTGTAAGTAGTGAGAAATTGGCGTAACGGCCGTTTCAACACCTCCGCCCTCTCTTGCAATGCCCGATCCAAGGTCGGGTCCGGCAAATTCCCGCCAAACGCCCAGGCCCCCAACGCCTGCGCTGCCGAATCCTGAAAATGAATCTCAGGAATCAACATGCCGTCGGTTTCATCATCCAATTCGCCGGCGCAATAAAAAATGTCGTGGCCCATCTGGCGCAGCACATGCGCCCATTTCTGCGTTTCCAATGAGACGCCATCCGTACCAGCTAACCGTGTTGAAATAAATCCAATTCGCATTTTTACCTCTGGAAACAACCTCAGTTCCTCTTAAATTATGCACCCTGTGGTAGTCACTTCAAACAAATAAAACAGACCCAACTCATTTTTCACGGGAAAGTGCCAAATGTCACAATCGTTTTGGATGAAAGTCACTTTCAAAGAATATCCATCTTACCATATATTGAAAGTGGATGTAGAGATTGTTAATTCGTCACAGAATAAACATAAGAAGTAGCCCCGGAGCCATCAACCACCCCCTACTCCTTGCTTCAATTCTAGGAGCATCGTTTATTTGTGAGGAGGTCGCCAATTATGCCTATATTTTCTCCTCCCCGATACCAACCCCCGTTTTCACCTGTCCAACGAGAACCGGCCGCAATGCGCGCTTTTACCGCGTTTGAACGCGCTGTAAAAGGCGTTTTATTTGGCTGCCGCATGTGCGGCAATTGCATTTTGCAGGAAACCGCATTCGTTTGTCCGATGACATGCCCCAAAGGTTTGCGTAACGGCCTTTGCGGCGGCGCTACCCCGGAACGATGCGAGGTAGACCCGTCACGGCCGTGTACCTGGTACGTCATCTACAACCGCGCCGAAAAAATGGGCCGCCTGGACAAGCTGCTGGAAATCAACGCCCCCATAGACGGCTCCCGCGCCGGCCATGAAACCTGGCTGAATATGATCCAGTTTTGGCGCGAGCGTGGCAAAGGGCCGCATTTGCGCGATATTTTGCGCGACCGGGACAAGTTCGACGCTGAATGGGACCAATTCTTCTACGACTTACGCCAGCCCGATTGGTGGCAAGGAGACGCCCTTTACCATCCACCGGCGTATGAAGAACCCATCTCGCTGCTGGAGGCCAATTTGAGAACGGGCACGTTCGTCATAACGGCCGAAATCGCGCCGCCGTTGGGCGCATCAGGCGCCATCATCTGCAAAAAAGCAGGCTGGCTGAAAGGGTATGTGACGGCCGCCAACTTCACGGATAATGCCTCGGCGTCAGCGCGGATGAACAGCATGGCCTCCAGTCAAATTTGTCAATCATCAGGAGCAGGGCTGGAAGCTGTGATGCAGCTTCAAGCCCGCGACCGCAGCCGGGTGGTTATTGAAGCGGACGCGATGGGCGCGGCGGGGCTGGGTATCCGCAACATTCTTTGTCTCAGCGGCGATCATCAGCGGTTTGGCCCTTCGCCGATGGTGAAGCCCGACCAGTTCGACATGGATGCGGTAGAGGTGTTGTGGATGCTGCGCCGGATGCGGGATGAGGGCGTTTATTTGGACGGCCGTCCCATCAAACGGCGTCCACAATGGTTCCTGGGAGCAGCCGGATCGCCCTTTGGCGCGCCGCCCAAATATGAAGCCATCCGCGCCGAAAAGAAGATTAACGCCGGCGCCCAATTCATCCAAACGCAGCCCATTTTTGATTATGACCGCTTCACCGATTGGCTGGAAGCGCTAGATAAACGCAATTTGCTGGACAAAGTCTACATTTTGCCCGGCCTGATTCCACTGAAAAGCAACCGTGCGGCTCATTTCATGGACGATGACGTGCCGGGCGTAGTCATTCCGCCGGCAATCATCAAGCGAATGGATGAGGCAGGCGACAAAGAAGGCCAACAGGAAGAGGGCGTCGCCATTGCCCTGGAAACAATTGAGAAGCTGAAGAATACGCCGGGTCTCAATGGCATGCACATCATGGCTGTTCACTGGGAGGCGATTGTCCCGCGTCTCATCGAGGAGGCAGACCTGCCCCGACCCATTTTCCAGGAATGGCCGATACCAAAAGAGGAAGTGGTGGTGGAAACGGCCGTACCCGCATAATCCTTCACATAACCCCAACATTATTTCAACCGCAAAACGTGAAATGTGGTCATCACATTTCACGTTTTGCTTTTCACTTCCCACCGTCCATCAAATCTGGCATACTAGTACCAGTAAACAGAAGTCAGTAAACAGTTTTCAGTAGGCACTTTCCAGAGGTAGACTGTACTGATAACTGTTTACAGATTACTGAACACTGATACTAGGAGCTTGTCAGAGAAAGAATAATGGAACGCGGATTTCACGGATAGACACAGATTTTTTGATATTTTCGACTTGAAAATCCGTGTCTATCTGCGTTAATCCGTGTCCAATCAATGTTTCTTAGACTTTTCCGACAGCCTGCTAGAGCAGCAAAATTTAAACGTAACCAATCAAACCGCAACAAGGATGAAGAAAATCATGGCAAGAGCAAAATTCCAGTGGACAGACCCCTTTCTATTTAACGACCAATTAACCGGCGAAGAGCGCATGGTGCGCGATGCGGCGCACGATTATTGTCAGGGCAACCTCATGCCGCGTATCTTGGAAGCGCATCGGCACGAAACATTTGACCGAGCTGTTTTCAACGAAATGGGTGAAATGGGGATGCTCGGCCCCACCATCCCCGAAAAATACGGCGCGGCTGGCCTAAACGCCGTCTCCTACGGACTAATCGCCCGCGAAATAGAGCGCGTTGACAGCGGCTACCGCAGCACCATGAGCGTGCAAAGCTCACTGGTGATGTACCCGATTTATACCTTTGGAACCGAAGAACAACGGCAAAAATACCTGCCCAAACTGGCCAGCGGTGAATGGGTTGGCTGCTTTGGATTGACCGAACCCAATCATGGCAGCGACCCCGGCAGCATGGAATCCCGCGCCAAAAAGGTGGACGGCGGCTGGATTTTGCACGGCAGCAAGATGTGGATCACCAATTCTCCCATTGCCGATGTATTCGTGGTGTGGGCCAAGGCGTATGGCGAGGGCGAAAATGCCGCCGGAGCTAAAGATGGCGACGTGCGCGGGTTTGTGCTGGAAAAAGGGATGAAGGGGTTAAGCGCGCCTATAATCGAAGGGAAATTCAGCCTCCGCGCCAGCGTTACCGGCGAGATTGTGATGGACGAGGTGTTTGTGCCGGATGAGAATTTGCTGCCGAATGTGAAAGGGTTGAAGGGGCCGTTTAGCTGTTTAAACAAAGCGCGTTTCGGCATTGCCTGGGGCGCATTGGGCGCGGCTGAATTTTGCTGGCACGCCGCCCGCAATTATACCATGGAACGGGAGCAGTTTGGACGGCCGTTAGCCGCCAACCAGCTCATCCAGCTCAAACTGGCGAACATGATGACGGAAATCACGTTAGGCTTGCAGGGCGTACTGCGCGTAAGCCGCCTGATGGATGAAGGCCGGGCCGCACCGGAAATGATTTCGTTGGTCAAACGAAATTCATGCGGCAAAGCGCTGGACATCGCCCGGATGGCCCGCGACATGCACGGCGGCAACGGCATTTCTGATGAGTTCCACGTCATTCGCCATGTTTTGAATTTGGAAGCAGTGAACACGTATGAGGGCACGCATGACATTCATGCCTTGATTTTAGGGCGGGCACAAACCGGCATTCAAGCGTTTACAGGAAGCGGCAAATAAAAATCGTAAGTCGGATTGGCAATCCGACCTACATTTATGAGGAAGACGATAATTATGACGCCCCAATCCCAACTGCCCTTAGAATGGAAAGCTAAATTAAACCTGGCGCGAAATGCAGCGGCGCTGAAACAGCTTGGTTTCGCTTTTAGCCTGCCTATCCTTTTGATATTTTTGATTATGCTCTTGTTGAACTGGCCGATTCGTGGGGAGGCTGTATGGTTTTCGTTGCAGATTACCGGGGGCGTCACGGCCGTTGTGCTGCTTTTTCTGGCAATTGTTCTGGGACTCTTTTACCGGGGCGGGTATGAATATCAGTACCGCCTTGACGAAAATGGCATCCGCGCCGCAACCAGCGGCCAAACGGCGAAAAAGAACGCTGTTGTCAACTTTCTGCTGGTCATTTCCGGGCAACCCGGCCCCATGAGCGCCGGAGCGATGGCCCAATCGCGCCAATCGGAGTTTATTGGCTGGGGACAGGTGAAGCGGGTGACGACGAATGCCCGCCAAAAGACAATTACGCTGTGGGGTGGGAAACGGCCGTTAACAGAAATCGCCTGCAATGAGAACAACTACGAAGCCGTTCTGCAAGCCATTAACGAACGCATTTAATCGTGAAACGTGATGCGCTTCCGGTTACGCTTTTCGTTTGTGACCACTCATCTATATTTCGGATGCCGTAATAAATTCCGGCATCCGGCGTACTACTGACAGGACAGTTATCATGAAAAATCGTTACCGAGGCGCATTATTAGGATTAGCCGCCGCCGATGCCGTCGGCACGACGCTAGAATTCAAGCCGCCGGGCAGTTTTGCGCCCATCAGCGACATGGTTGGCGGTGGGCCGTTCCGGCTGGAGCCGGGCCAATGGACGGATGACACCTCGATGGCGCTGTGTCTGGCGGCCAGTCTGGTAGAAACCCGCTCCTTTGACCCCGCCGACCAGATGGAAAGGTATACGCGCTGGTACGAAGAGGGGTATATGAGCAGTAACGGCCGTTGCTTCGACATCGGCAACACGGTACGGGACGCGCTGCATCGTTACCGACAAACCGGCAATCCCTTTTCCGGCTCAACCGATCCTTATTCAGCCGGGAACGGTTCCATCATGCGGCTGGCTCCGGTTCCGATGGCCTATGCCCGCGATCCGATTCAGGCTATCCAACGGTCGGGAGAAAGTTCGCGGACAACACATGGGGCGGAAACGGCCGTATCCGCCTGCCGTTACTTTGGCGGCCTCATCGCCGGCGCGCTCAATGGCTCAGATAAAGCAACCTTACTCGCCCCCCGCTACGCGCCTGCTCCCGGTTACTGGCAAACCCACCCCCTAACCCCCGACATTGACGAAATCGCCGCCGGTTCCTTCAAAAAACGGCAGCCGCCGCAAATTCAGGGCAGCGGCTACGTGGTCAAATCATTGGAAGCGGCGTTGTGGGCATTCTACCGCAGCGATAATTTCCGCGACGGCTGCTTACTGGCGGCTAATTTGGGGGATGATGCGGATACGACGGCGGCCGTTTACGGACAGTTGGCGGGCGCTTACTACGGCGAAAAAAGCATCCCGGCGAACTGGATCGAAAAGTTAGCTCTCCGACACACAATCGAAACGTTAGCTGACCAGCTTTTAGCCTTTGCTCGTTTTTAACTTTCCTGTTTGGACAGCATGTTTCGGGAATTGGAATTCCCGAAACACCAAAGTTATTTACGATTGAACCCTTAGCCTTTTCCCAAGGCTAGCAGCTTATCGGAAAAAGAAAAATGGGACACGGATTTCACGGATAAACACAGATTTTTTAACATTTTTAGCCTAAAAATCCGTACTTATCTGTGTTAATCCGTGTTCTGTCAAGGTTTTCCAGATTTTTCCGACAGTCTACCAGACTCCAGTTAAAACCTGTCGCCTCGTGTTCTCACCTACTCATACCCATTGGCTTCCCACCGCTGCGCCAGATGCAGGCCGATGATGGGCGCCATCCAGCCGCAAGGCATAACCAGCAGCGCCAGCCAGCCGGCAATACCTTGATTCAAGTAAAAACTGGGATTGGACGAAACCAGACCGGGATAAGCGCCGGCGACGGCCGAAAGTTCCGCAAACAACGCCTGGCTCACAATGAGTACCAGGGCGGTGATCAATGCGACCATTACAATTTGCGCCAGATTGCGGATGCGGGTTAAGCCCAGGAACAAAATCACTGCGATTGACCAAAATACCATGTAAATCGGAATCATGTCACACCTCATTAAGGGAACGCTGTGCTGTACCTTTAACTGTTGTGGCTGCTGTGCGGGCTTGTTAGTACCAGTGTACTAATTTTACTGACCCATCACCGGGCGGCATGATACACAGATGATGTAAATTGGCTTACTTTATGATTAATGTTGACTCCAAAAAGGCATGTCGCCTGCGCCTAAAACACGGGGTGAGCCGCCATCAATGGGAATGATGACGATGGTATTTTCGCCATCTCGCTGCACAGGCAATACGAGGGCATCGCTGGCCGGCGACCATACGCGATGGCTAAGGGCATATTGGTCAAAAAAGGGCAGGAATTGGGTGATGAATGTCAGGGTTGGTTCAAATGCAGTCAGATGGCGGCTCTCGCCGCTGGCAGCATCTATGAGGATGAGGTTTAGGGTGATGGTTGGATGTTGACGGGCGGATTTTCCGAGATGACGACTGCTTCGACTTGTGACCTCCGATTGCCGCTCATCACGAGTGTTTCCCGCAGCAATCACATCATTGCCAAGTTCACCTTTACCCGTAATGGCAGCCAGGTAACGGCCGTCTGGCGACCAGAAGAAAGCCAACACAGTCCCCTGACTAAGCAAGCGGGTCTCGCCGGTGGCGGCATCCATCAAACGCAGCGGCCCGGCAAAATCCAGCCGCCCTTCGCCGCCGCTGATGAAGGCGAGTTGATCGGCTGCGGGACTCCAACTGAGGGCAACCTGTCCGGCATGGCGCTGGCGCTGCATAGCGCCCGTGTCTGCATCGGCGGCTACCAGCCAGCTTAGCCCATTGTCATCTAGTTCAGCATAAGCCCAGTAACGGCCGTTTGCCGAAATATCCGGCGCTTGAAATAGTCCAGGCAGGGCGGCATTGGGGCCGCCGCGCCCGCTTTCTACATCCAGCAAGGCCAATCGCGCCTCATCGCCGCTAAAACCGGTGTGCATTAAAATCTGGCTGGAATCGGCTGTCCAATCCCAATAAAACGGGCTGCCCATTTCCAACAGGCGGCTGTCATCTTCGCCGCCATCTACGGGGGCCAGGTGCAGCCCCATGCCACTGGGATGGTTGGCAAGAATGGTGAGGAAACGGCCGTTTGGCGACCAGTATAAATAAAATGGGTTCTGGCTGCGGCTGGCATACAATGGCCGGGCTTCCACATCTAGAGAATCGGCTAACCGGTACACGGTACGCCCCCCAATCGCGGCGACGTATTCATCCGTCGGCGACCAGGTTGGGAATTGAAATGGGAATGATTCGTCGCTAATTTGCCGCCGGTCGCTGCCATCGGGAGCGATGGTTTCTACTTGCCCCCCGGCATTGACAAAGGCAATGCGGTTGACTGCGTGGGCGGGGTTGGGCGTTGGCAGGGGGGCGGCGGTGGATAAGGGCGGGATGGCGGTAACGGCCGTTTCTGCCTCTGTGTTCATCTGGTCAACCAGCCAAACCGCACCGCTGATTCCCGACCACAACAAGCCAATTATCAGAAGAAGGACAATGCCCAGGTAAACGGCCGTTTTCGCGCGCGAACGGCGAGGTTCTTCCGGTTCAAGCTGGTAAAAATCATACGAGTCCATTTTTTAATCTACCATCCGTTCATTTCTGCTATTGTCTCTGAATGCGTTGATTTCTCAAATAACAGATGAGAAAATCATAGTTCCCATTCATATTGCCGCTATAATTCCTTCAAAGGAGACGCATCTCATGAAAAAAACAGCTATCTTTCTACTGGCAGCGAGCATACTCTGGCTGACCGCTTGCAACCAATCATCACCGGCGCCGGCAACGGCCGTTGTCAAGGAAACGGTCGTCGTCGAAAGGCCAGTCACACGAGAAGTGACCCGCATCGTTGAAGTCGAAGTGACGCGCGAAGTGACAGCGGCCTGCGCTACAACAGCCGCTGCCCCTCCCCCGGCCATTTCCGAACACCCGGTAACCGAAATTCCGCTCACCGGCCCCATTGCCAACCGCAGCGCCGAGGTTTCCGGGCTGGCCTGGTATGGCGATTGGCTGATTTTGCTGCCCCAATACCCGGATTTCACGTCCGGCAGCGATGCGTTTCTTTATGCGCTGGCGAAAACAGATATTTTGGCGTTCATCAATGACGGCATTACGCCGCCGGAACCTATTCAAATCCCATTCATCGCGCCGGGATTGGATGAAATTGACGATTATGAAGGGTTCGAGGCGATTGCGTTTGACGGCAACACAGCATACCTGACGATTGAGGCCAGCCCGCGCGAGGGGATGCGGGGCTATCTGGTTTCGGGGGAGATGGCGGAAGATTTGAGCAAATTAGTGGTAGACACGACGGTTCTCACCGAAATCTTGCCCCAAAACGACATCAAAAACAAGGCGGAGGAAGCGTTGTTCATTGCTGACGGCCGTATCGTGACGCTGTATGAAACATATGGCGCCGATGTGACCGATTCCCCCGTCGCCCACCGGTTTGATGAAGATTTGGCGGCGGTGGATACGATTCCCTTCCCGGCGATTGAGTATCGGTTGACGGATGCGACGGCGGTGGATGAAGACGGCCGTTTCTGGGCCATCAACTACTTCTTCCCCGGCGACATCCAGCTCATCGCCAGCGACGACCCCATCGCCGACCAATACGGTCAG
The DNA here is from genome assembly GCA_024762395.1 of Anaerolineae bacterium. Taxonomy (GTDB): domain Bacteria; phylum Chloroflexota; class Anaerolineae; order Promineifilales; family Promineifilaceae; genus JACKCC01. The sequence goes on along the minus strand of JANTHP010000026.1, from coordinate 13,013 downwards.
GGCGAAACCCATCAAAAATACCCCTACGTCGAACGGCTCGTCCAATTCCAGTACAGCGATGGCGGCATTGCGCTCACCAACACGCCGCCCATCCAAATCCAACTCATCGCCCTGGACGCCCGCAACTGGGAAGGCCTCGCCCGCCTCGATGATTTAGGCTTCCTTTTGGCGACAGATAAATACCCGACGACGATTTTGGGATTTGTGGCGAAGTAGCGGAGTGGCGGAGCGGCGAAGTGGCGAAGTTACCCCGCAACCTCGCAACCCCGCTCAACAAATACGCGGCAGCATCTCCCCCATCAACACATCCACAATGCGCGTGCTGCCAATGGCGGTTTTCATGAGAACGCGACCTGGCGGCTCGGCTGTTACTTCGCCGATGATGGCGGCGTCTTCCCCATATTTCGTCTTGCGCATCACCTCCACCACCGCATCCGCATCTTCGCGGGCGACGATGGCGAGGAGTTTGCCTTCGTTGGCGATGTAGAGGGAATCGAATCCTAACATTTCACAGGCGGCGCGCACGGCCGTTTGCACCGGAATCGCTCCTTCATCCAACACAATCCCCACCCCCGACTGTTTGGCAATCTCATTGAGCGTACTGGCCACCCCGCCCCGTGTGGGATCGCGCATAACGTGAATGTTATCACTCGTTTCCAGCATGGCGTTTACCAGATGATTGAGCGGGGCGACGTCGCTTTGGATGTCGGTCTCAAAGCCCAAATCGCCACGCGCACCCAAAACCGCAATGCCATGATCGCCAATCGTGCCCGACACAATCACCACATCGCCCGGCCGGGCCAACGCGCCGCCGATTTCCGTCCCCGGCAGCATCAGCCCCACGCCAGACGTGTTGATGTAGACGCCGTCTGCCTTGCCGCGCTCCACCACCTTTGTGTCGCCGGCAATAATTTGCACGCCCGCTTCCGCCGCCGCATCCTTCATTGAAGCGACGATTTTTTCCAGCAGGCCAATCTCCAACCCCTCTTCCAAGATAAAACCGGCCGTTAAAAATTGGGGGACGGCGCCCATCATGGCCACATCGTTGACCGTGCCGCAGACGGCCAGTTTACCAATGTCGCCGCCAGGGAAAAACAACGGCCAAACGACATGCGAATCGGTGCTGACGGCCAGTTGGGTACAGTAATTGGCGTCTACCACACCGGCGTCGTCCCCGGCGCGCAGGGCAGGATTGTCAAACGGCGGCAAAAACAGATCGGCGATCAAATCGCCGGAGAGTTTGCCGCCGCTGCCATGTCCTAAAATAATGTGCCCGCGATCGCGAATGGGAACAGGGCACATGACGCTTTCGATGTAGACAGGTTCGTTTTTGCTCATTGGGCGCTCAAAGCTCCCCTTGCCGCCAACCAGCGTTGCAGCGATCTTTCAGACTCGCGGCTGGGCGTTCCATTTAATAAGGCGACCACAGGAATCAATTCATCTACACTTTCCCAAAAAATAATGTCGCGTCCATCTGAATCTTCAAATACGCGCCAATTATTTTGTTCGGCCGGCGTTGCGTACTTTAATCGAGGATACCAGGCGAGCGGCACAAGAATGGTACGGCCGTCAGCCATCGCCACAGATAACATGTCGCTCATAAAAGTGACATCTGCAACACGCGGTTGAACGTCAATCGTTGCAATACTCATCCCACATCTCCAAAAATAGCGCTTGATTCTGCTTTACAATCCTGCGCGCATCGCGCAATTCGCCAGCGCTCAAACCTGTATTTCTTTCCAATTTCATCGTTTCCAACCAAAACTTGGCGCTGGGCGCATGCCGATTTTTACCTTTCGATAAATGGATATGCGGCGGCTCGATACAGTCGTAAGATACAAAATAGCAAAGGAAACCGCCAATACGCTTCGTTGGCATAATTCAGTTCTCAATGGTGCGTTTTCATCATTATAGCATGAGCGCTGTTCAGCTATCAGCATTTGCCAAAAAGCTGAAAACGAACGAACCCTAATATTTTTCAGCGATGATCCAGGCGGAGAAACGGCCGTCTCCCTCTACACGAGTAGACAATCCCAATTCCGTCAATATCGCCTCAATTTGGGCGGGATAGAGGAAATGACTGCGCATCAAAGCCACTTTTTCGGCGATGGCCACCAGTTTGACGCTGAATTTATTCAAATCCGGCTCTTCGATGACTAAACGGCCGCCCGGTTTAAGGACGCGGGCCAAATCGGCGACGGCGTCGCGCTGGTTGGCGAAATGATGCAGCGCATCCACCACCATCACCCGGTCGAAGCTGTTATCGGCGAAGGGCTGCGTTTCTACGTGCCCGTTAACCGGACAGCAGACCGCCTTCTCCTGCGCCTGGGCCAGCATTTTTACCGACTCGTCGCTGATGACCAATTGGCTGACGAACGGCTGAAGCTGTCCCGACACCCGTCCTGTCCCGCCGCCGGCATCCAGTAAACGGCCGTCAATCGGCAAATCCAACAGTTCTTTCCACACCGCCGGGTCCGGCGGCGGAATAAATCGTTCGTAAAAAGGGGCTAAAAAGCCAAAATGATCAAGCATAGTGAATGATGAATGATGAATGATGAATGCGGAATCGGTTCATCATTCCGCATTCATCATTCATCATTTCCTTTTGTACCGATAATACGCCGCGCAGGCTCCTTCGCCGGACACCATTGTTGCGCCCAGGGGATGCTCCGGCGTGCATTCTTTACCGAAGGCGGGGCATTCGTCGGGTTTGAGCAGGCCTTGCAAGACCAATCCCGCCTGACACAGTTCCGATTCTTCCGGCTGGATGTCGCCAACGGCGAAGCGTTGTTCGGCGTCAAAGGCGGCAAATTCGGGGCGCAAACAGTAGCCGCTGGCGGGAATTGTTCCGATGCCGCGCCATTTGCGGTCGCAGGGCCGGAATACTTTGTTGATGACGGCCTGGGCCGGTTTGTTGCCGGCAAATGTGACAGCGCGGGCGTATGCGTTTTCGACTTCGGCACGGCCGTCAGCCAACTGCTTTACCGTCATCAAAATCCCCTGCAAAATATCCAGCGGCTCAAAACCCGTCACTACAATGGGGGTCTGGTACTGTTCGGCGATGGGCGGGTACTCCCAATAACCCATCACCGCGCACACATGCCCCGCCGCCAAAAAGCCCTGCACGCGGTTGTCCGGCGAGCCAAGAATGGCGTGCATCGCCGGCGGCACGCAGACGTGGGAAACGAGGACGCTGAAATTGGTCAGCCCCAACGCCTGCGCCTGCACCACGCTCATCGCATTGGCCGGCGCCGTCGTCTCAAAGCCAATGGCGAAGAAGACGACCTGCTTGTCAGGGTTTTGCTGGGCGATTTTGACGGCATCCAACGGCGAGTAGACGACGCGCACATCACCGCCCGCCGCCCGCACGGAAAACAGGTCTTTACCGGAGCCGGGCACGCGCAGCATGTCGCCGTAGGAGGTGAATATCACGTCGGGACGCGCCGCAATGGCTAACGCTTTGTCAATCTGTTCCAGCGGGGTGACGCAGACGGGGCAGCCGGGGCCGTGTATCAGTTCGACCGTATCGGGCAGCAGTTGGTCCAGTCCGAAGTGCATGATGGCGTGGGTTTGGCCGCCGCAGATTTCCATGATGGGTGACGGCCGTTTCGCCACCCGATGAATTTCTGATACTGTTTTCTTAACTAGTTCGGCATCCCGGAATTCGTCAATGTATTTCATAATTCAAAAGCGTGATGCGTGAATATTTTCGTCACGCATTACGTATCACGCATTACGCTCCCCTGGCTGAACGCCCAACTCCTCGCCAACATCCGCGATTTCGTTAAGCATTTTTAGCGTTTCCATCGCCTCTTCCTCGCTGAGTTGGCTGATGGCAAAGCCCACGTGGATGACGGTATAGTCGCCAATCTGGACATCAGGCACATATTCCAGGCACGCCTCGCGGACGACGCCGCCAAAGTCTACCTTGCCCATTTTCAGGCCGCCGGCGTCATAAATTTCTGTAATTTTTCCGGGTACGCCTAAACACATCAGCTTTCTCCCGTTTGGCTGCTATATGGTTATTCCCAAAATCAAAACTGGAATATCAATATCAGATACGCCGCGATGCTCTAAATCCCACACAAACTGCTCAAAATAGGAAACGCCGGTTGACATTTCGCTGGCTAACTCTTTTAGCGGCACAATTTCAACGCCAACATCAATCACGCCTTGATTGTGGAAAATCGTCATCTTGGCGCAAACGTTGTATACCATGAACGCATATTTCCCAAATTGAACTTCAACCCCAACCCGATTCTTGACAAAATCCATTTCTCGGAAAGCGCTGTGAACTGAAACGGATGGCGTATAATCGGCCGTGTAAAATTCGGTTGGATAATCACACAGGACTTTATATTTTTGCCACCGCTGCGCTTCAAATTCCCGACCAAATGCTTTATTCAGCGAACCGGGTTTGTACAGCATCTTCCCAGGCATCGTTTTTTCCTGGCTCACTTTCGTTTTGTGGGCAGGCCCATCAACAGCCGCAATCACCGTCTTAATTTCTTGCAATTCGGCGGCAAACTGAGTTTCGACAATCTTCTTTCCTCCCTTGAATGAATAAACTCCTCCGATTTTCACTTATATTCCTCCCTCGGTTCTAAAAGCTGCCCCTGTGTCGCTTGTCTCCATTCTGGCGGTATCTGGGATACTTTATCTCTGCCCGTCGGCTGATAAACCGGTTTTCCCATCGGGCGAATTCGCAGCGTTCCGTCAAAAAAAGCATTAATTCGCTCACGGGCGATGTCAATGTAAACACCATCTTGCTCGCTGCCCATTGCGCGGCGATTATGTTTGATGGCGGCAATTAATGCGGAGCCAACACCGGCATAAGGATCAAAGACCCAATCTTTTTCATCAGTTAAAGCAAGTACAAGACGTTCAACCAATTCAATAGGATATTGGCAAGGGTGTATGGTTTTTTCGGGATGATTGGACTTGACATTGGGAATTTCCCACAAGCACTCTTCCCATTCCTGAACAAGCCCTTGCCATACATCAGACGGGTTCTTCCCTTTAGGATTTCCGGATAATTTCCCCTTGTTTGGCCCTTTGTAATGACGTTTGCCGGGATATTTAGAAGGGACGCGAACGGGATCAAGGTTAAACGTATACTCTTTGCTTTTGGTAAACCAAAGGATCGTCTCATAACGGCCGGAAAAACGTTTTTTAGTATGCAATCCATGTCCAAAATGCCAGATGATGCGGTTTCGTAGGGAAAATCCCAGTTCCTTAAAAATTGGATAATAGTAAATATCTAGTGGGAAAACTTCGCCTTTATCTACAAAGTTACCAACTTGCCAGCATATGCTCCCTTCTGGCTTTAGAATGCGGTGAAACTTGGCGATGGTATTTGCCTGAGTTTCTAAGTAAGCTTCAATTGATACCTTATCTTCATATGCTTTGCCCAAATTATAAGGCGGAGAGGTGATGATTAACTGAACGGAGGCGTCAGGGATTGTGGTGACAAAATCGTTCACATCTCCGTGAAAAAGCACAAGGTCTGCATTGGGTTCAAAATGGGACGCTATCTCTTTTGGTTGATTAAACAAGGGTAAATTACTCATAATTTATTGTCATATATTTCTGTGATTTTTCCAGGTACGCCTAAACACGTAGGTTACTCCTGTTGTTTGGAAAGATAAGGATCAGTAAATGCGACTATTATTTCTTGCGCTTTTTTTGAGTTTTTGAGTACCTGCCGAATCAAATCAGCTGCCTTGACATCGTATTGCATGAGACTGTCGTATTCTTTTAGCAGAACTTCACACAAGCCAATTGAATTTAGAAGATGATGCCCAACATCATGCCGCAATAAACCAATACTTTCCTCGCATGTCAATTCTTCAAATCGTTTTTGATAATCTTTTTTGTCAAACATTGACATAAGCTATTGCCGTTTGCCCCAGCGCCAGTCCCCCATCATTCGGCGGAACCTTTTCATGTGTGTAAACCGTAAAGCCATCCTGATAAAGAAGTTGAATCGTTCGCGCCAACAGAGTTACATTTTGCCACACCCCGCCGCTTAACACAACCTCCGATAGGCCCCGCTCGTCGCGGATTAAGCAGCAAACCTCGGCGACCATGGCGGCGACGCCGTTGTGGAAGCGGGCGGCGATGGCGGGAATGGGGACGCCGGCGCGTTGGTCGGCGACGAGGGCGCGGATGAGGGGGATGGGAGAAATGATGAAGGATGAAGGATGAAGGATGAAGGAATACGCGCCTGTTTCGGCAGGGTCGGCGAGCTGCTCGAATTCGATGGCGGCCTGGGCTTCGTAGTTGACGGTTTGGCGCAGGCCCGCCAGCGCCGCCGCTGCGTCAAAGAAGCGTCCCATGCTGGAAGTAGGCGGCGCGTTGATGCCTTTTTCGATTTGATGCAGCACAACATCAATTACCGCTGCCTCCATTCCTAATTCCTCATTCCTAATTCCTAATTCCGCCTGGCGCAACCATGCCAGGGCTAATCGCCAGGGTTCGCGGATGGCTTTGTCGCCGCCGGGGAGGGGGATGTATTGGAGGTGATACGGCCGTTCATACCCCCCATAATCCGCCACCAAAAACTCGCCGCCCCAAATCGCCCCGTCATCGCCGTAGCCCGTGCCGTCAAAACTCACGCCGATGACTTTGCGCTCGCCCGTCAGCCCATGCTCGGCCATGCAGGCGGCGATGTGGGCGTGATGGTGTTGGACACCGACGGCCGTAATCCCTTCCTTCTCCGCCCGCGCCAACGCATACCGGCTGGCTAAATAATTGGGATGCAAATCGTAAGCGATCAGTTCCGGCTGGACGCGGAACAGCTTTTCAAAATGGTCAATCCCCGCCTCAAACGATTGGAGCGTTTCGTAATTCTCCATGTCGCCAATGTGCTGGCTGAGGAAAGCGTAACGGCCGTTCACCAAACAAAACGTATTCTTCAACTCCGATCCCGTTGCCAAAATCGGCGGCGCATCCCAGGGCAGGCGGACAGGAAAAGGGGCGTAGCCGCGAGAACGGCGGATTGGTAATTGGTAATTAGTAATTGGTAATTGGTTTGTTGACTGCTTACTAATTACTAATCTCGGATTACTAATTATCCTCATAACCGAATCATCACAGCGCACATGGATGTCGCGGTCGTGCATGAGAAAGGCGTCGGCCAATTGCGCCAATCGTTCCCGCGCTTCGTCATTGCCAGTAGCAATCGGTTCTTCACTCAAATTGCCGCTCGTCATCACCAAAATTGACGATTGACAATTGACAATTGACAATTGACCATTAACAATTGACAATTTCTCCAGCAAAAGATAATGCAGCGGCGTATACGGCAGCATCACCCCAATCGTATTTTGATTAGGAGCGACTTGAGGAACAATGGGCGAATCAGGGCGGCGGCGCAGGATGACGATGGGGCGTTCGCGGGATTGGAGCAGGTCGCGTTCGGCGTCGTTGACGAAGCAGTGTTGTTCCACCGTTTCCAAATCAGGCATCATGAGGGCAAAGGGTTTATCTACACGCAATTTACGTTGGCGGAGGGTGGTAACGGCCGTCTCACTCAACGCATCGCACGCCAAATGAAAGCCTCCCAACCCCTTCACGGCCAAAATCTTCCCTTCGGCCAGCAGTTGGCGGGCTTTTTGGATAGCTTCTTCCCGGTAATCAGTAATCGGTAATCGGTAATCGGTCAACTGTTCACTGTCAACTGATAACTGTTCACTATCTTCCAGCCACACCTGCGGCCCGCACACCGGGCAGGCCACCGGCTGAGCGTGAAAACGCCTGTCCAGCGGATTCTCATACTCCGCCCGGCACGCCTCGCACATGGCAAAGGGCGCCATCGTCGTCAACGGCCGATCATAGGGAATATCCTTAATAATTGTGAAACGGGGGCCGCAGTTGGTGCAGTTAATGAACGGGTAGCGATAACGGCGGTCAGCCGGGTCAAACAGTTCGCGCAAACAGTCGTCGCAAATAGAAACATCCGGCGAAATAGGCTGGAAGGCGCCTTCGACGGCTTCTGAGTGGATGATTTCGAATTTCGTGAAACCGTTGGGCGGGATGGAAACGGCCGTCATCTCATCAATCTGGGCCAGCGGCGGCAGCTCATCGCGCAGAGCCGTTACAAACCCCTCCAGCGCCGCCGCCGAACCGTCAACCTCAATATCCACCCCCGCCGACGTATTCCGCACCCAGCCATTCAGCCCCAGCCGCCCCGCCAACCCATACACAAACGGCCGAAACCCCACCCCCTGCACAATCCCCACAATGTGAATACGCCGCCCTTCCAAATCACTCATAGTTGCCAACAAAAAACCGCAGATTTCACAGATAACACAGATTATCCAACTTCTAAAAATCTGCGCAATCCGCGAAATCTGCGGTCAATACTTCTGCTGCCGTTCAGTTACGAACGCTTACTGCGATCCACCGCCTTCAAAATCTTCAAATTCAACACAATAAACCGCCAAAATTGCAGCAGTTTATTATTCATCATCTTGCGGTCCTTCTCCGTAATTTCAAACTTAGGTTTATCTGTCATCATTCACCACCTTCGTATGCGAGTTTGCGTGTCTGCGAGTAGTGAGTAGGCATGTAAATTACTTGCATACTCGCCACTCGCATACTCGCTCACTTATTCTGGTATCACCTTCCAACCAACGCGCCCTTGCAGCTTGTGCATAAACGTCATATGAATCATCCGCTTCATCCAGGCGCCGCCCAGCCCCATCTCCATATGCGTCACAAACGTATCGCGCCCAAACTCATTCGGATACCGGCGGAAATCAGGCACAACCGGATAAATCATAATCGTCGCCGCCGAGCCGTCCCACAACGAATCGCCCATGGAAGCAATACAAGCCGCCGCCATCTCCGTCATACGCTCGCTGTGCGTCATACGGCCGTGTGTGACCAAATCAATGATATTCTTAGCCACAATACGGCCGATAATACCCGAAACCATCCCCGTGCGCGGCGGAGCCGCCGCCATCTTCGTCCCATTCGGCGTCATATGCGGCACCGAAATCGGCCCCGGCGGCGCAAACGCGATACCAGCGGCAAAAATATTATCATAAGTCGGATTCTGGTAAATCTCCGGCCAGGAATTAGGATTGCGCGACGTGACCTCATACGGCTGCCCGTACATCGCATCCACCTTCACCAACCCGTTCGGAGCGACCACCTTGCTGGACACATCCTCGCCATCCTTACCGATATACTTCATCGGCATCCCCAAAAATTGGGGGATAAGCATCGCAAAATCATATTCCATCTCGCCAAATTCGCCCTCGTAATTTTCCCAGTAGATGCGCTTCTCATCCACCTTCTTCACGCCGCTGCGAACCTGCCACTTAATGTCATACTCTTTGAAAATAGCCCCGATAAATTCAGCGCTGGAGATAATTTTGCCCTTGTACTTGGCCTGAACGCCGCGCACGCCAAAATCGCCAATATCTTGCTCATTGGAGAGCCACGTCAATTCAGCCTTGTCACGCACGCCCTGGCGCAGCAGTTCCTTGTGCGTATTGGTGATATATTCAAACGCCGCTCCCTGGCAGGTCGCGCCCGGATGGCCGGTGCCAATGACGATCTTACGCTTCTCCCCCTTCTTCATCCGCGCCACCTCTTCCATCAGCCCGTCGCGGCTGTGGGTGGCGTGTTGGGGCGTGCAGATGGAATGCGTGTTACCTAGATGCGGCCCTAACCCTTCCGTCCCGTCAAAATTGAGCATCGGCCCGGTGGCAATGATGAGATAATCATAATCCACCCGCACTTGCTCATCACTGCCGTCCCTTTTGTCGGCAATGACATACCGGTCGTCAGGATGCACTTCCGTCGCTTTCCCATGCACAAAACGAACGTGCATTTTGTCATACACGTCCTTCAAAGGGAAGCGGGTTTTTTCCACATCCATACGGCCAATCCCAACCCAAACTAACGACGGCACATACAGGAAACGATCAGACATGCTAATCATGGTCACTTCATGATCTTTGCCTAATCCATCGCCTAAATACAATGCGGCCGTGTGCCCGGCAAACCCGGCTCCAATGATTACCACCTTTGCCATTTAAACCTCCTCAACTCTCTATCCTTACTGCCAAACAAGACTGACTGTTAAGGCCCCCTTCATTTTAGTAAAAGCCTATCCTGTTTAACCGTATCCAACTATCAATCTATAAAATGTAAGGCAGTTTTATGAAAATCGCAACCATCGTTAAAAACTGGCATAAACTGGTGAACAAATCAGCGATTTTGATACGCCGCCGCGCGCTCTTTCAACCAATTAGCCCATTCAGGAATGCCTTCGCCTGTTTTGCAGGACATGGGGAAAAAGTGAAAATCGGGGTTGAGGATTTCGATACCGCGCTTGAAATAATCTATATCAAAATCAATATAGGGGAGCAGATCGGTTTTATTGAGGATGAGGGCGTCTATGCCGCGATAGATGTTGGGATATTTGTATGGCTTATCATCGCCTTCGGGCACGCTGGCGATGACGACGTTGAAATGGGTTCCGAGGGTGAAGGAGGCGGGGCAAATGAGGTTGCCGACGTTTTCGACGATGAGCAGGTCAATGTCGGACAGGGACAGTTGGGGCAGGGCATTGCCAAGCATGACGGCGTCTAAATGGCATTGACCGCCGGTGTTAATTTGCACGGCCGGCATCCCAGCCGAAATGACCTTGTCGGCGTCTATGGTAACAGCGGCCGTATCCCCTTCGACGACGCCTAATCTGAGGGATGAGGCGACAGCTTCGATGGTGCGAAGGATGACGCTGGTCTTGCCGGCGCCGGGGGAAGCCATCATGTTCACGCCTAAAACGCCGCTGGCTTCCAATAAAGCTCTGTTTTGAGCGGCCAGGCTGTCGTTGGCGCTCATGATTTGTTCTACAACGGTTACGGATGTCATAATTTTTCCCCTCTGTTAGACAAGATTGCCATCTTGTCCTACGTTTCTATTTCGATGCTTTGCAGTTGAAATTCTTCGCCGGCAATGACTTTCACGCGGCTGCCGTCACAATGCGGGCAGGCGATGAGTTCGTGTTCAAAGCCATAGGTTTGACCGCAGTCCAGGCACAGTAGTTGGGCCGCGATGCGTTCAAAATGGAGCTGCGCGCCTTCGCAAATGGTGTTTTTGCTGATGATGTCCCAGTAAAATTGGATGGAATCGTCTACGATGGAGGAAAGTTGACCAATGACCAGGTAGAGATCTTTGACACGGACGGCGTTGGCCTGCTGACCGTGCCGCACCGCAATTTCTAAAATGTTTTCGGTAATGGGTAACTCGTGCATAGTTGTTACGCAATAAAAAAGCTTATCCTATTTTGCCAAAGGATAAGCTCTTTTCATAGCGTAGGATGTCACAGGTTATGCCGCCATGTGTCACGTATTTAATGGGCGTGGCGGCGTTTGGGATTATCTACGATTGTGCCGTTGATGACGGCCGTTACGGCCGTTTCAATATCCTTAATATCCGTCGTAATCGCCTGCAACCCGGCCCGCTTCAAATTCTCATAGGCGGGGTAGCCCATACCGCGCGCCAAAACGATCTGGCAATCTTGCATGACAGCTAATTTCTCTTGAAAGCCGCCATGATGATGTCCATGATCATGATCATGACGATCTCCAACCTGAATGAGGTCTTGTTGACGGCCGTGCCCATGTTCATGATCGTGTCCGTGACTGTGTCCCGGCTTATCCCGCAGTTCACGGCCGACTACCTGGCCATCGGCCACTTCATACACAGCTACCTTCGCCGCCGAACCAAAATGCGCGCTAATTGTTTTTCCGTCGTCTGTAATTACGCCTATTTTCATTATTTACCTCGTCTCATTGTGTGAATTGTTGCATTGCGAGTAACAACCAAGGTGACAGTCACTTTCCCAGAGGTTGTCGTCACAACATGTTGTGTTTTAAGTGACTGTCACCTCTGGAGCTTAGTCGTTACCATTTGCGATACAACAAATCAATTATAACGACAATCCCGGCAAACAAAAACCGCCCGACGATTTTCAACGCCGGGCGATACAGTCAGCTTCAGGGATTTTCTGAATCAAATAAAAATAATCTGCGCGCCTTCGCTCATTTCCATGAAGTCCGTCGCGCCAACAATGGCGTCAACACGCTCGAAAATATCTTCCTCTTTCATCATGAAAAAGTCCTCGAACATATCTATGGACATTTTGCAGCCGTACAATTTGCCGCCGGCATCGGAAATCATTTCCAGAAATTCGCTGACCGGTGGGAAATCCAATTTTTCGATCTCTTTTTTCATAACGGCCGTTGCCATGCCAGACATACCCGGCAGCCCGCCAATCACCGTCGGAATCGGCATACTTGAATTACCAACCGGCAAAAACTTCAGCTTATCCATCTTCCGTTTGTTAATCATATCCAGGCCCCAGAAAGTGAAAAACATCGTCACGTCAATCCCTTCCATCAGAGCCGCATTGGCTAAAACCAACCCTGGATAAGCCATATCCAACGTCCCTTTCGAGCAAATAATGCACAACTTACGATCTGTATCTTCAAACATGACATTCTCCTTAGTCTGGTAGTCGGTTAGTCCGGTAGTCAGTTAGTCTGGTAGTCGTTTAGTCTGGTAGTCCTGTAGTCGGATTTAATACGACTATTCGACTACTTGACCACCCGACTACTCAACTACTCGACTACTCGACTACTCGACCACCCGACTACTCGACTAAATGCACCCACTCGGCTTCTTCAAACCGGCCACATACGCCACTTTCTTGGCCGGGCCTTTGGGGAACAATTTATACAATTCCTTCGTCGGCACGCCGCCAACCTTTGTGATGCGGCGCAGCGTGGGCGCATCGCCCTGCGCTTCATAATCTGTTCGGCAGAACTCGATAACCTTCCAGTGACTATCCGTCAGATCAATCTTGATTTCCGCAGCCAACGCCTGGGCAACATCTTTATCCCACTCGGCCGGATTGGCCATAAACCCATCTTCATCAAAGTGAACTGTTTTGCCTGCAATTTCTCTTTCTGACATTTTTCTTTTCCTTTTTT
>JANTHP010000025.1 GCA_024762395.1 Anaerolineae bacterium | reverse complement strand
ATGTCATGGATCCATTGCAACGGCCGTAACAACTCCTCAAAAAAGACCTTCTTGGGGGCCAACTGCTGCAAACGCCGCTCATTGGGCGCTTCCAGATTGACGGAGAGGCGGCTGACCAACTGCATGGCGCGTTCCACCTGCGCTTTTTCCGCCCCCGGCATCACTTTGAGATGCAAATAGCCGCGATACTGGTACTTGTTGCGCAGAATATCGGCCGTTGCGATGAGCCTGTCCTGCGTCTTCACCCCGCCGCCAATGATGCCTGAACTGAGAAAAAGACCCTCGGCAATGCCCGCTTTGTACAAATCCATGAACGTTTTCGCCATCTCTTCCGGCTTAAACGTTTCCCGCCGGTAATTACGCCCGGCGCGGAAGGGGCAGTAGTAACAGTTGCGTTCGCAGGCGGAGGTCAGCAGGGTTTTGAGCAGGGGGATGGTCTTGCCGCCCGGCATTTTGGCATCATAGATGAGAGGTTCCGGCTCTTGCGGCTGATTTTTACCAATTTTTACGCCGCAGGGAGCGGTGGACAGGCGTCCGACAGACGGCCGTTCCCCCACCTCTTCCGCCGGTTCCAAACCCATATATTGGGTAAACAGTTGTAATTTTTGCAGGCCATCCATGCCTCAATTTTAGAACATTCGTTCGCGTTCGTCAACGTGAAACGTAAAACGTGAAACGTGAAAAGACATCGCGTTTCACGTTTCACGCATCACGCATTACGACAGCCCGGCGGCAGCCGCATCCGGCGGCATTGGCCCCGCATAAACGGGATAGGAACGACGACGGCCGTTTCTCACCGGCGCGGGCGTGGGAGGATACGCAGGCGGGTAAACCAACGCCACCCCATGCTCGCCCAGCTTGTAAATCCGCTCTAATTCCAGCAGCCGGGCCATATCTGCTTCTGAAAATTGGCTGACAACCCGATGCAGCCGCGCCAACGACTGCGCTTCATGTTCCGTCCGCATTTTTTGTTCGTAGGATTCAGTCAGCGCGGCGCGTACAGTGGCCGGCATTTCGATGGCGCCCAGCATCACCCGCGACACCTCAAACCCCATATCGGCCAACCGCGCCGCCGCCAATTGGCGCACTTCCCGCTCCAGCCGCTTGACCATCCCCGGCTGGCTCAACAAATCCACCGGATAATCGCCGACGACGTGCCGGATGCAGTTGTTGACGTGATTGCGCGCGGCCGTTGCCGCCTTTTTGGGCAAAGTGCGGGCTAATTTAGGCCGTTTTTCGGCCGGAATGCGGAACGGATTGAGCTTGTAGGAGAGCGACCACTCAATCGTCAACGGGATGCCGCCCATGGTTTCTGCATTGACGCACTGGCCTTTCGCCGTCGCCGAAGCGGTTGCAATGGGCGCGCCCAACTGCTCCACAAAGGGCATAATCCAATGACGGCCGGGAGCCAAAAAGCGGGCAAATGTATCGCTGTCGGCGCGGTAGACGACGGCCGTTTCCAATTCCGGCACTGTCACATACACCCAACGGCGCACGCCCCACACCGCCAGCAGGAAAACAACGACAATGGCCGCCCCTACAGCTCCTGACGCGCCCCAAATTCCCCCGGCTGCGGCGATCATGATGGTTGGTAAGATGGTTTTGAACATGGATCATACCTCCGATTTTTCATTTAGTGTAACTAAAACACTTAATGATTGACATTATAGTGTAATAAATACACTTTGTCAAGCCCCAAATTGAAGACGGGTGCGCGACAAATTGTCAATCAATTTCACCGGCGGCGTAGAGGGGCCTCCCAAGTGACGTAGAGGGGCCTCCCAGGCCCCGTTTTGGTGAACCAATTGACGGCCTGAACGACTTACCAAATCGTTCTACGAAGATGCCTGCATATTTACGCTATACTGTACTCGCGGCCAATCTGGTTTATAATGGCGGTCATGCAACGAAAACGCACCCCCAAACCGAGACAGCGGCGCGGCGATTATCGCATTTTTATCGGCGCATTCCCTGGCGGCGCATTGGCAGATGAGATTCAGGCCATTCGCGCGCAATTTGACCCGAAAACGGCCGTCATCACCCCGCCGCACGTTACTTTAGCCGGCACCTACTGGCGCAGCGGCCCGGCAACCGCCGAAAATGAAGCCGATTTAATCGCCCGCTTGGAGGCAATGGCTGGCAAAATCAAGCCGTTTAGTCTGGAACTGGGCGGCATTCGCAGCTTTGGCAGCCGCGTTGTCTATCTGGGCGTCAAACGCACGGACGACCTGCTAAAAGTGCGGGCGACGCTCATCCGGCTGGCCGGGCGCGATAAACACCGTCGTTTCGCGCCCCACCTCACCCTGGCCATGCGGCTGAACAAGGCGGATACGGCCGTTATGCTCACAAATCTACGCGCGACTGAATGGGAACACGGCCGTTTCACCGCCCCCATCACTGAACTCCGCCTCATGCAGCGCGGCCGCGACGACGCCGCCTGGCGCGTCATCTACACGCTCCCCCTGGGCTAAAACGCAGAAACCGGAGCCTTTCGGCCCCGGTTTCCAACCACTGATTCCCATGTGTCTCAGGAGGAGAGACTATGTGATACCCTTAATTTGAATGATGCGTCCAACTGGGGCGCAGGTAAATGAACCAATAAACCAGCCCCACAAACCCCACGCCGCCGATGATATTGCCAATGGTTACCGGCAGTAAATTGACAACGAAAAAATTACCCCAGGTCAAGTTGGAAAAATCGGCGGCCGTTTTGCCGACAGCGCTCCAAAAACTGCCATCAGCGCCAGCTTTGATGAATAATCCCATCGGGATGAAGTACATATTGGCAACGCAGTGCTCAAATCCGGCGGCCACAAACGCCGTAATCGGGAAAATGATAGCCACAATTTTGTCGGTAGCGCTGCGCGCGCCCAGCGCCAGCCACACCGCCAAACATACCAGCGCATTACACAAAATCCCCAACACCAATGCCTGCCCAAACTCAAGGTTTACTTTGCCATTGGCGATGTTGAGCGCATTTAAGCCGACCGCGCCGCCGCTAAACGTGTATTGTTTACTCCACAACATCATAACGGCCGTTAAAATTGAACCGACGAAATTGCCAACATAGACGATGACCCAGCTCCGGAGCAGGCTTTTCGTTGAAATCTTCTTGTCAGCCCAGGCCATCACAATCAAATTGTTACCGGTAAACAGTTCCGCTCCCGCCCCGATGACCAAAACCAGGCCCAGGCAAAAGACCAGACCGCCTAGCAACTTTGTAATACCAAATGGGTAAGCAGCGCCCACGCCGGTAGTCACAGTTGTAGCAAAAATAGCCCCCAATCCGATAAAAGCGCCGGCCAATACGGCCAGAGCAAACATTCTAAACGGGCCCATGTTAACTTTGGCAACGCCGGCCGCTTCAGCTTTGTGCGCCATGTCCTGTGGTACCAGGGCATCAAATGTATTTCGTTCTCGATCCATCTTTGTTGTGTTCTCCTTGTTGATAAATGTTGTATTTCATCTTAGTTGCTCAACGTTTCGGGAATTCCAATTCCCGAAACACACGCTTCCTCTCAACTCATTTGAAACACACCCATTGATAAATGTTGTGTTAAACGGTTGGAAACGGCCGTTCAACCCACGTCCAAAGTGTATGGCAAGCGGCGAAAACTAGATAGTGACATATTTCACAAATGATTGTGACAAATATCACAAATAAATTTTTACGCGGCTATCCGTAAATTTTCGGTAGGGTGGGGGGGGGAAAGAAAAAACAGCCAGTCCCACAAATGAGACTGGCTGTTGGTATTTCAATCTGGCTGACAAGCCGACTAGCTGGTTAGCTGAAAGCTTACTTATCCGCCAAAGCCGCGTGCGCAGCGGCCAAACGAGCAATCGGTACGCGGAAGGGGGAGCAGGAAACGTAGTTCAGACCCAATCCATGGCACAGGGCAATGGATTCAGGGTCGCCGCCATGTTCGCCGCAGATGCCTACTTCCAGGCTAACGCGCGCGCCGCGTCCTTTCTTGACCGCGATGTCCATCAATTGGCCTACGCCGTCGGCGTCAATCGTCTGGAACGGATTCTTGGGCAAAATGCCGTCTTCCACGTATTTGACCAGGAAGTTGCGTTCCGCATCGTCGCGGCTGTAGCCAAAGGTGAACTGGGTCAGGTCATTAGTGCCAAAGGAGAAAAATTCGGCCGTTTCGGCAATCTCGTTAGCCGTCAAACCGGCGCGGGGAATTTCGATCATCGTGCCAAATTTGTAAGCAAATTCAACGCCTTTGGTTTTCATCACGTCGGCGGCAATTTCTTCTAGTTTGGGCTGGATGAAATGCAGTTCGTTCACATGGCCGGTGAGGGGGATCATGACCTCTGGATGCGGCTCAAAACCGCGCAGTTTCACGTCGGCGGCGGCTTCAAAGATGGCCCGCACCTGCATCCCGACGATTTCGGGCATCATGACGCTGAGGCGGACGCCGCGTAAACCCATCATGGGGTTGCTTTCGTGCATACTCTGGACGCTGGCTAACAACGCTTCTTTAGCCGCATCTTCGACGCCTTTGATACGATTTTCGATGACTTCTTCCAACAGTTCGTGTTCATCGGGCATGAATTCATGCAGCGGCGGGTCAATGAGGCGGATGATGACGGGCAGGCCGGTCATCGCTTCAAATAAACCGTCGAAATCGCTCCGTTGGAAGGGGAGCAGTTCATCTAAGGCAGCTTGCCGTTCTGCGCTGGTGTCGGCCAAAATCATGCGCTGGACGATGGGCAGACGTTCGGGTTCAAAGAACATATGCTCGGTGCGGCAGAGGCCGATGCCTTGCGCGCCGTAGGAGCGGGCGCGGCGGGCGTCGTCGGGGTAATCGGCGTTGGCCCACACTTGCAAACCGCGCGTCGGCCAGCCTTCGGGTACGTCGCGGATACCATCGGTGGCGGAGATTTCGTCGGCCCAATCGAGCAGGGTCATCAGTTCGGTTTGTTCTTCCAGGGTGGGGGCGATGGAGGGAATTTCGCCCAGGAAGGCTTCGCCGGTGGTGCCGTCTACGGAGATGTAGTCACCTTCTTGGATGGTGATGCCGTTGGCTGTGATTTGTCGTTTTTCGGCGTCAATGCGGACTTCGGAAGCGCCGACGACGCAGGGGATGCCGAATTGGCGGGCGACGACGGCCGCATGGGAGGTGGCGCCGCCTTCGCTGGTGAGGATGCCTTTGGCGGCTAACATGCCGTGTACGTCGTCGGGTTTGGTGAACGGCCGTACCATAATCACATCTTGCCCTTCCTCTTTAGCTTTGCGTTCGGCCGTGTCCGCATCCAGGTAAATGCGCCCGACGGCCGCGCCGGGGGAGGCGTTGACGCCGCTGGCAAAACGAGCGCCGTCGGCAGCCGCTTTTTCTTTCGCTTTGGGGTCGAATTGGGGATGAAGCAGCGTGTCAACCTGTTCCGGTTTGACCCGTTTTACAGCCTCTTCTTTGGTGATGAGACCTTCTTCAGCCATGTCAACGGCAATTTTGACGGCCGCTTTGGCGGTGCGCTTGCCGTCGCGGGTTTGCAGCATCCATAGTTTGCCGCGCTCGATGGTGAATTCCACGTCCTGCATTTCGCGGTAGTGCTGTTCCAATTTTTCCTGCACTTCCAGGAATTCTTCGTAGGCTTCCGGCAGTTCCTCGCCCATGAATTGAATTTTGGTGGTGTTGCGAACGCCGGCGACTACATCTTCGCCCTGGGCGTTGATGAGATAATCGCCGTAGAGGACGTTTTCGCCGGTGGCGGGGTTGCGGGTGAAGGCGACGCCGGTGCCGGAGGTGCTGCCCATGTTGCCGAAGACCATGGTGACGATGTTGACGCCTGTGCCTAAATCATGGCTGATGCCGGCGGCGTTGCGGTAATCAATAGCCCGTTTGCCGTTCCAGGATTTGAAGACGGCTTCGGTTGCCAGTTTTAGCTGTTCGTAGGGGTCTTGGGGGAAGTCGAACCCTTTGTGTTTTTTGATGATGGCTTTGTAGGTTTCGGTTAACGCTTTCCAATCGTCGGCCGTCATCTCGGTGTCGTTTTTGTATCCTTTGGCTTCTTTGGCGGCGTCCAACGGTTTTTCAAATTCTTCGTCGTCAATGCCTAGCACAACGGAGCCAAACATGTGGACCAGACGGCGATAGGCGTCGTAAACGAAGCGTTCGTCGCCGGTGAATTTGGTCATGGCAACGGCCGTTTCATCATTCAGGCCAATGTTCAACACGGTATCCATCATGCCGGGCATGGAGAATTTGGCGCCGGAGCGGCAGGAAACCAGCAAGGGATTTTGGGGATCGCCAAATTTTTTGCCGGTCTCTTCTTCGACGGCTTTCATTGCTTCCAGCTCTTCTTCCCACATGCCGGGGGGGAATGTTTCGCCAGCTTCAAGATAGGCGTTACACGCTTCGGTGGAAACGGTGAATCCGGGGGGAACGGGAACGCCAATGCGGGTCATTTCGGCCAGATTTGCTCCTTTGCCGCCCAATAAGCCGCGCACGCCTTCCCAACTGCCATTCATGTGTTCTTCGGCTTGTTCGACTTCGCTAAACAAGTATACATATTTCGTCATTACATCACCTCGTTAATCCTTTCAGGTATAAATTTTCAAACGGTTCGGTGGGGTTGTGGAATTTTCCTAATTATAACCTGTTTTATTGTATGTGGTTAATGGAAGGGAGCCAGTGATAGATTACACCCTTGATTCTGACAAAAGTCATAAACGGCCGTATGATGGAGATATGTCGCCCTTGAAAATGGGACACGGGGTTACACGGAGGAAACGCGAAGATTCACAAAGAGAAGAAGAGAAAAATAGAGATGTTTGTTTGGTTGTTCAATTATTAGATCAAACGATCTATACGAAAAACTAGGCTATCAGGATAGATTATGACCTACTCATAATTAATTGTGGAGTAGATCGGTTTTTGATGGCTTTTTTAGGCTATAGATTGGCTCTTTTGTGGAAACTATAGGCTAAAATCTGCAAATTCACTGTTATTTTGCGTATAGCAGTGATGATTCGGAGGGATTTTGGCAGTGTTTTTGATTGACGGCGGTAATATCTGTCATAACTGGCGTTATTTTGTCTGGTAAGCGGGTAATCGGCTGTTTATGGTTGACTATTTAGCTGCTCGACTGCCCGGCTAATATGATGAACAGTAGAACCAATACGGCCGTTTCTGTGCCACGTAGCGCCAACGGCCGTCAAAATCGCCGGGCTGGGGCGGGTTGTTATCGGAACGGAAATAATAGCCGGAAAAGATTTGCGGGGATGTGTGTTTATCGTAAAAGAAAATGCGGGTGACGCCGTCGGCGGCGCTGATGCGGATGACGCTGCCATCTTTTACAAGGGTGCGATAGCGAAGGGGAAGAGGGGCGTACCCTTGTTCATCGGGTTGAATGCGGCCACTTTCGACGAGATGAACGACTTCGTTGTAATCGGCCCAGCGCCATTGAAAGGTGATTTCCTGCCAGAGGCCGTTGAAGGGAACGAAGCGGACGATGAGTAAGGTGCCGATGTTGATGATGAGGGGAACGGCGGCCAGTTTGGCGTCATCGCGGGCGGCTATGAGGAGGTAGAGGAATGAACCGCCAATGAGAATGGCGAGGGGAAGTTGGAGGCTGGTCATGACGGGGTTGTGCCACAGTTGGTCGGGGGCGGGGATGATGAGTTGGGCGACGGCCGTTATCCCAATCAAAATGACGCCAAACCAGATGGAAATCATGCCGAGCGGCGGGAATCCGGTTGAATACGTTTCTGAAACGCAGGTTTCTTCGTAACTGCTCATGGTTCCTCCTGATCAGTTGATAGTTGTCAGTTGATAGGCGCCCGCTGTCAACTATTCGCTGAGGCTAACTCCAATCGCGGTAATGTGTATATGATGACGTAAGCAAACAACATCAGGGCGGCCAGGGGGAGGGCGACGGCGTAGGTTTTGGGGCTGCCGAGGCTGGCGAGGATGTCGTAGGTCAGGGCTCCGGGGCGGGTGAAGATGTCCCAACTGTTCCAACGCAGGAAACGACCGATGTAGACGCCGTAACCGCTTAATCCGGTTGTGATGAGGACAAACAGCCAGCTTGTAAGACGATTGAACTGCCGGGCGACGACATCCTGCATCAAATAAAGGGAAATGGCCCCCAAAATCAAGCCGGTGAGGGCAAAGGTGAAAATCATCAGGGCATCGTACCAGATGGGGACTTCTACCCGGTAACGCAGATGGATCAGGTCGGTGATGATGTAGGGGGCGTTGGGGAAGAAGAGCAGCCAGAGTGGGGCGTAGATGACGGCCGTTTTTCGGTACCGGTACGCCATCCAGGCAAAGAAGAGCGGCAGCCAGGCTAAAAACAGGTTCCATACCAGAAAAATAAACCGCAATTCGCCGCTGTAGACGCCCCGCACGGCTACCATCGTCGTCGCCACGATGGACGCTAATAGAAGGGTTAAGAAAATGAGTATTGGGTAATTTGGTTTGCGTTTGTTCATTTGTTCTCCGTTGCAGGCGGCGAGCAGCGGGTGGCGGGTACTCGCACAGTTTCATACTCGCACACTCGCCGACCGCATACTTGCCATCTCACCTACGATTCGCCGATGAATAGGCCGTTTAGGGCGTTATAGGCGTGCCAATGGGACAGGTGGAAAGATTGCCAACGCTGCCAATCGGAGTTGTCGGTCATGGATTGGTAACGGCCGTTCAGTTCATCCCATAAAATTTGATACCGCGTTGCCTGACAATCCTTGTACAGCTCAATCTTTTCCGAACCGCGCCATTGGTAGCAGGTGGGAACGCGAACTAGACGGTCATCGCCGTGGACGGCCGTTAATGCCTGAATGAGCTGCGGCACAGCGTCATCGGACAGGGTGGTTAAGTAGTAGATGTCTAATCGTTGGGCTTGTTGGGTGTATCGAGCGGAGAAACGACCGTAATCGTCCACAGGAGAT
Organism: Anaerolineae bacterium; assembly: GCA_024762395.1. Lineage (GTDB taxonomy): Bacteria > Chloroflexota > Anaerolineae > Promineifilales > Promineifilaceae > JACKCC01. The sequence continues at coordinate 18,630 of JANTHP010000025.1, read as the reverse complement.
TCGTCAACCGTATCCAATTCCGCCTTGTGCTGGTAAAAGGCGATGTTTTGGCGGGCGATGAAGGCGTCGGGGTTGATGAGATTAAGCGTTGCCAGGAAGCCGACGGCCGTCAAAATCAGACCGATGGCGAAGCGATGGGGGGCCAGCCACAGGGTAAGCAGGAACCAGCCCAGCAAAACGGCCAGCCAACTCATGAAAACGTAGACGATGAGGCGCAGTTCGGTGTAGCCGAAGGTAGATTCGTACAACTGCATTCGTTTGAAGGCGGAGACGAGCATGACCAGCACGAAGCCAATCATCAAGCTGGAAAGGACGTTGAACCATTTGATTTGCCGTTTGTTTTCGCGGCGGGTGATCCAGTTGAGAGATAGGGACAGGGACAGAGAGAGGATGGCGACCCAGACTAATTCGAAGAAACCGCGGCGGGCGTAGTCGGCGTAGGTGAAGTTTTCGAGGGCGGCGTAGATACGGCCGCCGAAGAGGTAGGTAAATTGAACGGCCGTAAATGCCGCAAACAGCAAATCTACCAAAACGAGGACGGTTACCGTCTCGATGAAGCCAATGGGGAGGCGGCGGGCGATTTGGGTCAGGATTGTTTCAAGGGGAGAGGTGTCGGCGGTACGGCCGTTTTGCCGCAGCGCATACATAAATCCACCGGCCAACGCCCAACCGGCCAACAAAATGACAAAGCCGCGCCAAATCCACTCAACCATCTCATCTAAAAAATCAAACTCAAACAGGGTGTCCAAATAATCGGCAAACACGATGTCGGCGGAGGCCAGCAGCAGGGTAAACACGAATAAAACGGGTAAAGCCAGCAGTCCGCCGCGCAAAAGGGGAACGAGACTGCGACGGCCGTGTTTGCGAAACCTGGACACATCTACCGTCTCGGCCAGGGCGGGGCCGGCCAGAACGGCGCTGTGCGCCCCCACACGGATTGGCAGCGACAAGGCGCCGGCCATCGTCAGGCTGCCGACGCGCCCGGCGGCATAAAAGTAGGCCAGGTAGCTGAGGATGGCTAACGACGCCAGCACGTTCATCGTGGTTAAAAAGCTGTTGGCGCGAATCATCGCCATCCCGGCAAAAAAGAGCAGCGGCGCGACCAGCCACAAGTTACGATAAGCGGGCCTCATGCCTTCGGAACGACCGATCCACCACAGCCCGACCAAAATCAACAGGATGAACAACGGCCAGGAAACGCCCAATTGTTTATCGTGAAACAACCAATCGGTACACCAGCCCAGGAATAGAGACAGCCAGAGGAGCAGTCGGGTAGTCTTGTTGTCTGGTAGTCGAGTAGTCTTGTTGTCTGGTAGTCGAGTAGTCTTGTTGTCTGGTAGTCGGGTAGTCTTGTTGTCTGGTAGTCGGGTAGTCTTGTTGTCTGGTAGTCGGGTAGTCTTGTCGTCGGTCATCAGTCTCTGATCTCCAGTCTCCGGCCTCTAGTATCAGTGTTCAGTAATCTGTAAACAGTTATCAGTGCGGTCTACCTCTGGAAAGTGCCTACTGAAAACTGTTTACTGACTTCTGTTTACTGGTACTAGTCATCCAATAAAAAGCGGCTAACGCGCCCAATACATCAACGGCAATGTCGAAAAAGTCATTGGCGGCAAAGGAGCGGTGTTTGAAGGTTGTCAATTGCAAAATTTCTTGCAGGAAGCCCAAGATCACAATCAATCCCCAGTAAAGGCGGGAATGGGTTTGCAATCGCGGGTAAATGGTCAGGATGACGGCCCCCATTGCTGCAAATAGAACGAAATGCCCCACAATATGTGACGTTTCTGTTCTGAAAAACAGATTGGTCACTTGTTCAAACAACCGCCATCGTTCCGCCAGCCAGCCATACGGAAACAAGGTCACGGTGATGAGCAGGAGCAGAAGCGCCCCCAAAACGAACCAATTGTGTTTTTGCAGTTGCTGTTTTTGTTGAATCATACGTCCAGCATACAAAACAACGTCTCATGATGGCGACGCCTCAATGACGGCCGTTCGCGCACTCAAGTGCTTGACAGAGGCAGGAGAAATGGAGGATGGTACAATTGCGTGAAACGTAAAACGTGAAACGTGATGGTCAACTCCATTATTTCACGTTTCACGCATCACGTTTCACGTCAGGAATTAAGAACATGCTCAACTTACTCATCGTTGAAGATAACGAAAAACTGCGTCCGGCGCTAAAGAGCGGGCTGGCAGCAACCGACAGCGTTCAGATCGTCTATGACACAGGCACAGGCGAGGATGCGCTGGAATTTTGTCTGGCCCAGCCGCCCGATGTCATTTTGATGGATGTGCAGTTGGCCGGGGTGATGAATGGGATTGAAACGGCCGTTGCCATCCGCCGTGAATTTCCCCGTTTGCCGGTCGTCTTTTACTCCATCCAGGACGACGACGCCTATTACCGCGCCTTTCGTCGCGCCGGCATCCTCAGCCATTACGCCTACGTGCGCAAATCGAACTATCTCCTGCCCCAGATGATTTTGCCGTTGTTGCGGGATGCGGTGAACGGCCGTTCCTTCATTGATCCCGACATCGAAACCCGCGTCCAGGAAGTGCGCCACAAAGACAAGCATGACCCGATGGCCCTGCTGGAACCCAACGAGCAGGAAGTGGCCCGCATGCTGGCGATGGGCATGAGCAACCAACAAATCGCGGCTCACATGGGGTTCCGCGACAAGCGCACCATCAGCCGCATCAACGGCCAGATTTACACCGCCTGGGAACTCAACATGACGAAAACGGATGAAAAGGTGGCTAGGACGAGGGCGGCGATTATTGTGGGAAACGGCCGTCTCATCGCCTGGGACAACAACGGCACACCCCGCATCCTAGACGAGCGCAACGAATGGGTTAAATGGGAAGGCAATTCGTGATCCAACTATCAAATCAAACCCTTTTCGTGTTAAAATGCCTTAAGCAGACCCGTTTTGTGCTAAAATGTGTCAGGGTGTGTTTCAGGCAAGTTGAGAGAAAACGCTATGTGTCGGGGATTCTAATTTCCGACACTTCAACCGAAAGGATTTATTTTATGCCAATCATCGAGTTTGATCAGGAAAACAGACCATCCGTCGCCGAATTACGCCAACTACTGCAAGACGCAGAAGAAACCTACGATCCCATCGAAGAACTGCTGCGTCTAGAACGTCAATTGGCCCAATTAGAGCAAACGCACAACCTGGCGTCGGCTGAATTCTACCGCCGTTACCGGGCTGGCAAAATGGGGGATGACGTTCAATTTGTTGCCTGGGCAGGCCGTTACCGACTTTATGTGCGACTCAAGGAAACCATCTCCAACAGTCTGAAATTGGTTTTAACCGGGTCTCCCCCATTGCCCCTCGCGGTCTGAAAAACATGCGCCTGAAACCACATCTCCATCTTATTCAGGACATTCTCTACGCTCGCCAAGAAATTACAATTGAAACTTTCCGATTGCAGGAAACTGTACCCGGTCGTGAGGGTATCATTGAGGGGCGTTTACGCTTTTGGGATGGTTCTTTGCTGGAATTTACCGAAGTTCTCATTGAGCATGGCGTGGTACTGGTAAAAACTGACTATGTTTACCATTACCAAGACGCCCACCACCAACTTATCTTCCGCTACGACAATGCGCCACACCACCCCGAAATCGCTACTCACCCCCACCACAAACACACCCCCAACGCCATTGAACCCGCCGCGCCGCCCCATTTGGGTGACGTACTAAAACAGATTGACCAAGTCATTTACCCTGAAGCATGAACGATGAAGACAAATTCGCCAAACTAACACGCCCCCGCCACCCCATGCCCGCCTTTGTGCGCGAGGCGCTGCTGGCGCGCGGCTTGATGGACGCTTACCGGGCGCGCCCCGCCTACCAACAAAACGATTACATCGGCTGGATCGGCCGTGCCAAACGCGATGCCACCATCCAAAAACGCCTGGCCCAAATGCTCGACGAGCTGGAAGCCGGCAACGTGTACATGAAAATGGCCTACCGCCCCAAGCATAAATGAGTGACAGCATCCTACTCAATTGGGCCATTATGGCCGTTTCCTTTTTCAATACGATCCTCCTGCTCTGGCTGGGCGCAACAGTCCTGCTCAATGCCGAGCGGCGGGATTGGGGTATAGGCCTGGCGACGGCCGGTTTGCTGTTGGGCGGTGCGTTCTTCGTCAGCCATACGGCCATTTTGGGGCTGTTTATTGGCGGGCATCTGGTGTCGGGGTATACGGCGATTATCAGCAATGGGTTGCTCGTTATCGGCACCAACATGATTTTCTGGTGGACGGCCGGACTCATCCCCGCCATCATCTTACCCTTCGCCTGGTATGTCATCATGCTCTGGTATGGCGGCTTCTGGGCGCAAGAGGGGACGCGGAGTTACGCGGAGGGGCGGAGAGACGCGGAAAAAGGCAAACAGGAAGTTGCACAGAGAAAACCTTTGCGCCCTTCGCACCCTTTGCGGTTAAATTCTTCGCTTTACAGACGGCAGCGGTATTTGTTTTGGTTGGTGGTTGGTTTGCTAGTGAGTGGGTTGGGGGGATTGGCAATCGGGATTATTTTGCTGGCTATCCCTTCGCGGGAACTGATCAATTTACGTATTTTTATTCGCTGGTCTATTGCCGGGATTCCGTTTATGGCGTTGGCTTATTCTGGCTATGTGGTGTTGTGTATCGCCCTTTCGCTGGATGCGCTGCGCCGTCCCGGGCCGTCGGCGCGGGTGATGGGGAATGAGGCGCGGCAAAGGGCACGGCCGTATCTCATCGGCGCCTCGTTAGCTTTACTGGTCGTCAGCCTGCTCGTTGCCTATATTTTGCTGTGGGCTGTGCAAGAAACCCGCCACATGCTGCTTTATCAGTTCTATGACCAGGCCGTTGAAACGTTGGCCTGGTTTGATTTCATCATTGCCTCGATTTTGGCGCTGGTTATCTGGCTGTTGGGTCAAGCTGTTGTCTCCTATGAGGTTTTCACCGGCAAATCGCTGCCCCGGCGCGGTTTGATGCGCCACTGGCGGCGGGCGGTGATTTTGGCTGCCGGGTACAGTATTCCTGTGGGATTTAGCATTGCCATTGCGTTACGGCCGTTATACAGCCTCATTCTCACCACCATCCTCATGACCATCTTCTTCGCTCTCTCCAGTTGGCGCTCTTATGCGGAACGAGAGCGCTACATGGACAGTTTACGGCCGTTCGTCGCCAGCCAACGCCTCTATGACCAACTACTTACCCAATCCGCCCCGCCGGAAATGGACGCCGCCGCGCCATTCCATGCCCTGTGTCATGATTTGTTGGATGCGGAGGGGGCATATTTGACGGCCGTTGGCCCACTAGCCCCCCTTGTTCCCTCCCTGACGCACGGAAATATGCCATCGATCAATGTAACATCGCTCATCAGCCAATTCAAGACGCCGGGGGATACGGCCGTTCTGAGCGTCGCCGAAAGAGCCGTTTCCCTCCCGCCAACTCATCCCAACGCCCCCATCTGGGCCATCCCCTTGTGGAGCGAACGCGGCTTGATTGGCCTCTTTCTTCTGGGGCGCAAGCGCGACGGCGGCCTGTACACGCAAGAAGAAATCAACATCGCCCGCATCAGCGGCGAACGGCTGATTGACACCCAGGCCAGCGCCGAAATGGCGCGGCGGTTGATGAGCCTCCAGCGCGAACGCCTCGCCCAAAGCCAAATCGTAGACCAACGCACTCGCCGCATCCTCCACGACGACATCCTGCCCACCATCCAAACCGCCATGATTGCCCTCGGTCCTGACGGTAAACCAGAGGTTATCAACACCCTTACCGACGCCCACCGTCAAATTTCCGATCTGCTGCACGAAATGCCCACCGCCGCCGCCCCGGAAGTAGCCCGCTTGGGCTTGGTTGAAGCGCTGCGCCGCTCCGTCGCCAACGAATTGGCGCAGGCGTTTGACGACATACAGTGGGACATCGCCCCCCACGCTGAAGAATCAGCCCGCGCCATCCCCACATTAACAGCCGAGGTCATCTTCTACGCCGCCCGTGAAGCGGTGAGGAATGCTGCCAAGCACGGCCGTTCCCCCAACACCGATAACTTTTGCCTACAAATTCAAGTCAACTGGCAGGACGGCCTGGAAATCATCACCGAAGACAACGGCGGCGGCTTGCAGTCCCCATCCCCCAACAGCGGCAGCGGTCAAGGCTTGGCCCTGCACAGCACGATGATGGCCGTCATTGGCGGTGAACTTTCAGTAGAGAGCCTCCCCAACCAATTTACCCGTATAACCCTCCGCCACACGCCATAACCCGCACGCATCACGAATGATGATTAACGCCTTCACCTTCATCGCCAGTCAATAATGGCTCAGATTCAGGACGGTTGGCCTAATCGCCAATCCCCCGTTTACGCCAATAACGCATGATGCCATCCACCGACATTTCCAGTGGATTGGCCGTCAAATAAGTGTGAATTAACGCTTCAGAAAGGCCGGCGGCAATAGCTCGTTCCCGATTCCATTGGAGATAGGCGGGCACAATTTCATCGCGGGTAAACCCATTTTCCATTTGTTCGCGTATGAAATTCGCCGAATCGTCAATAAGCGCGCTTAATTCGTCCCAATGAGCTGGCGTGTTAGGCGTGGGGCCAAAATGGGTAGGATAAATTGTTTTCACATCTTCGGCGCGCAGTCGTTGAATCGTTTTTTGCCAGACTTCCCGCTCGAATTCCGGCGGTGGGGCCGGTAAACCAACCAGCGGGCTGCCCGGAATCTTGATGCCGGCCGCGTCGCCGGTAAATGCGACATTACCCAATCGAATGACGTGATGATGGCAGGCATGACCGGGGGTGTCCAGCGCTGTAAAGGTTAAGCCGCCAGCCTTAATGATGTCGCCATCGCGCAAGGTGGTCACATTTTCTTTGGGCGCCGGCAGGATTTGGCCCCAGAGCGTATCCATTTTGTCGCCATAAATGCGGGTGGCGCTGGCGATGAGTTTGGATGGGTCAATCAGGTGCGGCGCGCCAAAATAATGTACATAAATTTGCGCGTCTTGCTGCGCCCACCAACCAGCCGCTCCGGCATGATCGAAATGGATGTGGGTGACGATGACGTGTTTAATGTCGGTTGGCGCGTAGCCGTGTTGGCCCAAAGCGTCAATTAAGCCCGGTAAGGTTGACCCGGGGCCGGTTTCTACCAAAACCGGTCCTTCAGGCCCAATTACGAGGTAGGCGGCTATGGAATGAGGGACATTTTGGAAGTTGAGGTCAATGGTTAGGATTTTCATGACGTAATGTTAGCATAATTATTTTATTTATCCCTAATAATGGGGGACTCTTTTTTCCGGGGGTTAGTCTTGTAGTTGTCAGTCGAGTAGTCATTTAGTCTTCACTCCCTAATCTCTATTCTCGAAGTACATACCAGAGTTGGTAATGGTTGCAGGATTGGTTGTTTTGCCAATAAATGGGGTTGTTGGCCTGTGGGTAGACTTTGGCGGCGGAACGGCCGTTTTCAAAATACCGCTTTTGCCGCCAATCAGCATCAATCATTTCCTCGTCGTTCCCCATCATCCCTTTCATAAACAGGTCTGCGAGTTCACGGTTGATGCGTTTTTGGCGGCCGCGCGGTAATTTGGCGTGCGGGCCGGTGTAACTGTTTGGTAATTGCCAGGCGAGATAAGTTTTGCCTTTACGGCCGTGTCGTCCATCCTGGTCTTTTAGCTGAAAAGCCGCCCGGCCATGCCGCCAGGCGATTTGCTCTTCCGCCAGATCGCTGGTTTGAGGGCCAATGGCAAAATTGCGTTTCTTGCGTACCTGCGCCCGCTCTTCGTACAGGCGTTGGGTTCTTTCGTTGATGTGGCTAATAGCGGTAATCGTTTCGCGGGCGATGGGACGCGCTTGTTTCGCTTCGTCAGCGCGGCCGCTGTGGAAGCTGGCGTACAAATGGGCGCGCACCTGCCCCATGCCCTGCAGAAGCGCGTTAACGGGAATGGCGACGGGCTGGCTTTTTAACTGCCAGACATCTAACGCCGCCGCCGTTTTAGCCACAGATCGCAGCCAGATACGGCCGTTGCGCCGCTCCCAAAAAACACCCTCCCCCTGATTCAGCAAATTCCGAAGCTGCCGCCAACCGCATACCCGCAAATCTGACTCTTTGCGCGTTAGTTTCTCTCTGGCCGCTTCGAGGCTAACCCACCCGCTTCCTTCCTTATTATAATGGCGCAGCAAAAGCCAGATGCGGCCGGCGGCCGCTTGCTCCTTTCGCAGCATTCCCAGAGCCACATCGGGATATAGTTTGCAGGTTTGCGGGGGGGCGGAGTTGCGAGGTTGCGGGGTTGCGGGGTTGCGGGGTTGCGAGGTTGCGAGGTTGCGGGGTTGCGGGGTTGCGGAGTTGTGAGTCGTTAATTGACTTCGCCGCTTCGCTGCTTCGCTGCCTCGCAGAACGGCCGTTACCGCCGGGCTGCCCCACCCCAAATGCTCAGGCAAACTGATTACCGATAACCGATTACCAACAACTGGGGTGGGGGAACGGCCGTGATCGCCAACCGCGACAGATTGCTTATAATCAACCTGCCGCGCCTCACGTAAATTCAGCAAACGTCGCTGCGCCGCCAACAAAGCAGACGACAACGACATAGTGGGAACACCCACCAGCTCCTCAACAATTCAGGCAACAACACAACAGCGGAGGCGGTCCCTCGTTCCACGCTCTGCGTGGAATGCTCTCGCGGGACGCTCTGCGTTCCCGAAAACATTGACAGTTCCCGACGCCTATGTTATGCTCTTACCCAAGCTAGTAAGCTATCCGGGGACACAAATCCCCCCTCCCCAATAAAGAGGCGCTTTCCTGAAGGTGTTGGCGGCACCAAGACAGTGAAAAGATAGCTTGCTTATACTACAGAAGGTCAGGCGAACTCCGTCTGACCTTTTCTTTTATTTGGGGAGGTGATTTGCAAAAACATGCGTAATCCGCGTTCTATTGCATTCACCTGTCCCATTGACGCAAAAACGCCGCCCAGTCACAAAACCGGAAACGGCGAAATGTCAACAAATCAAACCATCGGCAGAACCTATATCCTAACAAGAGTTATTATCATCAAAGCATACAAATAAACCGAATCAATAAACAGTCTATCAGACTTAATCTGCCATGTCAACCAATCTATAGCATATAGATTATGAAAATAACACCTCTATTTCCCCAAGACGGTTAAAAAAACACCCTTATGAGCCACTTGACAATGAAAATAGCCTTGTATATGATATTGCTATGAGCGAGAACCCACTTGATTTCAACCATTATGTTCCCGAATGGGACAAACTCGGCGTCGTCGTTCCCCCCTTCACCATAGAAGCCGACCCCCGATTCATGTACCTGTCCACCGAAACCCGGCGCGCTTTATCCAAAGTAAGCTACATGGTCGAGGCCGGACAAGGCGCCTCCGTCATCGTTGGCGAAATAGGAACTGGTAAAACAACTCTGGCCTCCTGGTTCCACAGCCGCTACGACCGTCGCCCCGACTTCGCCGCCGCTAAAATAGACGAGTCGCCCAAAAAGAGCGGCCTTTTATTATTGCGACGCATTGCCGCCGAATTCGGTCTCCGCACTCGCCGAGCCACCGAAGACCAGCTCAATGAATTTCGCGCTTTCCTCGTCGAACAAAGCGCTCAAAATATTTTGCCACTTATCATCATTGATGAGGCCCATGAACTCGGCCCCGAGCAATTTATTGAACTACGCCGCCTTCTCAACTTTCGCGATCCGCGAGGAGGGAAGGCGTACCAGCTCATTTTGCTCGGCCGTCCTGAACTGGACATCAATCTCCGCGAAGTCCCAGACTTCAACGATCGTGTTGCCACCCGATCCTCCCTTGATCCTTTAACCCCCGACGATACCCGATCCTTAATCGAGTATCGTCTTCTGGCTGCCGGCCGTGATTCCAAGCAAGCCCCGTTGTTTGATGAGAGTTCCATTCTGCCCATTTGGCGCGAAACAAGAGGGTACCCGCGCAGTATTTGCCTGCTGTGCTTACATCTGACCCTCGAACTCCTTGCCTCAGATAACAACCAGATTGATGAAACATTTGTGCAATCCTTCTTAAAAAACCATCCAGGGTATCGCCAGGCCGGGGGCTAAACATCTCACATGAGCGATAACAAACCCAAAGATCACAAAGCCAGTACGCTTGCTGCTTTACTGAAAGAAAAACCCAAGCGGGGACGGCCGCCTCGCGCCGTGAGTCGTCAAAACGTATATGTGGCTCTTTCCAAAGAACAGAAAGAGCAAATGAAAAATCTGGCAACCTATCTCCCTAAAAATTTGGCGCGGGCCGATGTGCCCGATCTGGCAATTTCGATCCTTTCCGCCCGGTTCGATGCCCTCCGCCTTGCCGTTGCTGACCGCGAGCAAGAAATTCCTGAAGGTATAACCGACCTTGATGCCCTCTACCTTTTGTGGGATCTTCCCTTACCCGATCGAACCAACGAAACCAGGTGGACATCTATCCGCCTTTCTCCTCAACAAATCATTGAGCTGGGGCGTGTGCAAGGTACTTTTAAGGCTGTCTTTGGTACCACCCGGAGTCAAACATTTGGCCTGGCGCTTGTGCTGCTAACGCATTTTTTGCAAGACGGAACACTTTACGATCCGAACGAGCCGGCTACCTTGAGTGATTTACGCAAAAAGATACGCGGTATTTATTTATGAGTAGCTCATAACTAAATCAAAAGATCACTTATTTTGTGTGGGGTGGAGGCTGTGAAGTCTGGACTCTGGCTGGCCCTCCTGGAATATCAACTGTAAACGTTTCATCTTTTGTTGGTATAGCATATGGGCCAGAGAAATCGACGCGATAAATGCAGTATTGACATCAATTTTAGAAATTGGTTGATGAATTTCTTGACAATGTGTCCGCTATTTAATATAATCCTGCGCGTTGGGTAATACGGTGTCGTTGCCAATTGCGGCAGAACACCCGAACAGGAAAAGAGCCAAGACACAAGAAAGAAGTCAGAGTTGAAATCTGCGGCTCCTTTCGGGGTCGCTTTTTTGTGCGAAAATTGGTTTGAAATTGGTCTTGACAGCAGAAAAAAGGGTGATACAATCCTCAACTGTTGTAGCGCGGTGTCGTTGTCAATTGCGACAAAACACCCAAACAAAAAACGAGCTAAGACGCACAAGAAAGAAGTCAGAGTTAAAATCTGCGGTTCCTTTCAGGGCCGTTTTTTTGTGCCGAAAATTGGTCTTGACAAAATCAAGAGCGGTGTTAAAATAGAGTGCTCGTCTGCACTTTGACAATTGAATAGTGACAGAAACAAGCAAGCAAAACTTTGAGCCCTAAAATAATTTGAAAGTAGTTCCGTTTAATTACGGAAAAAATTCTCTACGGAGAGTTTGATCCTGGCTCAGGATGAACGCTAGCGGTGTGCCTAATGCATGCAAGTCGAACGGGATCCTTTGGACTCGTCTGAAGGTGAGAGTGGCGAACGGGTGAGTAACACGTTGGTGACCTGCCCCATAGAGGGGGACAACCACTGGAAACGGTGGCTAATACCCCAGATGTTAAAGAGTTTGGAAGTCTTTAACTAAAGCTCCGGCGCTATGGGAGGGGCCTGCGGACCATCAGCTTGTTGGTAGGGTAATGGCCTACCAAGGCGAAGACGGATAGGGGGCGTGAGAGCGTGGCCCCCCACACTGGTACTGAGACACGGACCAGATACCTGCGGGTAGCAGCAGCAAGGAATATTGCCCAATGGACGAAAGTCTGAGGCAGCAACACCGCGTGGAGGATGAAGGCCTTCGGGTTGTAAACTCCTTTTCTGGGGGAAGAGAAAGGACGGTACCCCAGGAATAAGTCTCGGCTAACTACGTGCCAGCAGCCGCGGTAAAACGTAGGAGGCGAGCGTTATCCGGATTTATTGGGCGTAAAGCGCATGTAGGCGGTTTTCTAAGTCGGACGTGAAAGCTCTTGGCTCAACTGAGAGAGGTCGTTCGAAACTAGGAGGCTTGAGGATGGTAGAGGAGAGTGGAATTCCCGGTGTAGTGGTGAAATGCGTAGATATCGGGAGGAACACCAGTGGCGAAGGCGGCTCTCTGGGCCAGTCCTGACGCTCAGATGCGAAAGCTAGGGGAGAGAACGGGATTAGAAACCCCGGTATTCCTAGCTGTAAACGATGTCAACTAGGCGTAGGGGGTTATTGACCCCTCCTGTGCTGCAGCTAACGCAGTAAGTTGACCGCCTGGGGACTACGGCCGCAAGGCTAAAACTCAAAGGAATTGACGGGGACCCGCACAAGCAGCGGAGCGTGTGGTTTAATTCGAGGCTACGCGAAGAACCTTACCAGGGTTTGACATATGCGTGGTAGTGATTCGAAAGATGAACGACCCTTCGGGGAGCGCATACAGGTGCTGCATGGCTGTCGTCAGCTCGTGCCGTGAGGTGTTAGGTTAAGTCCTGTAACGAGCGCAACCCTCGTCGTTAGTTATACGTGTCTAACGAGACTGCCGGTGATAAGCCGGAGGAAGGTGGGGATGACGTCAAGTCAGCATGGCCTTTATATCCTGGGCTACACACACGCTACAATGGCCGGTACAATGGGCAGCTAAGTCGCGAGACGGAGCCAATCCTCTAAAGCCGGTCTCAGTTCGGATTGTAGGCTGCAACTCGCCTGCATGAAGTCGGAGTTGCTAGTAAACGCGCGTCAGCAACAGTGCGTTGAATACGTTCCCGGGTCTTGTACACACCGCCCGTCACGTCATGGAAGTTGGCAACGCCTGAAGTCAGTGAGCTAACCCTAACGGGGGGCAACTGCCTAAGGCGGGGTCGGTAACTGGGACGAAGTCGTAACAAGGTAGCTGTAGCGGAAGCTGCGGCTGGATCACCTCCTTTTATGGGATTTTAGTATCGTCGTGAGACGGTGCTCATTCCTAGGTCAATCATCCGCAAGGATGATGGTTCAAGTTGAGCAAATGTTTCTGTCACTCTTCAGTTGTCAAAGTAAGCGATTAACAATTTTTTGAGTTACTCTGAGATAGAAAGGGCCTGTAGCTCAGCCGGTTAGAGCGTTCCTCTGATAAGGGAGAGGTCGTTGGTTCGAGTCCAACCAGGCCCACCTTATTAAGGAAGGGGATGTAGCTCAGTTGGGAGAGCGCCGCCTTTGCACGGCGGAGGTCAGGAGTTCGAGTCTCCTCATCTCCATTTTATCTCTCAATTGTAGTTATTTGTTCGCTTTTTGTGAGAGGAAAGCAATTGCAGAAAAATTTGCAACAATTTTGACTTGGTGTTGATGCATGTTGGTTGAGGTTTATTGAGACCTGACAACGTGTCAGGTCTTTTTTTCTCTCGGTAGATAATTTTACAATGGCGGAATAGGATGTTGGTGAGTGTTACTTCTGGGTGACACTCACCAGCGGCTTATAAGGTTGTTGGCTCTGCTTTTTGGCAGTGATGTACATTAATAATTGAATAAGATAACGTAACGTTGATTTCAATACATGTATGTAATAAAGAAACAAAGTGCATGAAGTGAGAATTTCAAATTCTCCGTATCATGTGTGTAAGCTACTAAGGGCGTACGGTGGATGCCTTGGTGTCAAATGCCGATGAAGGACGTGGTACACTGCGATAAGCCTCGAGGAGTTGTGTGCAGACGCTATATTCGAGGATTTCCGAATGGGGAAACCCACCAGGGGTTAATGCCCTGGTACTGTTACCTGAACACATAGGGTAGCAGAGGGAACGGGGTGAACTGAAACATCTTAGTAACCCTAGGAAAAGAAATCATTCCCTGAGTAGTGGCGAGCGAAAGGGGAAAAGCCCAAACCGTTTTCTATATGGAAGCGGGGTTGTAGGACTTCACATATGAGAGTTACAAATTTACTTGGTAGTAGAACTTTTTTGGAAAGTTAGACCATAGAGGGTGATAGTCCCGTATACGAAACTGAGTAAACTCTCGTGAAGCACCTGAGTACGGCGGGGCACGCTAACCCTGTCGGAATCTGGGAAGCCCACTTCCCAAGGCTAAATACATTTGACAACCGATAGTGAACAAGTACTGTGAAGGAAAGGTGAAAAGTCCCCCGGTAAGGGGAGTGAAATAGAACCTGAAACCGTATGCTTACAACCGGTCGGAGCGCTATGCAAGTAAAGCGTGACGGCGTGCCTTTTGGAGAATGAGCCAGCGAGTTAATTTTTGTGGCGAGGTTAAGTCAGATACAGACGGAGCCGTAGCGAAAGCGAGTCTTAATAGGGCGGACGACTCTTTGAGTCGGTAGTCGCAAGGATTAGACACGAAACCAGGTGAGCTACCCATGTGCAGGCTGAAGCGAGATTAATCTCTCGTGGAGGGCCGAACCCACTAATGTTGCAAAATTAGGGGATGACGTGTGGGTAGGGGTGATATGCCAAACGAACTTGGAGATAGCTTGTTCTCTCCGAAATAGCTTTAGGGCTAGCGTCGCGTGTTAAGTATAGGGGGTAGAGCACTGGATGAGCTAGGGGGCGCAAGCTTACCAACCTCAACCAAACTCCGAATACCTATACTCCAGAACGCGGCAGTCGGGCTATGTGAGATGAGTTTCATAGTCGAGAGGGAAACAACCCAGACCGCCGGCTAAGGTCCTTAAATCTATGCTAAGTGGGAAACGATGTGAGAGTGTTTAGACAGCCAGGAGGTTGGCTTAGAAGCAGCCATTCCTTTAAAGAGTGCGTAATAGCTCACTGGTCAAACGCTTTTGCGCGGAAAATGTAACGGGGCTTAAGCATAGTACCGAAGCCACGGATTAGCGGTTCTTTGAATCGTTGATGGTAGGAGAGCGTTCTGTAGGAGATACAAGGTCGATCGAAAGGACGGCTGTGGCCTACAGAAGTGAGAATGCTGGCATGAGTAGCGTAAAACATGTGAGAAACATGTTCCCCGTAAACCTAAGGTTTCCGACGGAAGGTTAGTCCGCGTCGGGTTAGTCGGGCCTTAGCCGAGGCCGAGAGGCGTAGGCGATGGACATCAGGTTAATATTCCTGAACCGCTTAAATGGAGCGATGGAGGGACGCAGTATGGTAGGTCAGCCCCTTATTGGATTGGGGTGCCAAACGTCTAGGGCGAAGATGAGAGTAGGTAAATCCGCTCTCGGAGTCTGAAGCGTGACGGCGGTGCCTATAGAGCCGGAAGTGATTGAGCCAGGCTGCCAAGAAAAACTTCTAAGTGATGAAATTTAAGCGCCCGTACCGCAAACCGACACTGGTAGGTGGGTAGAGTATACCAAGGGGATCGAGAGAACCTTCGTTAAGGAATTCGGCAAAATTCCCCCGTAACTTCGGGAGAAGGGGGGCCTCTGCTGGTTAGCAATTAGGCGAAGCTGGCGGAGGCCGCAGAGAAATGGCTTTTCCAACTGTTTAACAAAAACACAGGTCTCTGCTAAGTCGTAAGACGATGTATAGGGGCTGACGCCTGCCCAGTGCTGGAAGGTTAAAGGGAGAAGTTAGGAGTAATCCGAAGCTTTGAACTGAAGCCCCAGTGAACGGCGGCCGTAACTATAACGGTCCTAAGGTAGCGAAATTCCTTGTCGGGTAAGTTCCGACCCGCACGAATGGCGTAATGAGAGAAGCACTGTCTCAACGAAGGACTCGGCGAACATTGAAGTACGTGTAAAGATGCGCGTTACCCGCAGCAGGACAAAAAGACCCCGTGAAGCTTTACTACAGCTTGGCATTGAGTTAGGGCTTAATTTGTGTAGGATAGGTGGGAGGCTTTGAAGCTGGCACGCTAGTGTCGGTGGAGCCGCCGTTGAAATACCACCCTGGTTAAGTCTTGGCTCTAACCTGCGACCGTTAACCGGCGTGGGAACAGTGCCTGGTGGGTAGTTTGACTGGGGCGGTCGCCTCCTAAAGAGTAACAGAGGCGCCCAAAGGTTCGCTCAGGCTGAATGGAAACCAGCCGTAGAGTGTAAAGGCAGAAGCGAGCTTGACTGCGAGACTTACAAGTCGAGCAGGCACGAAAGTGGGGCTTAGTGATCCCACGGTTCCGAGTGGAAGGGCCGTGGCTTACCGGATAAAAGCTACTCCGGGGATAACAGGCTAGTCTTGTCCAAGAGTTCACATCGACGACAAGGCTCGGCACCTCGATGTCGGCTCATCGCATCCTGGGGCTGGATAAGGTCCCAAGGGTTGGGCTGTTCGCCCATTAAAGCGGTACGTGAGCTGGGTTCAGACCGTCGTGAGACAGGTCGGTCTCTATCCGCTGTGGGCGCAAGGGATTTGAAGGGAGCTGCTCCTAGTACGAGAGGACCGGAGTGGACAGACCTCTAGTGTGCCAGTTGTTCCGCCAGGAGCATCGCTGGGTAGCTACGTCTGGCAGAGATAACCGCTGAAAGCATCTAAGCGGGAAACTCGCCCTAAGATTAGATCCCTCATCCTTAATTGGAGTAAGACCGCTAGGAGACTACTAGCTTGATAGGCGGCGTGTGTAAGTGCAGCAATGTATTTAGCTAAGCCGTACTAATGGTCGAGGGCTTACGTGTCATATGATACGGAGAATTTGGAATTTTGACGCTTTGTATTGAAGTGGCGGTTGAGTTATCTTATTCAATTTGATGTACATTTAACAAATTGTTTTGTTTTTTAGAAAGGTCTTTTGGTGATTTGAGCGGCGAGGACACACCCGGTCCCATCTCGAACCCGGTAGTTAAGCTCGTCAGCGCCGATGGTACTTGGGGGGTGACCCCCTGGGAGAGTAGGTCATTGCCAAAAGGCCTTTTTTTATTTGAAGATTGAAGATTGAAGATTGGAGACGGCCGTAAGGGCATTCTTCGGTTTTTAGTTTTCAATCTTTTTGTTTTTTGGGGAACGGCCGTTTCCTATGCAAGAATATCTCACTTTATTACGAAACAATCGCAATTACCGTTATTTGTGGTTGGGAAATGTTGTTTCTTTGTTGGGTGACTGGTTCAACCTGATTGCTTCGGCCGAATTGATTACTGATTTGGCGAATACGGGGGTGGCGATCAGTTCTTTGTTTTTGGCCCGTTTTTTGCCGTTGTTTTTTGTGAGTCCCCTGGCAGGCGTGCTGGCAGATAGGTACAGTCGGCGTACCATTATGATTGCGTCTGATTTGCTGCGGGCCGCGACTGTTTTGGGCTTTTTACTTGTGCGGTCGCCAACGCAAGTTTGGTTATTGTACGCACTGACTGTTTTTCAGTTTGTGTTGAGTGCGTTTTTTACGCCGGCCCGAACAGCGATTTTGGCTAATGTAGTGCCGCAGAAGGATTTGGTAACTGCGAATGCGTTGGACAGTTTTACCTGGAGTACGATGTTGGCGGTGGGGGCGTTTTTTGGGGGCCTGGCAACGGCCGTTTTCGGCGCCAGAACCGCATTTGTTTTAGACTCCGGGACATTCTTGCTCTCTGCATGGTGGATTAGCCGCGTTGTTGTTTCTGTGCGGGGGCGTGAGAAGGTAGGGGGAGGTTGGCTGGATTTTGTGGATGGGTTCCGCTATTTGTGGAGCGTGCCGTTTATTCTTGTCATTAGTTTGGTCAAAGGGGCCGGTTCACTTATTTGGGGCAGCATTAATGTGTTGGAAGTGACATTTGCTAATGAGATTTTCCCTCTTAATGCGCCTGGGTTGCAGGCAGCGCTGCATATTGAAGATGGCGGCACGGCCGCTTTGGGCGTGATATATATGGTGAGCGGTCTGGGTACCGGGCTGGGGCCGTTGTTGATGCGGCGTTGGCTGGGCGATACCAAACCGCGCTTGTTGTGGGGAATTTCAATTGGATTTGCGCTGTTGGGCGGCGGTATTGTTGGTCTGGGCCTGGCGACCACATTCCCGCTTTACTTAGCGGCGACGTTTACGCGCACTGTTGGCAGTGGGGTGGTGTGGGTATTTTCGGCGGCTTTGTTGCAAATGGTTGTGCCGGATAAATATCGGGGCAGGGTTTTCGCCTTTGAGTTTGCCGTTTTGACGTTAATGCAATCTATCTCTGTTTTAGGGGCTGGCTTTGCTCAGGATAGTTTGGGACTGCCTTTGGGAACGATTGCGCTGCGAGTTGGGTTGAGCGGTTTTGCAGTGGCTTTGGTTTGGTTTGGATTTCATTGGTACAGTCGCAGGAAGATAGTAAGTTATGGAAGTGTGGATTAGTAAGCAAAAGAAATTTGAAGGCGTTATTTTCTCGGTGGTGCAGGGGCATGCGCAGCTAGATGATGGCTCTTTGGTTTCCAGGGAGATGGTTGAACATCATGGCGGGGTGGCAGTTGTGCCTGTGCTGGGAAATGATGTGGTTTTAATTCGGCAATATCGCATAGCGATTGGCGAAACTATCTTGGAGATTCCGGCGGGGCGGTTGGAAGGGGATGAGATGCCGGAGGTTCGGGCGCGGGCGGAGTTGGAGGAGGAGATTGGGTGTCGTGCGGGCGAATTGGTGTTGGCGCATCGTTATTTTTCGACGGCCGGTTTCACGAATGAGCGGATGTTCGTTTATCTGGCGTTTGATTTGGAGAAGACGGCGCGGAAGTTGGAGTTTGACGAGCGGATTGAGGTGGTGACGGTGCCTATCGGGGATGTTCCGGGCATGTTGGCGGAGGGGGAGATTGAGGATGCGAAGACGATTATTGGGCTGAGGGCGCTGTTGGCGCATATGGGGGAGTGACGGCCGTTTCGCGGTAGACCTGCGAGGTTTCCAAAAACCTCGCAGGTCTGTCTAGC
>JANTHP010000024.1 GCA_024762395.1 Anaerolineae bacterium | reverse complement strand
ATTGGATGAGGTGGCCTACATTCGGTATGCCATCGTCTACCTGGGATTAGACGACCTGGATTCGATTCGCCAAGAAATAGATCGGCTGCTAGGAGAGTAACGGTCAACATTGTTAGATTTAGCACATTAACAATCAAAAAGAGAAAAGTTTAATTAGGAGAGTAGATTATGTCAGATGGTCATGTAGTTGTGGAAGCCGTACAGAACAAGGGAAAGGCGGAAAAACGTCACAGCAGGAATGGCAAGAACGGCGTCAAAAATTTTGAGGCGGACAGTATTTATTTCAAGGTGGCCTTACCTAAGCAGATTGTCAAGCGGGACGGCCGTATCGTCCCCTTTGAGATTGAGCGTATCGAAGACGCCCTGCGCCGTTGTTTTGCCAGTATTGGACAGGAACCAGAAACGCCTGTCGCCGAAATCGCCCATCAGGTCGGCAACGTCGTCGCTGCTAAATATGATTTGCCCACTGTGGAAGGCGTCCAGGATATTGTGGAGATGGCCTTGCAAGCCGCCGGCGAATATGACGCGGCCAAACATTACATTCTTTACCGCGCCGAACACGCCAAAATGCGTACCGCGCGCCCCGTCCCGGAAGAGGTGCGCCAGGCATTTGCCGAATCGGACAAATACTTTCCCACCCAACTGCAAAAATTCCAATTTTATGATAAATACGCCCGCTTTAATTATGATTTGGGCCGCCGTGAGACCTGGTTGGAAACCGTCAACCGCGCCGTTGAATTTTTGAAGGAATTATCCGATTATCGTTTATCCAGCGAAACTTACGAGCGCGTTCGTCAGGGCATTTTGCAGATGAAGGCGATGCCCTCCATGCGGCTGTTGGCGATGGCCGGCCCGGCGGCGCGGCGCAACAACATTGCCATTTACAACTGCTCCTACATGCCGGTAGACAGCATTGATTCGTTTGTGGAAGCGTTGATTATTTCCATGAGCGGCTGCGGTGTGGGCTATTCGGTTGAACGGCGTTACGTGGAACGATTCCCGCGCATTGCCCGCCAGTCGGGCAAACCGCCTAAGACGTTTGTGGTACCTGATTCGTCGGAAGGATGGGCGCAGGCGGTGCGCACCGGCTTATTAACCTGGTTTGCCGGGGAAGATGTGGTGTTTGATTATTCGGAGGTGCGCCCGGCGGGTGCGCCGCTGCGGATTAAGGGGGGACGCGCATCCGGCCCTGAGCCGCTGCGTAAGATGCTGGATTTTGCCCGCACGCGGATTTTGTCGCGGCAAGGGGGTTTTTTACGGCCGTTAGACGCCCATGACATAATGTGTGCAGTGGGGGATGCGGCCGTTTCCGGCGGCGTGCGGCGCACAGCGATGATTTCCCTGTTCGATTATGACGACCAGGAGATGCGAACCTGTAAAGATGGCGATTTCTGGCGCAATAACAGCCAGCGCTGGAATGCCAATAATTCGGCCGTGTGGCCGGAACGGGAGCTGACGCAGACGGAAGTAACCCGTTTTGTGTTGGATATGGTGGAATCGGGGCGGGGTGAGCCGGGCATTTTTAACCGCCGGGCAGCGACTAACAATCAACCGGAACGCCGCAAGATTGCCGAGTTCGGCACAAATCCATGCGGTGAAATTTTTCTGAAACCGTACCAATTCTGTAATCTCACCAGCGCCGTTGCCCGCGCCGAGGATGATTTTGAGAGTCTGCGCGAAAAAGTGGAATTGGCGACTATCATCGGCACGATTCAATCTATGGCAACCTATTTCCCCGGTTTACGCCCGGAATGGCAGCAAAATTGCCAGGAAGAACGGTTGTTGGGTGTGGATTTGAACGGCCACATGGACAGCCCGGCGGCGCAAGACCCGGAAATTCAGGCACGGCTGCGAGAAGTGGTTGTGGAAACAAACAAAGAATATGCGCGTTTGTTGGGGATTAATCAAGCAGCGGCGACAACGGCCGTTAAACCATCCGGCAACTCATCCCAACTGCTCAACTCCGCATCCGGCATCCATGCCCGCTGGGCGCCGTACTACATCCGCAACGTGCGTGTAGGAGCGCATTCGCCCATCCGCAAGGTACTGCACGACGCCGGCGCGCCGATGGACCCGGAAAACGGCCAGACCAAAGAAAATGCCGATACCTGGGTGATTCATTTCCCGGTAAAAGCCCCGGAAACGGCCGTTACCCGCAACCAACGCACCGCCCTACAGCAGTGCGACTACTGGCTGCAAACCAAAACCCACTACACCGAACACAATCCCAGCGTCACCATCACCTACCAACCCCACGAAGTATTAGACATCATCAAATGGATTTGGGAACACCAGGACAAAATCGGCGGCATGGCCTTCTTGCCCGCATACGACGCCCAATACGATCAAATGCCCTACGTCGAAATTACCAAAGAAGAATACGAACAATTGGCGGCCCAGTTCCCAGACATTGACTTCTCCAAAATTTACCGGTACGAAGAAGAAGATTTGACAACTGCGGCGCAGGAATTCGCCTGCTTGGCCGGCAACTGCGATGTGTAAACCGCCACTTTAAGGCAACAACTAAGGGTTCAATCGTAAATAGTTTTGGTGTTGCGGGAATTGCAATTCCCGCAACATGCTGTCCAAACAGGAAAGTTAAAAACGAGCGAACCCTAAGTGCGACGCACTTTCTGTATTTGCAAGTGCGTCGCATTCTTGGGGCCGGTAGTTGCACTTTAAGGCTTTCTGTAAGATGAAACGTGCATGATGTTTAGGGCAAACAGGACTAAATACTCAATTGATCTATGTTGACATTATGTAATTGTTAAAGCATAATGAAATAATCTGGATGGAGTATAGGATCTAAATAAATTTATAGAAAAAGTGCCATCCCCATTTTCAGGAGAATTGAGATGAATTTTTTACCCAAGAATGAAAACGTCAAAGAAAATGTTAGCATAGAATCGCGCGCTGTTTATGAATCTCCGGCTGTTGTTTACGAAGGGAAAATCAGCACACGAGCCGGTTCGCCTTTAGGCCCGTCAGGTAGCGACGGCGTAGACCCGGCAGATCTTTTTGGTGAATAAACGCTTACCTGGCGGCTGATGTATAGGGATGGTTGTGCATTTTATAAGCAGTTACTGGTTATCCGTCACGAGCTGATTTTCACCTGAAAATTCAATTGTGGAAGTAAAAAGCCTACTGTTTTCAAGCAGTAGGCTTTTAGTTTGTGTGTTCGCTTCGATGGAACACCGGTCAATTTGGTACCCTTCGATTTGTCAAATTTGGTCTGGTAAAGACCTGAGCATGCTAAAAAATTTGACAAATCTTCTCGGCAATTGTGGTTCTTGTTTTTAGTCTAATCAGGCGCTGCGCCTGGAGTGGGGAAAGGATTTTCACGGAAATCAATCAGGCAATCATCTGTGTCGCGCCAATAAGGGTCTCGTTCCAGGCTGGCGCCGCCGATTGTTACCAGTTCGCACGCGGTGACGCCGGGATAGTTTCCCGTGCCATACGTAACAGCATCTACAACATGATCGTTCACATCACGCAAAATGACTTCATCGCCGGAATTACCCAGTTGCAAGATGACGCCGGGATCGCCCCAGGCGGCATCATCAATTAAATCAGGCACAGCAGGATCAAGATCGTAAATTTCAAAGTCGGGGTTGAAGCCGAATTCAGCCTGGAAAGCCGGGGCGGTGGTGGCGATGACGAGCAGTTGGTCTGGGGCCAGCATTGTGCCGGCGGGGAAACGACGCACGTCTTCATAGTCGTCCCGATTGACAGCATCCCCTAAACTGAAATCGCTCAAATCAATAATGTTGGGAGTAGGATTGACCAGCTCGATGAATTCTTTATCATCGTCGCCAAGCGGATTGTAGAGGATTTCGCTGATGAGGATGTGGTTGGCCGGGCCGATGTAGTTGTTGAGGGTAACGGGCAGGTAGGCGCGGTAGGGCCAGTCACCGTAAAACATGCCGGCTAATAAATCATAAGCGCCATCGGATTGCACTTGAAGGGCTAATTCTCGATTGCCTTTGTTTGATTGTTCGCTGCCGTTGATGCTGCCGATGTGGATGTAGCCTTTGCCATTTATACGCGCCAGTACCATTTTATTGTGGATGCCCAGCCCGGTGGGGTTGTTCAGAGCGCAATCCAGCGCTAAACGTTCGCTTTGGGCGATGGCTCTGACGTATTGGCAGGTGGCGGTGTTGCTGGTTTCGCCGCCGTCGTCAAAATAGGCGTCTAGCAGCAGGCGCACGTCGGCGCCGCGGCGAGCGGCGTTGATGGCGGCTTCCAGGCGAGGGTTGGGATCGTCGGCGGAGTTGTCACCCCAGTACGGCCGTTCCCCCAACTGTTCCATCAAGATCGTATCGCCCGCACCGGCCCGGTTAAGCAGCCCCAGCAGCCCATCCCGGTCGCGCAGGCTGTTTTCTGGCGACTGCACCAGTTCAAAAGCCAAATCGCCGCTAAAGACGGCCGGTTCTGTAAAGCGCACGGCATAAGTGATACCGCCCGTTTCCGTGATGGGTACAAAATTGGGCGGCGGGGGGCCAATGTAGGCTGTGCCGGTAATGTCCACATGGTTTGTCAGGTCAAAATCGCGTTCAAAAATGGTTTGCACGCGGCCAACAACGCCGGGCGCATCGGTAATGAGAACAACGCCGCGCCGCCCCCAGGTGCCATCGCTTTTGTCGTCGTCGGGCAGGCTGTTGGGGCTGAGGTTCTCGCTGCTAATGATGACTTTTTGGCCGTCTATGAGGATGAATTTGGCGTGTAAATAGCGGTAGCGGTCGAAAATATCGTGACCGCTGTCGGAAATCATGAACCAGCAGTGGGCGTTGGCGGCTTCCAATTGTTGGCAGACGTATTTTTGCTGGTCTTCGATGCCGCCAGGTGGGCTGCCTTCCAGCAAGACGGTGACGGAGACGCCGCGTTGGGCGGCCTGGATGAGGGCGTCGGCAATGGCGATGTTTTCGAAGGTGTGGGATTCGATGTGCAGGCTGGTTTGGGCGCGGTTGATTTCGTTGACAATGGCCTGGTAGGCGTTGTCGGGGGCAATGGCGACGGTGAGGACGGCCGTTTCCGTCACCTGCGCCGTAAAAAAGAACTCATCCAAATCCCAGCCGGGGTAGCGGGGTTTACGGCCGTTAATCACATCATCCGTCATTTGCGCCCAGTCGGCAGCCGTGTCGGTATCGGGGACGGGCAGCCCGGTAGCCTGGTCGCGCCGCCGGTACAAGATTTGCCCGTCCTGACCGAACAAACCGCCGCTGCTGTAAGGGTAAACGGCCGTTCCCGACCAACCCGCCTGCCCCGTATCGCCATCCTCATAAACCAACGCATCCACAACCGCATCAGACGCATCCAGTAGAACCACTTCGTCGCCATAATCGGCCAAAAGCGGCCAATCATCGGGCACAATATCCGGCGCAAAACCAAATTGGCGCGTGAATGCGGCGGCGTCTTTCGCTATCCAGATACGCGCACCGGGAGCCAGACTGACGCCGGGGGGCAAAACGGCCGTTGTCGCTTCATTATCGCTTATCTGCCAGCCGCCGAGGTCGGCAACAGCGCCGCCGACGTTGCGCAGCAAGACAGATTCGTCGCCGTTTTCGTATCCATCATACAAAACGGCGTCAATGAGAATGATGGGCGTCGTCCCATCGCCAACGGCGGTAACGGCCGTATCGCGGTTATTGCTCAGATTTGTCTCGGTGACGGCCGTTGCCGCTGCGATCTCATTCGTAATCAAACCGCTCACGCCAATATCAATCGTCGCTGTCAGATGAAAGCTGATGGATGTGTCTGTCGGGAGCGCGCCGACCGACCAGACCAGCCGGTTTGCCCCCGGCTGCTCCAGCGGAAACCCGCTGTCGTCGCCGGCATACGTCAAGCTGATGGGCAGCGTATCGGTCAGGATGACGGCCGTTGCTGTTAGACTCCCCTGGTTGCTCAGATTGATTTGATAGAGGATGGATTCGCCGGAAACGGCCGTTACCGGGCCATCTTTAACAACCGCCAAATCGGCCGCCGGAGCGCTGCCCCCGTTGCGCAGCGCAGCAATCCAGGCCGAATTGGCGCCGCCGTTGCCCGCACCCGGCGTAACGTCAGCATAAGTCGTTCGCGTCCAATTGGCCGGATCGCCGACGCCATTTTCTGAATCACCATCAAAGCGGACACTCTCTTGCGAACCGGGATGCAGCCCGCCTCCCGGCTCGGCCGAAAAATCATGAATCACAGCCGCGGCGCTGTCGCGCACCTGGGGGTTATCGTCGCTGGTCGAGTTGCTGAATAGAGGCCAACTGCCGCTGAAGTAGGCCGCGTTGTTATGCGGAATGACAACGCCGTAATCGGTTAAATCCGTATCGTCGGGGGGAAGCTCGGCGGCGGGATCGCTGCCATTGTAGATGACGATGAGGCTGCCAGCGGGGACATTTTCCCACAAAGCGTTATCGCTGAAGGCCAAGTCGCCGGCCGAACTATCGCCTAAATCCCAGCCGCGCATGTCAACGGGGCCGTTGACGACGACTATTTCGACCCATTCTTTGGAGCCGTCGCTGCCTTGCGACCATTCGTTAATGATGGCGTCGTGCAGAGTTTGAGGAACGGCCGTTTGCGCCAGACCGGGAACAGCGGATAGGGAAGATAGGGCGAGAATGGGAAAGACGGCCGTAACCAATAACCAAAAAACACGCTTGGGCATAACGTCCTCCTGCCAAACTAAATTGATTAACTACCGAACGCTTCCCAATTTATAACGCCGCCTTTTCAAAATCGCAACCAATTTACACGGGTCTTCAGAATTTCGGGGGGTTTTACAAAAAAACTGCGTGAAACGTGATGCGTGAAACGTGAAGGTTCTTTGGTTACGCATCACGTTTCACGTTTCACGGCTAGTCAACCCCGCAAATTCCCAAAGATCTATTTACACCTTACGCATCACACCCTTATTGCTTCCGCTTCCGCAAGAACGCCGGAATATCCAGGTCATTAACCCGGAATTGGGGCGTTTCGCGTTGAGGCGCAGGTCTGGCAGGCGCGGGACGCTGGGCAGGAACGGAAACCGTTTCACGGACGGGTTGGCGGGACGGCCGTGCCATCGTCCGCATCATAGGCGTCCCGTGATCAAAACCCGTCGCAATCACCGTAATCCGAATCTCGTCTTCCATCGCTTCGTCAATCACCGCGCCGAAAATCAGGTTCACATCGGCGTGGGCCGTCTCGCGGATGATGGCGGCAGCTTGATTGATTTCAAACAGGCTCAAATCAGCGCCGCCGGTAACGTTGAACAGAATGCCGCGCGCGCCGGCAATCGTCACATCCAACAGCTTGCTGGAGAGCGCTTCCTCGGCGGCAATGCGGGCGCGGTCTTCGCCTTTGCCTGTGCCGACGGCCATTAAAGCCGCGCCGCCCATGGACATGATGGTTTTCACATCGGCGAAGTCCAGATTGATGAGGCCGGGAACGGTGATCAGTTCGCTAATGCCGCGAATGCCTTGATGCAGCACTTCGTCGGCCATGCGGAAGGAGTCGAGCAGGGTCATGCGTTTATCGCCCATTTCCAGCAGTTTGTCGTTGGGGATGACGATGAGCGTGTCCACATGCTCTTTCAACCGCTCGATGCCGGCTTCGGCTTTGCGCGCGGCGTGGCTGCCTTCAAAGGTAAACGGCCGTGTCACCACACCAATCGTCAAAGCCCCAGCCTCGCGGGCCGCTTTAGCCACCAATGGAGCCGCGCCTGTCCCCGTGCCGCCGCCCATCCCAGCCGTCACAAACACCATGTCGGAGCCGTACACCGCTTCGTGAATCTCCTCGCTGGATTCTTCGGCCGCCTTCGCGCCCACCTCCGGGTCGCCGCCGGAGCCTAGCCCGCGCCGGCTGCGCTCGCCAATGAGCAGCGTCTGGCGTGACTTGCTGCCGTTCAACGCCTGCTGATCCGTATTGACGGCCACAAAATCCACCCCGGCGATGTTTTCGTCAATCATCCGGTTGACGGCATTATTGCCGCCGCCGCCTACGCCGATGACCCGAATTACGGCCGTTCCTTCCGTCTGCGGCATTCTCTGTGTTTCTCTTCCATTGCTTGTATTCATAACATTACCCCTCTACTAAAACATGATGCGTGATGCGTGAAACGTGATGCTACTTAGTCCTCAGTCCTCATCACTCAATCCTTAACCTGGTAAAAGCGCCTTCAAAAACGATCCAAACTTCCGTCCCCACTGCCCTTGACGCGGCGGGCGCGGCCGGTAAGCGTGATTCTCGCTCATCGCCCAGCGCAGCAGGCCAACGCTGGTCGCGTAGGCCGGACTGTGCAGGCTGTCTACCAATCCGTGCAAATTCTTGGGCGATGCGACACGGGCGGGCACATTGAGGACTCGTTCGGCAACGGCCGTAATCCCCCGTAACTGCGCCGCCCCACCCGTCAAAACAATCCCTGCCGGCAACAGCCCGTCATAGCCAGACTGCTTAATCTCCTGCAAGATAAGCTGGAATATCTCCTCAACCCGCGCCTCAATCACGTGAGCCAAATCCTGGCGGCCAACCTGAATCTTCTCGCCGCCAAACGGTTCTACCGTAAACACCGTGCCGGGATCAATCTCATCCGGCCGGCAGTCGCCATATTGGATTTTGACCTGTTCGGCCACATCAAACGGGGCGCGCAGGCCGATGGCAATATCATTGGTAACGTGGTAACCGCCCACCGGGAACACCTTCGTGTGCCACACCTTACCGCCGGTGTACAAGGCCATATCCGTCGTACCGCCGCCAATATCGGCGATGATGACGCCCATATCCCGCTCCGACGGCTCCAACACCGCTTCCGCCGAAGCCAGCGCGTTCAGCACAAACTCTTCCGATTGAATGCCCACGTTATCGGCGCATTGGGCCAGGTTGAGCAGCGCCGGCGTAGCCGCGGTAACGATGTGCGCCTCGACTTCCAGCCGCGCTCCGTGCATCCCAATCGGGCTGCGGACGCCGGTTTGGTTGTCAATGGTAAAACTGCGCGGAATGAGATGGACAATTTGCCGGTTTTGCGGGATGGGAATCGCTTGGGCCACATCCAAAGCGCGTTCAATGTCCTCAACCGTCACGCCATTGCCACTGCGATTAATCGCCACCATGCCCTGATTGTTGGTCGAGCTGATATGTTCGCCGGCCATGCTCACCAGCGCTTGCGACAGATCGTAGCCGGAGGTCTGCTCGGCTTTTTCGATGGCGCTGGCTATGGCAATTGTCGCTTCGGCCACATCCACCACCATGCCTTTTTTCATGCCGCGCGACGGTTCCATGCCCAGGCCGATGATTTGCAGCCGCCCTTCGCGCACCGCCCCCACGACCGCGCAAATTTTGGTTGTCCCGATGTCTAGTCCGAAAATGATCTCTTCCATGAGGTTACAGGTTGCGGAGTTGCGGAGTTGCGAAGTGGTGTTCACTCCGCCACTTCGCAACCTCGCAACTTCGCTTACTCGCTTACTCGATAATACGGCTTCTCCTGATTACTCACGCTGATATATTGGGGCGTGAGGCCGCGGGCCAATAATTCGGCGGCGATGGTTTCGTAGATGACTAATTTTTGGTTCATATCTTCGCCGGTTCCAAAGTAAACGCGCCAACCGCGCTCGTCTTGGTAACTTAAACCGGAAGATTGCTTGTAAAACAGTTTTTCGATGTTGGGACGCAGGCTGTGTAGTTGATGCGCCCCGGTCAATACGTCGTCGGGGATGAAGGCCAGCGTAGGCGTGATGGCTGCGGAGGCGGCAACGGCCGTTTCCACACCTTCCCCATCACCTTCGACCACAACTTCCGGC
Organism: Anaerolineae bacterium; assembly: GCA_024762395.1. Lineage (GTDB taxonomy): Bacteria > Chloroflexota > Anaerolineae > Promineifilales > Promineifilaceae > JACKCC01. The sequence continues at coordinate 17,873 of JANTHP010000024.1, read as the reverse complement.
ACGGCCGTTTCCTCAATTTCCGACTCAATCAGTAACAACCCAGGCACAGTGGCGCGGGCGGGGATGAAACGGCCGTTTGCCGTCACCCAAAAATCTTGCCCGTTATCCACCCACACCGCCACCGGCGCATCCTCCTCAATCTCAATCAACACCTGATTAGGCCAGGTCAGCGTCACCGCCGCGTTAATCACGCCCGGCATTTCCGCCACCTTCGCCGCCGCCGCCGCCGGATCAACCGCAAACACATGCGCCCCGGCCAATCCGCTGGCGGCCACAATCTCCTCCGCCGGAATCGAAATAACGCCTTCCACCGGAATCATCGTCAAATAAAAATGCTCATCCATCCCCACCAAAACCAGGGCGTACACTGCCAAAGCCAACAAACCCAGGCTAATCCAACGCGCCGACCAAACGACCTGTTTTACCGCCGCCCCGATGGGCAAACGCTCCTGCCGCCGTTTACGCTGATTGCGCCGTTTACGCTTGCGGGCCGACGGCGGCGCTTCCATGCGCGGCAGCGGCAGCGCGTGCGACGCCTTCATCCGCCGTACCGTCGGCTGCTTTCGTAAACGTGGGGAAGATTGTTGTTTTCGTGCCATAGTTCCAACAGCGAGAGCTAGAGGATAGAGCTAGAGGAAGAACCGCTTTACCCTCTAGCTCTCGCTCTATCCTCTAGCTCCCATCAAATGATGTCCTCAAACCCGCCTTATCCTCATACCGTTCCAAAGCCAAATCAATCAACCTGTCCAGCAGTTCCGGGTAGGGAATCCCGCTGGCTTCCCACAATTTGGGATACATGGAAATGCGCGTGAAACCGGGAATGGTGTTGATTTCGTTCATGTACACCTGGCCCGTGTCTTGATCCATCATCAAATCCACGCGGCCCAATCCGGCGCAGTCAATCGCCCTATAAGCTTGGACAGCTAAACGGCGCACTTCGTCACTTACCTCTGGCGGGATATTGGCCGGAATGATCAGTTCTGATTCCTCGTCCGAGCCAGGTTCCAGCATGTATTTGGCTACGTAATCGTAAAATTCGCGGCGCGGACGTACTTCGCCCACCACGCTGGCGATAGGGTCTTCGTTGCCCAGCACCGAAACTTCCAGTTCGCGGGCGTTGATGCCCTGCTCGATGACGATGCGCCGGTCATAGCTGGCCGCTTCGGTCATGCCTGCCGCCAATTCGTCCCGATTGTCGCATTTGGCAATACCCACGCTGGAGCCAAGATTGGCCGGTTTGGTGAAAACCGGGTAGGTCAACGCGGCTTCGATTTCGTCCAGGATGGCCGACGGCCGTTTCCCCCAATCCTTACCATCAAATAATTTCCAGGGCAGGATCGGAATCCCATTCGCCGCCATCACATGCTTGAAGATGGCCTTATCCATCCCCACCGCCGAACCGACCACGCCGGCGCCCACGTAGGGCAGCCCGGCCAGTTCCAACAAACCCTGAACCGTGCCATCTTCGCCATACGGCCCGTGCAAAACCGGGAAAATCACATCCAATTCGGCGACCGAGGATATATTTGTCAATTCCGTTTCGCCCTGTTCCACACGCATCAGCGACGACGAGTGGGGATCGGGTAAGAAGGCGGCCGGCTGAGCCATCACGCCCTCTGTCAATGCGCCCATCACATCGCCGGTCAGCCAACGGCCGTCTTTATCAATCCCCACCGGCGTAATCTCATACCTTTCCGGGTCCAACGCCTCCATCACCGACCGCGCCGACATGAGCGACACCTCATGCTCGCCAGAACGACCGCCAAATATGACGCCAACTCGGATTTTGCGTTTCTTACTCATAAAATTAGGGATGAGTAATGAGGACTGAGGGATGAGTACCAACTCAGTCCTCATTACTCAGTCCTCAGTCCTCAGTCCTCAAACTTCCAATCGCCCACCAATTCCACTTCCAGTTCCATCTCCACGCCAAATTGCTCCCGTACCGAATTCCAGGCTTCGGCGAAGAGGGCGCGGATGTCGTCGGCAGTGGCTTCTTCGTCGTTGACAAAGAAATTGGCGTGCTTTTCTGAAATTTGCGCGCCGCCAACGCGATAGCCTTTCAATCCGGCCGATTCAATCAAATATCCGGCAAAATAATTCTCTGGATTCTTAAACATGGAACCGACGCTGGCTCCGGCGGGCTGGGTTTGCTTGCGCCGGGCGGTAAAGCCATCGGCCCGCGCCATCAGCACTTCCACTGGCTCCGGCGTTAATTTCAATTCAGCGGCCAAAACGACGCGCCGCGCGCCCGGTCGGCCGTGTTCCCGCTTCAAAACGCTGTCGCGGTAGGCATATTCCATCTCCTCGGCGCTGTAGACGCGCACGCCCACGCCCGGTTCCCAAATGGTCGCCGCCAGCAGGTTGCCGCTCATGTCGCCGCCATGCGCGCCGGAATTGCCGACAACGGCGCCGCCAACGGTTCCAGGCACGCCAATGGCCCATTCCAGGCCGCCCAGCCCTTTGGTAATGCACTGCCGCGCCAATGAGGAGAGGTTCATCCCGGATTCGGCGGTGCAAACCATGTGCGCCCCGCTGTGGCGGAAGCTGACGGCTTTGGCCTTGTTCATGATGACCAACCCGCGTACGCCCGCCTCGGAGACGAGGATGTTGGAGCCGCCGCCGAGGATGAAATAGGGGATGTCGAGGGTGTAGGCCAGGGAAACGGCCGTTTGCAATGCCCGTCCACTCTTTACAACCAAAAACATCTCTGCCAAACCGCCAACCCTTGCCGAGGTATATCGCGCCAATGAAACGCCCACGCGGAAATCATCGCCAAAAATCTCGCGGAACTGCGTTACCTGCTGCACTGTTGTCTCCGAATTCATCATTCCTCATTCCTCATTTTCTTAACGCCATCCAAAACCCATCTCCCCACCGCATCGCCATCGCCCGCGCCCAGCGTCAGTACCACATCGCCGGGGCGAATGCGGTCTAAAATGTAGGCCGCCGCCTCTTCCCGTTTGGGGATGTGAATGGCATTAGGATGCGTCATTTTCTCTAAAACCGTCGCCGTACTGATGCCTAAATCATCCGTTTCGCGGCTGGGATAGATGTCCAGAGCCACCACGCGGTCGGCGTCGCCAAAACAGGCGGCAAATTCATCCAGCAGCAATTTGGTGCGGCTGAAGGTGTGCGGCTGCCACACGGCCCACAAACGACGGCCGGGGAACCGCTGCCGCGCCGCCGCCAGGGTAGCTGCAATTTCGGTCGGGTGATGGGCGTAATCGTCAATCACCGTTACGCCGCCATGCTCGCCCACCAGTTGGAAGCGCCGCCCGACGCCGCCAAATTCGGCCAGCGCCTGTTGAATTGTCTTGAATTCAATCTCCAAATCGAGGGCGACGATGATGGCCGCCAGCGCATTGCGGACGTTGTGTAATCCCGGCACGCGCAAACGGGCCAGCCCGATGACCTGATCGTCTATTTCCACCAGAAAATCGGTGCCGCCCAGTTGGTTGGGACGGCAGTCGAGGGCCTGATAGTCCACGTTTAACTGCTCTCCATCGGCTTCGGGAACGCCGTAGGTGGTGATTTCGACGTCAGGCAGGTCGAGATTTTGCAGGAAGTCGGCCGTTCCGGGGTCGTCGGCGCAGGCGATAAGACGGCCGTCTACCGGCAGCAGCTTCACAAATTGGCGAAACGCCTCATCATACGCCGCCTTCGTAGGGAAGATGTCGGGATGGTCGTGTTCCAGGCTGGTGATGACAATGAGTTCGGGCCGCAAACCGAGGAACATGCGGTCGTACTCGTCGGCTTCCACCACAAAATAGTCGCCTTCGCCGTAACGGCCGTTGCTCTCCAATAATGGCAATACGCCACCCACAATCACCGTCGGATCCAACCCGGCCTGTATCAAAATCTGGGCAATCATCCCCGTCGTCGTCGTCTTGCCGTGCGAACCGGCCACAGCAATACCGATGGTGTCGGCCATCAGCTCGCCCATCAAATCGGCCCGCTTCAGGACGGGGATGCCCGCTTCATGCGCCGCCGCCACTTCGGGGTTATCGGCCGGGACGGCGGACGAGATTGCCAGCAAGTCAGCCCCGGCAATCTGCTCGGCCCGGTGGCCTTCGAAAATGGTTGCGCCTTGTTGTTGGAGAACGGCCGTTAATTCATTCATCTGCCTATCCGACCCCGAAACCACAAACCCGCGCCCCAGCAGCACTTTGGCAATCGCCGACATCCCGGCTCCGCCAATGCCGACCAGGTGAATATGTGCGCCGTCGTTTAGTCTTGTAGTCATTTAGTCTCGTAGTCTCGTAGTCTCGTAGTTGCGGAGTTGCGGAGTTGCGGAGTATCACGCATTACGCATTACGCTTCACGCATCACATTTCACGCTAAATCATCACAATTATCACAAACAAAAACACCACCACCACCAAAAACGGTAAATATGGCGACAGGGCCGGTAAGGGCAGCTTGGTGATAAGCGCCGACAATTCGGCCGCCGGGCGGGTAATGGTCTCGATGGGAAACGGGTAAAGTTCGTTGGCCGGCAGCGGAATCCAGCCCTCGGTAGCCGTGACGTTGTACTCTAAAAATGCCCAAATCGTCCCCACAATCAAATAGCCGTTAATGGCGCCGACAAGCGCGCCCAACACCTTATCTTGCAAACTGTCGCGCACCCGCAGTCGTTCGCTCAGCCGTCCGCCAGCCAGGGTTGGCCCTTCGTAGCTAAAGAAGGTGATGAACAGGTGAACGGCCGTTAAAATATAAAATTGCTGCCGCCGCACCGCCATCGGATCATAGGCGGGCGACGCCGGATCAGCCGCCGCCCCCAACAAATTCACCAAAAAGTAGCCAAACTGATTCAGCGCAAACAAAGACAGCACCAAACCCGATGTGGCGATAATTTCCTTTGTCCAGCCGCGCCCAATGCCAATAATGGCAAAAAACAGAATCATCAGCCAGAACCACGCGCCTAAACTAATCATGTTGCCGCTGCTCCTTGCGCCACGCCCAAAATCAACTTTGCCAAATCATCCGCCGCCGTCGGTTTATCCAATGCCTGCGCCGCCGCGCCCATCTGCGCCAACCTGTCCGGGGCGTCAAACAAATCCAAAATCATCGGCAGCAATTTCTCCGCTAAAGTTTCATCGGTCAACTGTAAAGCTGCGCCGCGCTCAGTCAAATAGTCGGCGTTAACTTTTTGGTAACGCCACGCCCAGGCCAGCGGAACCAAAATCGCCGGAACGCCAAAAGCCGGCCCTTCGCCCAACATACTGGCCCCGGCCCGCGCCACAACCAAATCAGCGGCGCGGAAAGCCGCCCCCATCTCCTCATGCAAATAGGGATACGGCCGATACCAATCCCGCAGTTCTTCCGGCAAAGTTTGGGCATTGGCCTCCACTTCCGGCCAGGTCAGCGTCCCGCTGATGTGGATGACCTGAAAGCGGGTCAACAACTGCGGCAAAATCGCCATCAACGCCCGATTGATATTGCGCGCGCCGCGGCTGCCGCCAAAAACAAACAACGTTTTGCGTTCTACGCCCAATTCAAACTGCGCCAATGCTTCCGATTTGTCCATTTTAGCAGTGGCGCGCAGTTCCGGCCGTACCGGATAGCCGGTGACGACCATCTTCTCCTGCGGCACAAATTGGGCCGAATCGGCGCTGGTGCAGGCCACCTTTTGCGCCGATGGCAGTGCAAAGCGCACCGACGACCCCGGTTCCACATCCGGCAAGAAGATGACGATGGGGATGCGGTGCAGCCGCGCCGCCACTGTCACCGGCGCGGCCATGTAGCCGCCGGTCATCAACATCGCGTCCGGCTTAAAGCGTCGGATGAGCCGCGAAGCAGCGCCGATGCTCCAGACCAATTTCAAGCCATTTTTAATCATCACATGGGGCGGTACGCTCACCACCGGCCCGCCGCTAATCATTTCCAGCCTTAATCCGGCGCGAGGGACTAATTTTTCTTCCATCTCGCCGCGCGTGCCTACCCAAAGCAAATCGTCGCGGTTTACGCCTTGCTTTTGCAAAGCGCTGGCCGCCGTTAATGCCGGATAAATGCCGCCGCCGGTTCCTCCGGCGCAAATTAAGAGTTTCATGATTTTCGGTAATCAGTATTCAGTATTCAGTATTCAGTAATCAGTATTCAGTTATCAGTATCCCAGTAACTGATTACTGATAACTGATAACCGATAACTGATAACTGTTCACTAATTACTGGTCGCTCCTCTTAGAGCGTGGCTGCGCCCGCTGCGTAATGGCCGCATCGCGCGAAATGTTGAGTAAAATGCCCATGCCCAGCAGGGAAATGAGCAGGGATGAGCCGCCGTAGCTGATGAAGGGCAGAGGGATGCCGGTGAAGGGCATAACGGCCGTAATCACTGCCAAATTGATCAACGCCTGATACGCCATCCAGCTTGTAATCCCCAACGCCAACAGGCTGCCAAAACTATCGCGGGCGCGCTGCGCCGCCAAAATACCGCGCCAAATGAGCATGCCCAACAAACCGATGACCAACAGGCCGCCCACAAATCCCAATTCCTCACCTAAAACGGCAAAAATACCATCCGTATGCGCCGCCGGCAGCGCTTCAAACTTTTGCGTACTCTCGCCCAATCCCACGCCAAACACGCCGCCCTGCCCCAGCGCAGCGATGGACTGCTTGACCTGCCAGCCAGCTTGACTGGGGTCTTCCAGGGTTAACTTAAACTCATCCACACGGGCAGCGGCGTGCGGCAGCGTGTTGATCATAATCAGGAAAAAGCCGCCGCCCAGCAAGCCGGCCAACGCAAACTGCCGCCAATCAGCCCCGGCAATGAAGAAGAGGGTGAAGGCAACCAATGTAACCAGCCCGGCCGTACTTAAATCAGGCTGAAGCACAATCAAAGCGGAAACGCCGGCCGTAATTACCGAGAAAGGGATGAGGCCATAGGTGAGATTTTTGATACGCTCGCCTTTGGAGGAGAGCCAGTGGGCGATGTAAAGGAAGGTTGTCAGCTTGGCCAGCTCCGATGGCTGGTAAGAACCGGCCGAAATACCGCGCCGCGCCCCAAAAATCGCTTCGCCAAAGAACAGGACGATGAGCAAACCAACCAAAGTCAGGCCCAGAAAGGGGACGGAAACGCGGCGCAAGGCATGATAATCGAACTGCATGATGATGAAAATGCCCATCAAGCCCAAAATCATGGCCCCAAACTGCCGCTTAAGATAGTAAAGCGAATCTTCTTTGGCTTGCAAGCCCAGATCGAAGGTGGCGCTGTAGACGATGAGCAGGCCCAAGACGAGCAGCGCGGCCAATGCCAGCGCCATCCAGTAATCAAACTGGAATTTGAGGCTGGGCTGTACGCGGACGGTGCGTTTGCGGATGACGTTGATTGTGGTCATTAGTCTCTAGTCTCCAGTCGCTTAGTCAGGTAGTCCCTGCACTAACGCTCTAAACTGTTCTCCTCGTTCGGCAAAGTCGGTAAAGGCGTCGAAACTGGTTCCGCCGGGGGAAAGGAGGACGATGTCGCCGGAAACGGCCGTTTCCCTGGCAGCCAGCACCGCATCCGCCATCGTCTCTACCCGCGTCAAATTCATTCCGGCCAGCTTTTTCTCCATCAATTCGGCCAATTCGCCAAATAAAATGACATGCTTCACCCGTTCCCGCACGCGCTCGGCCCAGGCGTCCCAGACCATATCCTTGTCCTTGCCGCCGGCCAGCAAAATCAGCGGCTCGTCAAATGCGTTCATGGCCGCCAGCGCCCGTTCCGGCGCGGTGGCGATGGAATCGTTGATGTACTGCACGCCGTTCAGCGTGCGCACCCATTCCAGCCGGTGTTCGATGCCGGTGAACAGGCCAATGGCCCGCCGCATCGCCTCAACCGGCACGCCGACGGTATCGGCCAGGGTGACGGCCGCTAACACGTTGCGCACATTATGATCGCCGCGCAGTTTAATCTCATCCAGGCGGCAAACGGGCACATCCTTGCCGTTGCGCAGCCAGATTTGGCCGTTGTGGACGCAGGCGCCGTCTTTGACGGTTTTGTCCAGGCTGAACAGGCGCAATCGTCCTTTGACCAACGATTTGAGTAACATGGCTCCCGGATCGTCGGCGGAGAGGACGGCCGTTCCCCGTTCCGTCTGGTGGCGTAAAATGTTGGCTTTGGCGTTGGCATAGGCCGCCATTGTCTTGTGCCGGTCCAAATGGTTGGGCGTGATGTTGAGCACGGCCGCTACCGGCGGGCTTTGGTCCCACACTTCCAACTGGAAGCTGGACAATTCCTGCACCACGATGTCATCCGCGCCCATCTTGCCCAGATCGGCGATGAGGGGACGGCCGATATTGCCGCCGACCCAGGTGCGCCGCTTTGCCATCTGGCCCATAACGCCGGTCAGGGCTGTCGTGGTGCTCTTCCCTGCCGAACCGGTGATGCCGATAACGGCCGTTGGCGCTCGTTTAATAAATTCCTGCGAATCATTCGTCACCCGGATCCCCCGTTCACGAGCCGCCAGAACCAACGGCGCATCCGCCGGGACGCCCCCGCTGATTGCCAGCATATCCGTCTTATCGAGTAAACTCATCGGATGTTCTCCTAAAACGTATTCAATCTCCAGGTCGCTCAATTCCGCCATCGCCGCGCCCAACTTCTCCGCCGGGCGCATATCCGTCACCACCACATTGGCCCCAGCCGCAGCCGCAAACCGCGCCAGCGCTTTGCCCTGCCGCGCCAGTCCTATGATGACTAATCGCTTACCATTAAACTCATCCATTCTTAAAAGCTACGGTATGTTTTGGGAATTGGAATTCCCGAAACCCTCAATTAAAATCGATTTTTACATGTCATTCCTGCGAAGGCAGGAATCCATTTACCAATCAGAGTGGATTCCCGCCTTCGCGGGAATGACACCTTTCCACTGGCTCCTACACTAAAGCCAACGCCACACCCAACATCCCGGCCAAAATCGCAATCAGCCACCAACGCTGCACGATTTGCGTCTCGCTCCAGCCGATTAGCTCAAAATGATGGTGCAGCGGAGCCATTTTGAACAGCCGCTTGCCGCCCGTCCATTTGAAATAAAGCACTTGCAGCGTCGTAGACAGCATCGTAGCGATGGGAACGGCCGCAATCACCGGCAAAATCAGCCATTGATTGGTCATCAAGGCCACCACGCCCAGCGCGCCGCCCAACGCTTGCGAGCCTACATCGCCCATGAACATTTGGGCCGGCTTGGCGTTAAACCACAAAAAGGCAAAGCAGGCGCCGACCACAATAAACGAAAATGTCACCAAAAACTGCTGGTCTTGCATAAAGGCGATGATGCCATAGGCGGCAAACGCCGTCGCTGCAATAATCCCCGCCAATCCATCCAGCCCATCAGTGATATTCACCGCATTGGCCGTGCCGGTGATGATGATGACGGCCATTGGCAGATACAAAATGCCAATATCAATCAAAGGTTCCACCGTCGGAATCGCCATCCAGCCGCGACCATCGTTGACGACAAAGAAAATGGCGGCGGCGGCTACCAACGCGATGCCTAATTGGTACAAAATTTTCACCCGCGCCCGCATCCCTTCGCCGGGGCGCAGCCGGAAGCCTTGATAATCGTCTATGCCGCCCAAAATAGAGTAGGCGACCATGACGCCTAACGGAATGACAACGCTTTCGGCTACTTCCAAAGCCTGCACAATCTGGACAATGTTGACAACGACGCTGACTAAAACCGTCCAGCCGACGATGAGCAGGCCGCCCATGGCCGGGGTTCCCATTTTGGAGAGATGGGTTTGGGGGCCGTCAATGCGGATTTGCTTGCCCAGCTTGAAGCGGCGCATCAATTCCACTAATGGACTGCCCCAAATGACAGCCATCAAGAAGGTGACGCCGGCGATGGTTAGCGCAAAGGCCATCAACCATCCCTCCCCAGCGCAGCGACGATGCGATCCATGCGCATACCGTAGGAGCCTTTCACCAGAATAATATCTTTTTCCTGTATAATTTTTTCGAGGATGGGAACGGCCGTAACCGCATCATCCACCATAATTACCCGGTCAGCAGGCATACCCACTTGCAACGCCTCTTCGCCTAAGAGACGGCTGCGCGGCCCGACAGCAATCAAAATTTGGGCCACGTCGGCGGCGCGGCGGCCAATCAGCCGGTGCGATTCTTCTTCCATCTGGCCCAATTCCAGCATATCGCCCAGGACGACAATGTGACGGCCGTCTAAATCCTTCACCAAATTACAGGCCGCCATCACCGAGTCGGGGCTGGAATTGTAAGTGTCGTCAATAATGATGGAATCCTTCGGCCCCGGCACGGCTACCAGCCGCAGTTGGGCCGTCGTCTGGCTTAATCCGGCGATGATCTCCGGCCAGGCCATCCCTTCCACAAGACCAACAGCGGCGGCGCGGAGGGCGGTGTGGACACTGTGCCGCCCCAGCAGCGGAACCTGAACGCGCATCGCTTCACGGCCGTAATGGAGCGTAAACCCGACCCCTTCCAGCCCCATCGAGTGAATGTTATCGGCCCACAAATCAGCGGATTCGTCCAGGCCGTAGGTGAAAATTGCCGCTTTGGTGTGCGCGGCCATACCCATCACCCGGTCGTCGTCCTTATTCAAAATCGCCGTACCATGTTCCGGCAGGGCTTCTACCAGTTCCTGCTTGGCGGCAACGATGGCTTCCATGCTGCCCGCCCGTTCTAAATGCACCGGGCCGATGATGGTTAACACGCCAATCTCCGGCTGGGCCATCCGGCAAAGTGTGGAGATTTCGCCGGTGGTGTACATGCCCATTTCCAAAACGGCGCGCTGGTGATGGCGTTGCAATTTGAGCAATGTCAGCGGCAGGCCAATCTCGTTGTTCTGGTTTCCTTCCGATTTGAGGGTGCGGAAGCGGCGGGAAAGGACGGAATGAATCAGTTCTTTGCTGCTGGTTTTGCCCACGCTGCCGGTGATGCCGATGACTTTGACGGAGAAACGTTCGCGCCAGGCTTGAGCGGCCGTTTGCAAGGCTTCCAGCGTATTGTCTACCAACAAGCAGACAGGCGTCGCAATCCTGGCGCGCGGGTCAATGCCCAGGCTGACTTGACCGCGTAAATCAATCACCGCATGGTCGCCGGGAATCTCTCGCTCAATCAGAGCCGCTGCTGCGCCTTTGTCGAAAGCGGTCTGCACGTAATCGTGGCCGTCTGCCTGCTCACCAGGGAAGGCGACAAACAGACTGCCCGGCGCAACTTCGCGGCTGTCAATGACAACCGAAGTGATCGCCGGTTCAGAACCAGTTGGCTGGTAGCCGCTGCCACTTTGGCTTAACGCTTCAAGAAAATGACCAAGATTTAACATAAGTGATAAGTGATGAGGACTGAGGACTGAGTTGATTGTTAGCCTAAGTCTTAGACCTCATCACGATTTTTTTCGCTGTTTTGCTACGGAAGCGCGTAGGCCGCCGATTATCCGGCCAACTTCTTCCGCTTGTTCCATCAATGCTCCAAATTGATTCTTTTCCAAATATCCAACATCCAAAGCCACATAAAGTTGAGAGCGAACTTCAGCGCATGACGCTTTGGCAATTGATAGAAATTGATGAAATTCACCTCGACTACCGCGTTCAAATCCTTCAGCGATATTTGACATAATAGAAACGGCCGCTCTTTGTATCTGTTTGCTCAAGCCGTAATCCTTAGCAAAACGGCCGTTTTGCGTCACGCCATAAATCTCCTTCGTCAAAACTCTGGCCTTCTGCCAGGCAATCAAATCCTCAAATCGCTCAATCATCCCTCATCCCTCATCCCTCATCCCTCAGTCCTCTTTAATTTCCTCTGGCCGCAATAACATCAGCTTGCAAGCGGACGTTGTCGGGCGGGATGTCGAGCAGGACGACTAATTCGGAAACAAGATCAGAGAAGGCGGGGGCGGCGGTGTAGGAACCCCAGGGCGTCTCTGGGCGGTCTAGTTTGACCAGGACGATGATTTCGGGCGAATCGGCGGGCAGCCAGCCGATGAAGGAGCCAATCACGTCGTCTTGCAGATAGACGCCGTTTTCGGCGATTTGGGCGGTTCCGGTTTTACCGGCGACGGTGTAGTCGTCTACCAGGGCTTGCGGCACTTCGCGGGCAACGGCCGTTACCGCCATGGAAGTGACCTGTCGCGCCGTCTCGGCGCTGATGGGGCGGCTGAGAATGGTGGGGGTGTGGATAAAAGCATCGTCCCCGCTGCCGATTTTCTCTACCAGGTAAGGCTGCATGATGTCGCCATCGTTAGCTAATGCGGAAACGGCCGTAATCATCTGGATCGGCGTTACAGCCAATGCCTGCCCATACGCATTCGTCGCCAAAAACGACTCCGTCCACAATTCAGAGCCGGGCAAAGGCATCAAGCCGCTGGCTTCAGACATCACATCAATCCCGGTGGGACGGCCAAAGCCAAAACGCTGCATGTAGCTGTAAAAAGTGTCAGCCCCCATCCAGGTGGCAATCGTCGCCGCGCCAACGTTGAGCGAACGCGCCAAAAGCGTCGTCATATCCGTTGTGCCCGGCGCGCTTAAATCCCAGTTATAAGTCAGATGGCCGCCCACTTCCAAAACGCCGGCATCATAATACGTCGTCTGCGGCGTCACCGTGCCCGAATCAATCGCGGCGGCCATCGTTAACAGCTTCATCACCGACCCCGGCTCATACTGGCGGGTAACAAAAGGATTCAGAAATAGAGATTCGTCTTCGGTGTCGTAATAAGCGTAGGGATCGTAGCAAGGCGAGGCGGCCATCGCCAAAATCGCGCCGGTTCGCGGGTCCATCACGATGATTTCGCCGCTAACTGCGCCATACGTGTCCAGGGCCTGCGTTAAATGATGTTCGACAAGGCTTTGCACGGAGCGATCAATCGTCAGTGTCAAATCGGAGCCTTCGCGGGCGATGACGCTTTCTTGCACGGTTAGGGGAGAATCGTTTAATGAGGCGCTGGCCGCTTCGCCGGCTAATTCTTGCTGGTATTGGCCTTCCAGACCGCCGCCACCGTCGCCGTTAAAATCTACGTAACCCAATGTATGGCATAACATTTTGCCCTGCGGGTAAAAGCGGCGCGGGATCGGGTCTAATTGGATGCCATAATAGGGTAAATTGTCAATGGCGGCGGCAACCGGGGCGGTAACACGGCCGTCTAACATCACAAATTGGCGCTCTTGCTCAAACGCATCCAACAGATCGTAACGCGACTGCTGCAAGATGGGCGCCAGCGCGGTGGATAGTTCTTCCGGTTCGGTGACCATGTTGGGAGCGACGGAAACCTGGTAATCCACGCCATTGGCCGCCAAAATCGCCCCGTTGCGGTCATAAATCGTGCCCCGCTCCGGCTGGGCGATGACGGTGTGTTCGCCGCCAATCCATTCAGGCCAGGGAGCGACCTGGAAGACCTGAAAAGCCATCAAACGGCCGACAATGACGATGGCGGCAATAATGACGAATGTCAGGACGAGCCACAATCTACGTAGTTGGCTAAGGTTGAGCGCTTGCTTATTGTTCACTGGCTTCTCCATACACCAATCGGCTGACGCTTTTTTGTAAGGCCAGCCATATGACTTCGCTTATCGTTTCCGGCGGTGCGGCCAGGGGCGGTTCAGGCGGGGAGGGGGATACGGCCGTTGCCACCGGATAATCAGGCACGATGATGTATTCAATATCGTCGGGGCGGGCTTGTTTGAATCCCAGCCGCAGCGCTTCTTGCTGTAATCGCTCCAATGACTGCGCCTCGGCGATTTGGCGTTCCAGCGTGCCGTTTTCCCGCTTCAAATCCTCTAAATCTTCTTGCAAAGCCTGCACGCGGCGGCCAACGGCCGCAATTTTGCTGGTTTGATTGAGGTATATGGCGCCCAACAGCGCAGCTAACAGCAAAATAACGCCCCATCCCAGGACGGCCTGCGCCTCGGTGAGCTGTTTGAGCTGTTTGAATTGGTCGCGTTTGCGCCGGATGGTCATGGTCATGTCGTTTTCGTGAACGATTTACCAAATCGTTCTACAGTTTTTCGGCCACGCGCAATCTTGCACTGCGGCTGCGTGGGTTTTGCTCAATCTCAACGGCCGTTGCCTTGACCGCTTTTCTGGTAATCAATTTTAAGGTTGCCTGACCGCCACAGGTGCAAATTGGCTGCTGCGGCGGGCAGGTGCAGCTTTGGCTGAGGCGGCGGAACAGGCGTTTGACAAACCGGTCTTCCAATGAATGAAAGCTGATGACGGCGATACGGCCGTTTGGTTTCAACAAATCAATCGCCGCCGGGATACCCGTTTCTACTGCTTCCAATTCCCGATTTACGGCAATCCGCAGCGCCTGAAAGATGCGCGTGGCCGGATGGATGCGCTCGCGTCCTTTAACCTGGGCGGCAACCAGTTCGGCCAGTTGGCGGGTGGTGTAAAACGGCCGATTGTTTACAATGGCTCGCGCCAACCGGCGGCTGCGCCGCTCTTCGCCGTATTTCCAGAAGATGTCTACCAGTTCCGTTTCGGATAAATTATTAATCAGGTCGGCGGCCGTTTCCCCTTGCGTGGGGTCAAACCGCATATCGAGCGGGCCGTCCTTCATGAAGGAAAAGCCGCGCTCAGCATCGCTTAGCTGGCGGGATGACAGGCCCAAATCGAGCAAAACGCCATCCAGTTGACCGAATCCGTTGGCCGGAGCTAACCGGGACATCTCCACATAGCTGGCATTGACGAAGGCAACGCGGTCGATGTACTGCGCTAATCGTCGTCGGGCAAATGTAATCGCTTCCGGGTCGCGGTCAAAGCCCAAAACGCGCCCGGTGGGCGCGGATGCTTCTAAAATGCCGGCAGTGTGTCCGCCTGCGCCTAATGTTGCGTCCAGATAACGGCCGTCTGGCTGGGGCCGCAGGTATTCCAAAACTTCGTGGTAGAGAACAGGGATGTGTTCATTCATCATGCGTCTTGCGTCGTTCGTCAGGAACAATTTGACGCACCACGCATGACGCATGACGCATCACGTTTGACGCCTTAGATTCCCAAATCCTCCCAGCGGGCGGCGGCGCTGTCGTCTTCGATGGATTCGCGGACGGTCTGCCAGGCTTCGCTGCTCCAGATTTCCAGGTAGTTAAACATGCCGTTAATGACAACTTCGCTGTCAATACCGGCAAAATCGCGCAGATATTGGGGCAGCAAAATCCGCCCCTGCCGGTCGGGGGTTAGATCGGCAGCGCCCGAAAATACGCGGCGCCGAAAATCACGCATATCTTTATCGGATAACGGCCGTTCCGAAATGCTTTGCGCCAGTTTTTCCCACTCGTCCAGAGGGTAGAGCATCAAATTCTGGTCCAGACCGCGCGTCACCACTAACCCGGCTGCCAATAATCCGCGAAACTTCGCCGGGATTGTCAACCGCCCTTTGTTGTCAATGGTGTGTGTAAATTCGCCTAAAAACATTGTTGGTCACCGGTAGTTGGTCGCTGGTAGTTGGTCGCTGGTAGTTGGTATTTAGCTTGCGGGCATTTCCCTTGAAAATAATAGAACATTCGTTCCAAATACCCCATTTCGTCTTTGTTTTAGGGTGTTTTTAGTGTTTTTGCCCCACTTCCTACCACTTTTCACCACAATTAGCCATCAGTATACACGAAAGCCGCCATGATGTGAAGGCGCAATTTAATCTTTTAAGGTTGGATTTGTGATCTGAGAGGAGACACCACGCGCTACAGCGCACCACGAAGAATGAAAATGGATACGGATTTCACGGATAACACAGATCTTTATCCGTGTTTATCAGCGTCATCCGTGTCCTATTTATTAAGAAGGAGGAGGGGCTAATGGGGGCAGATTGGTTGAAATGCGTAATGCGTAACCGGAAGTTCGTTACGCATTACGCATTACGCATTACGGTTCTCATAAAATCCGAAAGGCCAAAAAACAAAAGCTCCGGGGTGGGGAAGCCCGGAGCTTTTAGCAAGAAGGAGGAGGAAAATGAGTTAAATTTGGTACCTATACGAGTAATTGAATCCTTTACTGTTTAGCATTTCCTTTACTGTCTACAGCATAAAAGGTTCAAGGGGTAATGTAAATGGGATTTTGGAGCTAGGATGGAGGAGCTACCTCCTATTTTGACTTCTCCAACGGCCTTATTCGTCGAATCGAGAATCGTCTAGTTGTTGCCGCAGGCGTTCTTCTTCTGAAAGTGCGGGAGCGGCTGATTCAGGTGGTTCTTCTTTGAGGGCTTCGGCGGCGCTGTACAGGGCGTCAGGGGGTACGCGGCGGACGACGCTCCATTTGCCACAGTGCGGACAGCGGTCAAATTTACCGATGGCGATATTTGGCCCCCAAATGTGCATGGCGAAGG
The DNA here is from genome assembly GCA_024762395.1 of Anaerolineae bacterium. Taxonomy (GTDB): domain Bacteria; phylum Chloroflexota; class Anaerolineae; order Promineifilales; family Promineifilaceae; genus JACKCC01. The sequence continues at coordinate 1,614 of JANTHP010000024.1, read as the reverse complement.
GACGGCCGCATTTGGGGCAAATCGTCCCGCCAAACGGCCCGGTGACGGCCGGTTGATCTTTATCGCTGCGATTGCGGTTAGCAATCCAGGCGGAAATCGCGCCGCCGCCAATTGATAAGACGAGGACAGGGATGATGATCCACAACGAGGCCTTGGTTGAGTCGCTGCCGGAGACGAATTGGCGTTGGATGGTATTGGAGGTCAGGGTACGGCCGTCGCTTGTCTCTCCTTCTGCGCTCATCGTATGGACGCCCAGGGAGTACGTTTCGGTTCGGAATTGCAGCCTGAATGGCGCTTCCGTATCTTCGCCGATTTTCTCGCCATCCAACAAAAAGATAACGCGCTCCAAATTGTCGGGGCCAGTGACACGATATGAGAAGGTTCCCTGAATGTTGGCGCCCATCCCAAACCCAAAATCCCGACTCAGGCGTAAGCGCAAAGAGTCAACCTCCCCTTGCGCCCAAACTGAACTCGTTGTCAATAGAAATAAGATGATGACGGCCGCAGCTTTTCGAACCATTACGCCCTCGTGTTTCATGTATCTGCCGAAATTCCGGCAAGGCGGCGCAGTTGGTCAATTAATTCGCCAACCTGATTGCGCCGGTAAAGGTAAAGTAACAGGCTGCGGACTTTGGTTTGCTTGCTGCCGGCAGCCAACCGCTCCCAATCAATATGTAAAGCGGCGGCAATATTTTGCAATTGGGTTAAATCATAATGGGCCAACAGGTAATGGCGCAAAATGGTGGCCGGGGAATCGCTGTCAATTTTTTCCAGGCGGGGCAGGTTTTCGGGCGGCGGCGGGGTGAGGATGCGTTCAACCGCCAGAGCCAGCGCGCCGCTTTGTCCGTTTGCGGCGGCGCGATCCATGATGTTTAAGACGAGTTGGTTTGTATCTTGATCCAGGGGCATGACATCATTTTCGTTTAATCCCAGGTCAAAAATGAGGTCAAGAATGTCTTCCCGGCCTAACCGGCTGCGAATTTCGTCGTAGAGCATTTGTTGGTCGAAGGCGGGGCCGCGAGTGGGTTTGTTTTCGATGATTTGCTCGGTGTTGGCGGTGGGAACGGCCGTTTCTACCACCGGTCGCAGCAGGCCCCAGACCCACACGGTTGCTCCGGCAAATAATGCGCCGCTGATAATGTAGAAGAAGAAACCGAACTCGGCCAGCAGTTCCTCCCGGCCAAAGGTTCCCAGAAAAGTGTCGAGGAGAACGGCCGTTGTTACTGACAACAGCCCCACGCCCCATACCAAACTTGGCCGCCGCACAAACATCACCAGGGCGGCAGCGACAACTAACAATTTAAGAATAATAATCCAAGACATAATTTCTGTTTTCAGGCTGTCAGTGTTTTAGCTATCAGCGTTTTAGCTAGCCAGATGTTCGGCTGAGCAGCTACTGTGTTAATAAGTTGAACAATACTATCGCAGTAAACTGATTGTAACACCCGCCCCCCTCGCGGCAAGGGTTGACAACAGCAATTCCAATTCTGAAAATTTACACTGGTAGGGGCGGGATAGGCGGGCCATAATCGCGGCTAAACAGACGGTCTCTATCCCGCCCATCTCGCCCCGGACGCGCATTTCCGCCGGAGCGGGGCGAGATGGCGCGGAGAC
>JANTHP010000023.1 GCA_024762395.1 Anaerolineae bacterium | reverse complement strand
CTGCGGCAATCTACTTGAAAAACTGATGCGGGTCGCTGTCATCTTCATCCAAAGAGACCCACGCAACAGGACGGTCGAGCTGCGATAACCATTCAGTTATCAGCGTCGTCTTGCCAAACCCGGCCGGGGCCGAGACGAAGGTCAGCTTGCCGGCCAATCCGGCCTTGAGTTTGGCGATGAGATGGGGGCGGGGGACGTGCCGTTGGCGCCCCCTGGTCGCTTTGGTATGTAAAGTTTGGTTTGCAGTAAGTCGCCAGACATACGGAGATTATAGTATCCTCGCGCAGAGGACCCAACTTGTCATCAGCAAACAGTGAGATCCATGCCTTTTTCTGGCTTCTGGTCTGTTACTCCTGTGATAAAAAGGGTCATGATTCACCTCTGCTTCGATTTAAACGAGAACTGGTGGTTGTTTCCTCAGATGTCCCCTTGCAATGCCTGAATATAACGGTCGGCGGAACGAGAAACGGCCGTTTTCGCTCCCCCTCTGACCACCCGATCCCACCAAGCGCCATAAATCCGGTCGTAAGCATAGGGGGCTACAGTTGCTACAATGCGGCGCACTTCACGCGCTGGCAAGGGAATAAGGTTCGGATAACTGTACATGAAACTCACAAAACGTCGGTCGGACACAACCTGTATCGTATCGCCAGTGAGGAGTATGCCTTTTCCATCTGCACCGGCAGGCCAGTGCAAAATCGTACTGCCCTCAAAATGACCGCCTCCGCGAATCAGGGTCATCCCGGCCCACAACTGTTTCGTTTCCCCTTCCCAAAAGGTGATGGCCTCATCAGGCCGCATCACCCACTGCCGATTGGCGGCGTGCAAGTAAATGGGGGCGTCAAAAGCGCGGCTCCATTCAACCACGGAGGAATAAAAGTGGGGGTGGGAGATGGCGATAGCTCGAATCCCTCCCAGCGCGTTCACGGCCGTAATCGTCGGCTCGTCAATCAGACTGATGCAATCCCATAACAGGTTGCCTTCTGGCGTTTGCACCAACAGCGCCCGCTGCCCAATAGCAAAATTGGGCTGGCTCCCAATGCCGGTTAAACGAGGCTCAACTGTTTTGATGACGTTGTGATGCTCAGCTTGTAAATCACCCAGGGTCGTCCACTGCTGGCCCTGCCAACCGACATACTGCCGTTCATCCTCGCAAATGGGACAGTGCGCCGGAGCGGTTTCGGTGGCGGCAAATTGAACGCCGCAGGTTGTACAAATGAAATAAGTCATGAGATTGTCTCCTAAACGTTTGTTAGCAAAAATTCTTTACAAACAGAGCAAATTTTTTGGGACACAGATATTTTAGCTGGTTTATCCGTGTTTTTCTGTGTGCATCTGTGTCCAAATTCTTTTTGCAGATAAAGTGTCGGGGTACTAGATTTTTTATCTGTGTTAATCTGTGAAAATCAGTGCCTCATTTATCGGTTTGAGGCGAAGCTTTGCTGAACAGTTAAGAAATTGCAAAAGAATGCGCCTTTTAGCCGGTAATGATGACTTTTCCCCGGGCGTGCCCTTCGCCAAGATACCTGAGCGCATCGGCCGTATCCTTTAGCGAATAACACCGGTCTATCACCGGGATGACTTTGCCCGCTTCAAGCAGCCCGGTCATAAAAACCAAATCATTTTGGTTTGGTTTCGCCATCATATTGACCATTGTTTTCCCTTCTCTCCAGGAGAACCAGGGGGCGAGGAGCAGCAGGGCCGGCAGAAAGGCACAGGTTACAAAACGGCCGTTTGCCTTCAAGGCTCGTTTATACGCTCTAACCGAATGATTGCCTACTGTATCAAAGATCAGGTCATACTGCTGCCCAGTTTGGGTGAAATCTTCCTGAGTGTAATCAATGACGTGATTGGCTCCGATGGTGCGAACCATTTCTATATTGCGGGCACTGACAACGGCCGTTACCTCACCTCCCAATGCCCTGGCAATCTGCACCGCAAACGTCCCCACCCCACCAGATGCGCCGTTGATCAATACCTGCTGCCCCGGTTGAATTTGCCCTTTATCGCGCAGACCTTGCAAGGCGGTAACGGCCGTCATCGGTACAGCTGCCGCTTCAGCAAAGGATATATTGGCCGGCTTCAGCGCCAACGCCGATTCAGGGACAGCCACATACGCCGCGAAACCACCCCGACCATATCCCGAAAGATCGCCAAATACTGCATCGCCCACTTGAAATTGAGTGACGTTTGAGCCAACCGCTTCCACCCGTCCGGCAATGTCTGAGCCAAGTATCTGCTGTTTTGGTTTCAGCAGTCCCGTGCTAAAGCGCAGCATTCCGCTCAAGAGATGATTGTCGGCCTGGTTAACGGCCGTTGCTTCAACCTTTACCAATACCTCATCCGCCTCAGGGGTCGGCTTTGCCACCGCCATTAACTGGAGATCATCAGGCGAACCATACTTTTTGAATACAATTGCTTTCATCAGCTTTCTTCTCGCTTTCGCAGACCAGCGCCCGGTCAATTTGCCGGGCGCTGGCCACATTTTGAATCATCGCCCCGTTGACTTACGCCGCGGCGATGGCCTTGCGGCTTTCCAGCTTTGGCGTCCTGACGCCCTTTACCAGCAGCCACAACGTGAACGACAATTCTGCAATGATGGCTGGCGCAAACATAACATTGGCAATAAACGCCTTGTGTTGCGGCATCAAGAAAATGCCAAAGCTGTCCAGCGCGTAAAACGCCCCGGCAATTGCCAGAAGAATACCAAGAATACCGGGAAACAACGCCGACTTGTAAACTAGATAGCCCAGCAGCAGGAGACTTGGGGCAAAGAACGCCTCTGAAATCAGGACGCCATAATAATGGGCGTCGAGGAAGAGCAGTGTTGCTGCCTGTAGCTGGGCTGGGGCAAATACAGTCAGGTAATCTGCACCGCTTAACAGCAGCAGGGGAAAGATGAAGTTAAGCAGATTGACGGCGTGAACGGCCGCTTGCATCAGCCGAGTCGCCATCATCATCATCGCCAGCGTCTTGTTGACCGGTTTGAACAGTTTGTAAAGCAAAATGGTTGCACCAATTTCGCTCAAAAAGACAATCAAATAACTGACAACCCCGCCCCGATACAGCGACTCCGCCGCCATAATGTTATTGGCCGTCGCCGCGGCATCGCCGGGCACACTCAGACTTTGACTTACGAAAAAGTAGGCGAAGATGTTGGCAAAAAAGATGATGAGATAAAAGACGCCTGTCATTCTTGCAATTTTTTTCTCTGTGTTCATTTTTATTCTCCTTGTGTCAAAAAAATGGATAAGATTCATTGACAAGCGGCTTGTTGCCATTCACTGTCCAACTTCCACTTGATTAACGGCAAGCAACGGCAGACCCAAATCACGCACTTTTCTCAGCAAGCCATACAACGCGGCCTGATCGCTTACCGGACCGGTTAACACGGTCTCGCCGTTGTCTGTCTGGGCGATGGTCACGCCTTCAAACCACGCTGTCCATTGAGAATCCAGATACCCCTTTAGCCTGATTCGATAGACCATGGGTGGATTTTTATCTGTTGGGGCGTTGGGTTTGTTTGCCATGTTTTTTACCTTTTGTGGCCGGTCATCATTTAGCCGTGCCGCTCGTTCAATGTCGTCCGAGCATACCGGCAAAACGGTATTGCCGTACAGATACGAAAGTATGGTTGATGGTATTGTTTGGGGAGGTGTAAATGTTTGGGGTGAATGGGTGGTGTGAGGGGAAACGGCCGTAACTTTCTACAAAATCCCCAGCTCACGCGCCCGTGCCACTGCTTCAGTGCGTCTGTTAACCTGTAACTTGCTGTAGATATTCCGGTTGTGCCCTTTCACCGTAGGCAAAGCGAGAAACAGCCGCTCGGCAATCTCACGATTGGAGAAACCTTGGGCCACCAATTGAAGCACTTCCAGTTCCCGCTCACTCAATGGCTCGAACAAAGGCTGAGGGGTACGGGATGCGGGAAGAAAATCGTTTTGTTGGCTAAAAGCGGCGTGCAGCTTTGGGATATACCCTTTCATTCCTTCGGTTTCACTCAGGCCATATTCATCCTGCATCTTAGTTAGCAGCTTTTCCATCGGCGCGCCTTCACCAACAAAGAGACGCACAAAGCCTTCCGGTTCAGCAAGGGCCAGCGCTTTCTCCAGCCGCTCAAATGCAGCAGGTGTGTCGCCTTTCGCCTCATGGGCCAGGGCTTGCAGGGTCAAGATTTCGAGTACGCTCCTCGTCCGCCCCGCCGCTTTGGCCGCCGGAAGAAGCCGTTCCAGCAGCGCCATTGCTTCCCGAATGGTGCGTTCCGTTCCATCATGCCTGTACCGGGCAATTAATATCCTGGCCAGGGTAATGTGATCAAACTCACGTAGATAGCTGAGGTCATCGCCATCGGACAGGCCTTGGTCGGTCACCCACTGCTGGGCTTCGCTCAACCGACCTTGCCTTACCCAAATTCGCGCCTGCAACGCGGCCACAGAGCGTACATCAGGCACAGGACCTCTGACATAATGCCGCTCCGCCTCATTGAGAGAATCAAGCGCATCGCCCAGATTCCCCGCCGCCTCCTGTATGTGAGCCTGAGCCAGATGCCAGCGATACCGCCAGCGCGGCAGCGGTGTCTCTTCCCCCAATGCCTTGCTTTGCCGCAAATTTTCTTTGGCCGCTGCCAGATTATTCTGCTCAAAGTGCAGCTCGCTCAATTCCGTATACAGATCGGCGGCTCCCCGCATGGCAATTTCGCCATGCGCCTGGGCAAGCTGTAATGCCTCTTCACATATCTTAATTGCTTCGCGGAGATGGCCCTGCGCCAGCGCCATCTCCGCCAGAACATAAGCGCCGGTAATGACAAAAAGAATATTCCCGGCCTTTTGGTAGCTGGTCATGGCCTCGGCAAAGGCTTGTTTGGCTTCAATCAGATTGCCTTCGGCCCAAAAGGCAAGCCCCAAGAGCGCCGCCGGGGTTCCCCGGCGCAGATGTTCTTCTTTCGGCAAAAGGCCAAGCGCCTGCCGGGCATAGCTCACAGTACCGGGCATATCGCCGAGGGCCAGCGCGTGGTAAGTGCGGGCAGAGGCGATGCTCCCCGGCAGATATTCAAACTCTTCTTCGTCGGCGATGACCCACCCGGCCGGCGCTTCCAGGCATTGTTCGGCATCGCGTAAGCGTCCCTCGGCTGCCTCAAGCTCACCCGCGTCCAGAAAGGCCCAGGCGCAGCCAACGCTGAGTACCGGCCGGACGCGAATCAGTTCATCTGGCAGCTTTTTTGCCCAGCGCAGCCAGATGGCAGATTGGCGGCTTCTATCCATTTCGGCCCAGGCCAGCTCGATCATTCGGGCTGCGCCTTCAAAATCCTGGGCTGCGAGGGCATGTTGGACGGCGTCGGCCGTGAAATCGTTCTGCTCGTACCACGCACTGGCTCGCTGGTGCAGACCGGGCAGTTCTTCGGGTCGTTCCTTCATTAAACGGGCTTGAAGCACGTCGGCAAAGAGGTGGTGATAACGGTACCATTGACGCCGGTCATCTAACGGGATGACGAACAGATTGCTGCGCTCTAACTCTTCCAGCAGGTCGCTGCTCGCTTCTTGATGGGTAACGGCCGTACACAGAGAGCCATTCAGCCGGTTGAGGATGGCGGTTTGAAGCAAGAAACGCTGAATATGTTGGGGCTGGCGCTGTAAGACTTCGTCAACGAGATAATCCACGATAAACCGGTTGTCACCGGCAAATGCTTCGATAAAGCTGTGTACGTCTCCGCGCCCTTGCATAGAGAGCGCAGCCAACTGAAGCCCGGCGATCCAGCCTTCGGTGCGCGTTTCCAGAGCAGCTATTTCTGCGGGGGACAGTTCCAGACCGGTCACTTGGTGCAGAAACACGGCCGTTTCCGCCAGCGTAAAACGCAAATCAGCCGCCCGAATCTCCGTCAATTGGCCGCGAACCCGCAGCCGGGACAGCGGCAGATTCGGGTCTTCGCGCGTGGTGATGACCAAATGCAGCTGCGGCGGCAGGTGATCAAGCAGAAAGGTGAGCGCGGCATCAATTGGCCGGGCATCTACTACGTGGTAATCGTCCAGCACCAGAGCCATTTCCTGCGGCACGGCAGACATTTCATTCAGGAGGGCCGTCAAAACGGCATCGGTCGGCGGCAAATTCGGGGACGCCAGCAGCGCCGCTGTGCGTTCCCCGGCCGTTGGTGCGATCGTTTGTATCGCTGCGATGAGGTAAGTAAGGAAATGGGTGAGGTCACTGTCTCTTTCGTCTAAGGAGAGCCAGGCAAACGGCCGTTCACAGTCCGCAATCCATTCACTGACCAGCGTCGTCTTGCCAAACCCGGCAGGGGCTGAGACGAGGGTCAGCTTGCCGGCCAATCCGGCCTTGAGTTTGGCGATGAGATGGGGGCGGGGGACGAGAGAAGGCCGTATAGGTGGGATGTAAAGTTTGGTTTGCAGTAAGTCTCCAGACATATGGAGATTATAGACGATAGGTTGAACGTTAGGCCAGAAAATCTATGCCCCTGTATCATCATCGGTTGGCAGCCGTTACGCCATTCGCCTCTGAGTTGGTTGACGAGAGAGCTGGCCCCGGCTGAACATAGCGCCTGCCGCAACGATGACCCACAGCGCGGCAGCCCACGCCAATATCCAGGTCAAGAGGGTTCTTCCCGATAGTTCCGTAGGGACAAGGGCATTCAAGCTGGCCATCAGGCTGGCGTGCATGAGGATGGACATGAGCAGGCTCTCTGTCCGGTCGTAGACCCACACCATAAGTATCCGATAAGGCGGCAGCCAGGAGAAAAGTTGTGCGAGCAGCAGCACCAGCGGCAGTGTGGCAGAGAAAGTGTCACTTTCCCAAAATGGCGGGAAGTGCCAGGCACCCCACGCAATACCTACGATAAGCCCGGTAGCCATAACGCCAAAACGCTGCTTCAGCCTGGGCACAGCGAACCCCGTCCAGCCAAGCTCTTCGAAGAGACCAACGGCAAGCCCCACCGCAATAGAAGACAGCACAACGGCAAGTTTACCATCAGATGTGACTATAGCCGGTTGGAATTCAGATGAGATAAGCGAGAGTCCAAAGAGTATTGTGGTAATCATAAGCGGCGCGGTCAACAACGCAGCGACATACCAACGAGCGCCCACCCGCCACCGGATCAGGTGGGAGAGCAGCTTGCGAAACCCTGCCCGGCCATCGAGGAGACCGACCAAAAGGAGGCTGGCTCCACTGGGGCCAACGAGCATCGCCACATACACAAGCGCTCCAGCTGCCTCAAACTGCTCTTCTGTGATCGGAAATCCGCCTGGATAGACCGCTAACGCCATGCAGCCCCAGGTGAAGATGAATGTCAGGGCAAAGTAGGTTAACACCGGGTGACTCTTGATAAAATTCTTAATCGCTGTCATGATATTCCCCTTTATTCAAAATAGGTAGATGGGCTGTCACAGGAAACTGAGATCAACTTCAGATTGAGATCGCGGATGCGTTCGAGCAGCCCATGAAGGGCAGCCTGATCGGGCAGCGAGCCGGAAAGCAGTGTCTCCTTTCCTGCCAGATGCGTCAGTTTCAAGCCGGCAAACCAATCTGACCATTGGTGATCCAGATGACCCTTGATTTTGATCTCGACATATTCTGTCATAGCAGCCCTCATAATGCGTATCTAGCTGTAACTTATCATGCAGGGAGGAATCCCACATCTGCCAAAAGGGATATTTGGGGTTTATTTGCAAGGTATCGGCGCAAACTCGTTTACGTCCGAACTCGCTTATTTACAAAATGGATGGGGAGTTAGGGAAGGATACCAAGCTGTCTGGCGTGTGCGACTGCTTCTGTCCGGTTGGCGACATCCAGTTTACGGTAAATACTGGCTGTATGCGCTTTAACCGTGCCTGGAGCGATAACAAGCTGCCGGGCAATCTCCTTGTTGGTTTTACCCAGGGCGATAAGCTGGAGAACTTCCAACTCGCGCTTTGTAAGTGGTTCAATCAACCCGCCTGGCTGCGTCTCGGGAACGCCTGCTGCGGAAAACGCATCCAGTACCTTCTGCGCGTAAAGTTTGTGATCTAATGTCTGGGAGCGTAGATAGGTCGTCAGCAGTTCCCAAACCGGTTCTCCAGCATCTAAAAAGACCCGGATATATCCTTCCGGTTCGGCCAGCGCAAGACAGGATTCAAGCAGTTCAAGGGCCTCCGGCAGCCGTTGCTGTCTGGCGATAGCCACAGTCATCAGTAAATTGGATGCCAATTGTCTGGCTATTTGGCTGCCAATTCCTACCGGGGGCGTTGTCCCGGCGAGTAAATTTTCGACTTCAACGTATCGGCCTTGCGCCAGGCGGATGCGGGCCAGGGTGAGCCGGTAATGTTCCATCTGGAGCGCGAAATCCGTGCCAGGTAATATCTGGTTTGCCCATTGGGAAGGGGTCTGAATATCCCCGCTGGCTAACAGGACACGAATTCTCAGGGTGTGTAAATCCTCATCGAATTCCCGCGGCCGAGAATGGGTCATCATTCTTGTTTCAAATTTTTCTACGACCTGCATTGCCCCGGCATAATCCCCTTTTGCCTGAAGAACACGTATCAGGGCTGCCAGTCCGAACCCATCCGTCATGATATTCTGCCAGGGTTCATTGTCTTCAAGACCGTCTCGGATATATCGCTCCGCCTCTTCCAGAAAATTCCATTCGTACATTGCTTCCCCCAGGTCGATCTTCATGCTTCCGGACGTATGGATAAACCGGATGCCTCTTTTCTTGATGGGGTCCAAAAATTCGCGACACAGCGCGGCGGCGGCGTGTAAACGGCCGTTCATCAGATAGATACGAGTCAGGAAAGGAGCCAGTGTGGGAATCATCTGCGCCCCCTGAAATCTCTTTTCTCGCTGGATGCTCTTGACGGAGACCGCTACAGCGCGATCCAGTTCCCCGCGTCGGCTCAGGGTCATCGCGTAAAGGAAATCTGCTGCGTTACGCAATATCCGCTCGTCGGCAGGTATCTCATCCAATAACTGGTAATCGGGGAGAAGGTCAGGTTCAGGGGGGTCTCCTCCTGGATAAAGAAAAGCCAGAGCCAACGAGATAATTGTCTGCATCCATCCTGGTTCGGATTGGGCATCGGCGCCAGCGACTTTTTGCGCCATATCATTCAACAGCGGCAGCGCCTCCTCGATGCGCCCCCGAATAATGAGATGCCAGGCCTGGTGGAGTCCAATTTTGGGGCGAGCCAGGAGTGCTTCTCGTGGAAGGCGATCTGCCATCTGCAAAACCGAGGGATCGCCGTCTGCCAAATTGGCGGGGCCGAATTGTTCGATCGAGTCTGCCGCCTGGTCAATCTCACCGGCAGCGAAGAGATGATGAATTGCTTCAGTAATCAGTCCATTCTGCTTTAACCAGGTGGAAGCCCGCATATGCAGCAAGGGGATCAAATCGGGCTGAGCCTGCTGCAGCCGGGCGTGGAGCATATCGGCAAACAGGTGGTGATAACGGTACCAGATACGCGCATCATCCAGCGGCAGCAGAAAGAGATTTGTCTCTTCCAGGTACTTCAGGGTGGGGGCTGATTGACCTACGAAGCGCAATTCCGAGCCGGGCGATGGCGTGTCGTCTGCCAAAACCGCGTCGCACAGCGGTGCAGTCAGCCGCCTTAATATAGAGGTGGACAGAAGAAACTGCATGATTCCCGGAGGCTGGTTAACCATGACCTCTTCCAGGAGGTAGTCCAGGATATAGCGGTTTGTCCCTGAGAACTCCTCAATGAATCCGCTTACATCTTCACGATTGCGCATGGAGAGGGCTGCCATTTGCAGGCTGGCAATCCACCCTTCCGTACGCGCTGCGAGCGCCGAGACCGATCCGGCGTCCAGGCGCAGACCCATGACGTCATTTAGGAATTGCGCTGTCTCGGTCTCGGTAAAGTGAAGATCGGCGGCCCGGAGTTCAGCCATCTGGCCGCGGGCGCGCAGCCGGGCTAAAGGAAGCGGGGGGTCAGAACGGCTGACGATTGCCAAATGGAAGGTTCCAGGACAATGATCGAGCAAGAAAGCCACTGCTGAGTGTACTGCCTGGCTGTGGATGATGTGGTAGTCGTCCAAAACCAGGGAAATCTCCCTGCCGGCCGTATCCAGGTCGTTGATGAGACTGGTCAGGACTGTTTCAGGTGACGCTTGCTGAGATGTCAGCAATTGGGCGGCCTCAACCCCGACGGCCGGGGCTGTCTTTTGTAGGGCTGCGAGTAGATAGTGGAGGAAACGCTCTTCTCGATTGTCATCTGTATCCAGGGAAAGCCAGGCGACAGCATGTTCCCTACCAGCGATATGAGACGCAACCAGCGTTGTTTTGCCGTAGCCGGCCGGGGCCGAGACGAGGGTGAGTTTGCAACCTTGTTGCAGTCCCTGGTTGAGCTTTTCGATGAGATGGGGGCGGGGGACGAGGGACGTGCTGTTGGCGATCCCTGGTCGCTTTGGCACATACAATTTCGTTTGCAACAAGTCGTCAGACATGGCCTCATTCATGAGGACATTATAATGGAAAGGGGGGTGGTTGGGCTAGAGCGTGGGAGGGGAAACGGCCGTTCACAGTCCGCAATCCATTCGCTCACCAACGTCGTCTTGCCAAACCCGGCCGGGGCGGAGACGAGGGTCAGCTTGCCGGCCAATCCGGCCTTGAGTTTGGCGATGAGGTGGGGGCGGGGAATGAAGCTGGGCCGGGCAGGCGGAATATAGAGTTTGGTTTGCAAAATGATGTCAGTCACATGTCCTCAATTTATTGGTTGCAAAATGGTATACCATATTCAGGAAAACCGTCCGCCAATCACTATCAACCTTTTTGATTGCGCCGGATGCGGACACTAAGAGCGGTCACCTACTGATTGCAGAACTGTTATTCATAAGCAGGTCATGAATTTCCCATGCTAAACTCCCCGCACACCAGCTTTGATTAGCAAGAATAATGACATCCAGATTTTCCTTTGGGGGGGGTTTTTGCCCAACCCCTCAAAAAGGTTCAATCCAGAATCGGGTTGAGCCACTATTGCCACAATTTGGAATCGGCCAACTGTTCATTAACTTCAGCTAAGTCAAACGCATTTACATCATAATAACCACCAAGCCATTCTTTATACTCGCGATAACGGGAGCCACGTTTCGCTTTCATTGCCTTGGACATCTCCATGTAACCCCAAACACCTCCACAATCTTCAGGTGGACAGGCGCGTCGGCCATGAGTGCATATGGGACAAGGCTTACGAGTTCTGGTCAGAACCTTTTCCAGTAACAATTCATGATGCCAACCGTCTCCAAAATCATATTCATAACCAAGTATCGAACCAGGTTGGGTGACAAACTTGCCGAGAACATGTGATGAACGCTTATCACCGGCACCCATGAGTTGTTCTGTAAAACGATTGTAGTTCCAAAAGAACTGATAGAGATGATAATTCTCCCAACCCATCACAATCTGCACGATGTTATGCAGTTGGCGAAATGTGACATCGCTATAGACTCGAAAACGCCGCCAAATCAGTGGTTGGATACCAGCTAACAAAACCTTGAATTGATAAACTTGAGGTGTCATCTATCTCTTCCCTTACGTCCGCTGTGATTGCCAAGCATCAGCCAATACAGGGTCATGCTGCACAAAATATTTGTACGAGTTATAAGAAATGGGGCGTTCGAGTTCTGGATTGATGAGCTTACGCACATTCGCCAAGTCAACCCCGCGTTCTAAATACATCAAAATAGTCTGGCGATGTTCATCAAGAACACGACGTTTGTTGCGGCTCCCTTTTGGCCTTCCAAGCTGAACCCCTTTTGCTTTCGCCGCCGCTAACCCCTGTTTGACGCGCATAGAAATAAAGGTGCGCTCAGCTTCGGCAAAATAACTGTAGATGGCAAGCAGCAACTTTCCATACTCACCAGATGTCGATAATTCTGGTTGCCGAATAAAGGTGATCTCAACACCTTTCTCGCTCAGGTCATTAATGATATTTAACACCTGAAGCATTTCCCTCCCCAACCGACTCAACTCCGCGACGAGTAACAAATCACCTTTTTTCAGTTTCGCAAGCAGTTCATCAATCCGACGAGCTGCACTACTTTTTCGAGATGACATCTCAATCTCAACAAACTCATCGATATGAAGTTGTTTATCACGAGCGTATTCAAGCAGCAAATATCGTTGCTTATCTAAATCTTGTTTCTCGGTACTGACTCGAATGTAGCCAACAATTTTTCGGTTTTTGCTCATATTGCCAAAATATCTCTATTGATGTTATTATTTCAACCCATGATTGAATAAGTATGTAGTTGATTATATATCAACAACATCAAGAATAAAACAGTTGTTTCTATTGTAATCGCACCGCCAAACATATGAGTCAACAGCAGGATACCAATACGCCGTCAAGACGTTTGCATATTTTGAGTACCAGCGAAGTCGAAGCTCTATACGGCCGTCCCCAATTCACCGATGAAGACCGCTCCCATTTTTTTGCACTAACTGCCGAAGAGTTGACCGAACTTTCAACGCTACACACTATAAGTTCGCGTATCCTGTTCATTTTGCAACTCGGCTACTTCAAAGCCGTGCCACAGTTTTTTCTGTTCGAGCCAGCAGACGTTGCCGATGATGTGCAATGGATTCAGCAAACCTACTTCGCCAACGCTCAACAACCCATCCCGCTTGCGGGCAGAACAACCCGACTCAAACAGCAACAGATCATATTGCAGCTCACAGGTTATCGTCTATGCCGGGAACCAGAGCGAGAACAATTACGTCTCCGCGCCGCACAAACGGTTCGCATTTCGAGCAAACCGCTTTTCATCTTGCGCGAGTTACGTCGCTACCTGTCTGAGCAAAAGGTCATTGCGCCGGGCTACTCGGTCTTGCAAGATATCATCAGCGTCGCTTTAACAGCAGAACAGGAACGATTAGGCGCGATTATCGAGGTACAGTTGTCATCAGCAGATACCGAAGCTCTGTTGCAGTTACTGAAGAACCCACACGGTTTGTACGAAATCACCCACATTAAGCGAGAACCCAAAGATTTTGGTGAAACAGAGATACGGCGCGAGATTGAGCGCGGCGAGCAAATTGCAACGTTGTATGACATCACACAGCGCATTTTGCCATACCTGAGCATCTCAGAGGAAAGTGTCAAATATTACGCTTCGCTGGTCGGCTACTACTCCGTTTACAAACTCCAACGCTTCGACCGCAAAATAACTTTCCTCTACCTGCTCTGCTTTGTTCACCACCGATACCATCAAATGCACGACAATCTACTCAACTGCCTCATCTATCAGGTGCATTTATATAATGAAGGGGCGCGAGAGATTGCCAAAGAGCGGATTGCCGCGTTCCGTCAAGCGCAGGTTGAGGGATTTGCCCAAGCGGGGCAGGTATTGCGCTTGTTCACAACGGCCGATATCGCCCCAGAAACGCCGTTTGCCGTCGTGAAAGCCAACGCATTTGCCATCGTGCCGGAAGACAAACTGGAAAAGCTGGCCGATTCATTGATTCAGCAAGCATCCATAGACGAAACAGCATGGCAATGGGCGTATCTCGACGAACGCCATGTTGAGTTCAAGCGACGGCTGCGGCCGATATTACGTGCGCTTACATTTGAAGCATTATCCGACATACCATTGCTCAAAGCAATCCGCTTTATTCAAAAGGCATTGGGCGACAAACATATTTTGCGTCACCTCGACGAAGAGAAGTTCCCTGTGGAGTTCGTTCCCGATCACGTTAAACGCTACCTCTACAAGAAGGCTCTGGATGGCACAAAATATCTGGCCGTTGATCGTTACGAGTTCCTTGTTTACCGCATGTTGCGCCACGCGCTGATTGCTGGCGACATTTTTTGTCGTAATAGCGTTCGTTTTCGTAGTTTTGATGATGATCTGCTCGATGAGGAACGCTGGGCAAACAAAGAGACCCTACTAAAGGAAACAGGTCTTGCCAGATTGCAAACACCTATTGAGACCTTACTCGATGAATTGGAAACAGAACTGGAGGAAAAAATTGTCGCTGTCAACGAACGCATTCAGCTAGGCCAAAACAAACATGTGAAGCGCAAAGCTGGCGGGCGGTGGTCGCTACCGTACACGAGAGCGGCCGAACCAATCAACCACGCTTTCTTTGATCAGATTCCCGACGTGGATATTCAGACAATCCTCCAATTTGTTCATCAACAAACGGGCATGTTGGATCGCTTTGAACATGTGCTGCCCCGCTATACCAAACAGGAACGGGATGACGCATCGCTCATCGCCACCTTGGTTGCATGGGGAACGAATATGGGCATTGGGCGTATGGGGAATATCTCCGACATCTCCTTCAATATATTGTCCAGCAACTCGGACAACTACCTCCGACTTGAAACATTGCGTGCTGTCAATGATGTTGTCAGCGATGCAACGGCCGCACTACCGATTTTTCATGCGTACAATATCGCTAATAGTGTGCATTCCAGTAGTGATGGTCAGAAATTTGAAACGCAGATTCACACTATAAATGCCCGCCATTCCTCCAAATACTTTGGTCTGAGTAAGGGGATAGTCGCCTACACGCTGGTGGCGAATCATGTGCCGCTCAATGCACAGGTGATTGGCGCTCATGAACATGAAAGCCATTATGTGTTTGATTTGCTGGTCAACAACACAACAACCGTCCAGCCGACCATTCATTCAACCGATACGCACGGTACCAATCACGTCAATTTTGCGCTGTTGCATGTTTTTGGCTATCAATTCGCTCCTCGTTACAAGGACATCTATGACAAAGTTCGCACCGGCTTGTATGGCTTCAAACATCCGAGCCAGTATGACGACAGCCTGCTGTTGAAACCGATCCGCAAAGCACAGAAGCCACTCATCATCCGTGAATGGGACAATATGGTTCGTATTTTCCTGTCGTTGGCGCTCAAGACAACCACACAGTCTATCATTGTGGGCAAACTCAGTTCCTATGCTCGCAAGAACAGGACAAAACGTGCCTTGTGGGAGTTTGACAACATTTTGCGCTCGATTTACCTGCTTTACTTTATTGATGATCTGGCACTTCGCCGTAATGTGCATCGCGCTCTTGGTCGTAGCGAAGCGTATAACCAGCTTCGTCGAGCTGTCTCCTTTGCCAATTTTGGCGCGTTACGTTTTCGTACTGAGGAAGACCAACAAATCTGGGGAGAGTGCAGTCGGCTTCTCACTAATTGCATCATTTACTACAATGCTACTATCTTATCGCGGCTTCTGGAAACAAAACTGGCCGATGGAGATGGAGTGCAAGCGCAACGATTGGCACGGGTGTCGCCGGTTGCTTGGCGGCACGTAAACTTTCAGGGCCGTTACAATTTCCGTCAACTATCTCCAATCCCTGATATTGATGAACTGGTGGAAAAGCTGAAGCTATATCCGATCTCGCTTATTGAACCGCTGGATTGAACCTTTTTGAGGGGTTGGGCAAAAACCCCCTATGATGATTTTGGACGGTTATCTAACACAGAGATAGAAGGCGATGATGATACTCAGATGTGGGGGTATACGTATAACGACATTGATGGTCAGCCGATTAATGGATTAACGGTTGGTGTGGATGCGTTTGGTGAAACAGATTATCTGACACTGGATTATAATGGTTTGGGGCAATTGGTTGAGGAAGTGCAGATCGGCGGCATTACGACAGCGTATGAACAAGATAGCCAGGGCCGGTTGATAATGAGTACGCTACCCTATACTAACACGCAAAATCGGCGTGAGTTGGAGACTGAGTATGATGCGTTGGGACGACCAATCAATGCAGAGACACGGGATGGAATGACCAATTATGCTTATCCCAGTTGGCAAGTGACAACGGTTACGGATGCACTTGGATCCACAACTGTGTATGAACTGGGTTCTTTGGGCAGGGTGATGACGGTGATTGAGCCGGGACCGGAAGGAAGCGTGACCACATCGTACCAATATCGAGATAATACTACGAACCCGTCGTTGGTGATTATGGGGCCTGATGGCATTACGACGACCATCCATTATGACAGCCTGGGTCGAAAGACAGCTCTGGATGACCCAGATATGGGACAGTGGGCGTATACGTATGATGAACGAGGTAATTTATCCACGCAAACGGATGCGCGAGGCATTACGACGACGCTGGGGTACGATGAATTGGGGCAGGTGATTACGAAGACATATGCGATACCCACTGATACCGCTGTCGCAGATACAGCCCTAGTTCGTTATGATTATGATGATGGTTTGCGTACCGATATGTGGGATGGGTCTGGTCACACGAATTGGGAACATGATACATTTGGACGATTATTGACCGAAACCAAAACGATTGACGGATATACGTTTATAACCGGCTATAGCTATGATGAATATGGCCGCTTGCAAACAATGACCTATCCTGATGGCGAAGTTGTTACGTATACTCATAACATAGCAAATCAGATTGTCGGTGTGGCTGGACAGGATGTATACCTTGCCAAAGCGACCTATAATCCGTTAGGACAACCGACGACCTGGGGATTAGGCGGCGTGATAACGCAGACGATTGGATATGATCCGGTTACATTCTGGCCAGCGGCGGTTGCGGCCGTTAATCTTGGTCTGGAACAACTGCAAGACCTGACGCTTTACTTCGATGGTGTAGGGCATCTGGATTGGTGGCAAGATGATAGCCAGAGCGCTTCTATTTGGTTAAATCCAGCGTATGATAGCTTAAACCGGTTGGGCGAGATAGGTTCAAGTAATGAGTTGTTTGAGCAAGCGTATAGCTATGATGACTTAGGCAATATCACCTTCCGAGATGGTTTGACGTTGACGTATAATCTGCCTGACAGGCCGCATCTGCCTGGCGAGGATTCTGCAGGAACCAGCTATGAATATGATGCCAATGGTAACATGACGAGCCGGACATTGAGCAGTGGAACGATCATCAGCTACACGTATGATGCGGAGAACCAGTTGACGAAGGTCATTAGTGATACGGGGACGCAGGCTGCCATAACCAGACTTGTGTATGATGGTGATGCATCTCTTGTAATCAAGGAAATAGGCGATGAGCAGGAAATGTACATTGGTGATTATTATATGACTGATGGAACACCCGGCATTCTTAATAATTCCTGGATTACAACCACGTCGTCAACGCTTCAAGTAAATAATTCTGTGCTTGCGGTACACTTAGAAGGATATGGTGATTTTGCCTCCGTTTCACACGGTAATCCAAACCTCAGATATCTCGCAACCACTGAAAATGGCTTTATGGACGATGTTGGTAATAACCACGTAGAAGATTGGGGGGTTGCTGATGTAATCAGTAGTGAATCAGGGTACAGTGCAGATGATGGTATAAATATGAGTGTTGTCCGCTTTGCCAGTTCGGTTGATGATCTGGCTATTAGCTCTATTGTACAAATGGATACGATATATGAAGTGGATCACGATTTCCATCCATCAACCAATCCGAATTTGTATGAAATCACAGTATCTGTTACTAATATCAGCGCCAATGAAGTCGATTTGATTTACCGGCGAACGGCAAATTGGCAAGCAGGCTGTTATGGTTGTGTATATATTACAATTGCTGGAACGACAACATGGGATGAAGTTGACGCTGCGGTCTTTCCTGCCAGTTTGTATCCATCTGCGGATCCTTTAGTAACACCATCTGGCGGGTTATGGGGTGACGTTACTGATTATGGCCCCGGTGAGCTTGTCACCTTGTTTGACTTTGACTTTGGCTCATTAGAGCCAGGAGAGACGAAACGATTTAATCTCTATTATGGTGCGGCTGATGATGAAGCGACGGCGTTGGCGCTGTTGGATTCTGTTGGAGCAAAAGCATATGCCTTGGCGCAGCCGGCAACAGATCCTGTAAATGGCACAACTTTCATTTTTGCCTATGGCGATTATACGGCGACCTCCAGCACAAAACGCTACTTTGCTGGTGGACAACAGTTGGCGACACGGATACCAAATGGCAACTTGTACTATCATCTCAACGACCCCTCCGGCACATCGCTCATCATGACTGATGCCAACGGGGATGAAGCGGGCAGAATGCTATACGACGGCTTTGGCGCAGTGTTAACCAACACCCTACCCCTAACCCTAACCCTAACCGGCGCACTACCAGATGTGCCGGATGCGGCAACGGGGTTGGCGCATTTGGGTGGGGGTAGGTACTACGACCCGGCGTTGGGTAGACCGTTGCAACCGAACCCGGCTGGCGGCCCGCCCACTGTACCCCAGGCGTTGAACCGGTATGCGGCTACGCCGCTAGGCCAGCCAGGGGTGTATGAGGCGGCGGCAAGTAGCAATACTGTTCCCTTTAGCCGTTTCTTGTCTACATCAGCCTGGATGGGGGCCAGCGGTAATGCCGGTCTGGAGGTTGCTGGGCGTCATGTTGTTGTCGATCGGGTTATATCTGGACTCACTGTACAGGGACGGCGGCCTGCTCTAAGGCAAGCCTTGTCGAGCATTTCCTATGATCTGAGTCTGGCAAGTATCAGCGGTGGTCGTTGGGGCAAGTTTATCGTAAATAATAGCAACCGGATTCCCTTTGTCGGTTC
This sequence comes from Anaerolineae bacterium, assembly GCA_024762395.1. Classification (GTDB taxonomy): domain Bacteria; phylum Chloroflexota; class Anaerolineae; order Promineifilales; family Promineifilaceae; genus JACKCC01. Next base: position 9,488 of record JANTHP010000023.1, on the reverse strand, counting down.
ACGTGTCCAAAACAAGTTATTAGATTGGATGGGTTCTTACCGCGCTACAACTCGCGGTGAAACCCTTATTGAGGAATTGGGCGGCGGTCGTTACTTTTTCCGGAACCAGAATGTCACCATTGATGTAGCCAAGTTTGAAGTTACAAAACACCAGCGAGCAATCCTTTTGGGCGAGGCGCGTTTGGCACGCACTTTGTCTAGTATGGGAGTCACGTTTGCACTTGATGCGGGTTTGGAATTGTTTGGGGCTGCTACGGGAACTGGCCGTTGGGGGAATCCTTATTGGACAACCAGACAAAAAGGAGTTCAAGCAAGTTTAGTAGTTGGTAGTGATGCTGCTCTTGCCGGAACACTAGCTCTTTCAGGTGTGTCTTGGCCAGTTGCTATTCCTACGGCATTTCTATGGGCTGTATTTGCCGACGATTTCTTTGCTTCGCTACCATATACAGCCCAGTATTATATAGAGAATCGCAATTTACATCCCTTGCAATTAGACCCTTAACGGAGGACGACAATGGGCATAGAATACTATTTATCGGGCCTCCTTTGTTGGACTGTCCCTTTTGCTTTCGGCGTGTGGTGGATACTCATGAAACTAGGACGTGACAAACGGTGGTTTGTTATGCCTGGCCACTATATCTCTCGCAATTTTTACTTTGCATTACCCACTTATGTACTGGGATTAATTTTAGTTTTGGTGGATACCATTCTATTTGATCCCAATGATCAAGGTATCCCCATTCTTATAATTGTTGCATTTTGTTGCTGGATGATGAGTTTTGTTTTGGCTTATTTGGAACCCGATTGGCTCGCTCCTGCTTGGTATCGCTGGTTGAAGCGGGAACATGGTCACATTTTGTCTTTGCTAGCTCAAGAAGCGCATCAGTTAGGACGAACCGAATGGTTGAAACGAGTACAAACGCAGGAGGATTTGGAGATATGGGTAACTGAAGTGCGGCGCAAACATGGGTTAGAATAGCGGTTTATCATGTGAATGGACCCACAGGCACATCGTTGGTGATGGTAGATGCAAACGGCGATGAAGTGGGGCGGATGTTGTACGATGGTTTTGGCGACGTTTTGACAAACACTGTGCCAGTTACCATTACTGGCGTGTTACCCGATGTTTCTGATGCGGCAACGGGGTTGGCGCATTTGGGCGACGGCCGTTACTACGACCCTGCGCTAGGTAGACCTTTACAACCCAACCCCATGGGTGGCCCGCCCACTGTACCCCAGGCTTTGAACCGGTATGCGGCTACGCTGCTGGGGCAGCCGGGGGTATATGAGGCGGCAACAAGCAGCAATACTGTTCCATTTAGCCGTTTCTTATCCACATCAGCATGGGCGGGAGTGGCTGGTAACGCTAGTTTAGAGGTTGCTGGTCGTCGTGTGGTTGTTGATTGGGTTACGGCTAGTCTCACTGTACAGGGACGGCGACCTGCTTTAAGACAAGCCTTAGCAGGCGTTTCCTATGACATGAGTCTAACAGGCATTAGTGGTGGACGTTGGGGTAAGTTCATCGTTAACGGTAGTGGACGAATTCCCTTTGTTGGTTCGCGTGTCCAAAATAAGTTATTGGATTGGATGGGGGCTTATAGCGCTACAACTCTCGGTGAAGATATTATTGAGGAATTAGGGGGAGGTCGCTACCTCTTCCAGAAGCAAAATATCACAATTGATGTTGCCAAGTTTGAGGTTACAAAGCACCAGCGAGCCATTCTTTTGGGCGAAGCGCGTTTGGTACGCACTTTGTCTAGCATGGGTTTGACATTTGCCCTTGATGCGGGGTTTGAATTATTTGGGGCTGTTACGGGAAGCGGCCGTTGGGGTAATCCTTATTGGACAACTGGACAAAAATTGGGTCAATCTGCTTTGGTGGTTACCAGTGATGTAATTGTTGCTGGGACACTAGCCTTTTCGGGTGTGGCTTGGCCAGTTGCTATTCCGACGGCATTTCTGTGGGCTATTTTTGCCGACGATTTCTTTACTTGGTTACCTCCTACAGCTCCGTTATATACAGAACATCGCAATCTACAGCCCTTACAGCCAAGCCCTTAACGGAGAAAAGTAATGGGAATAAATTACTACATTTCATTCATCCCTTGTTTAGTCTTGCCTATTGCACTAGGTATATGGTGGATAATCATGAAATTAGGGCATGACAAACGATGGTTTGTCATGCCTGGATACTATATTTCTCGAAATTTCTATTTTGCCCTACCGCCATTTCTCGTCGGGTTTTTATTTGTGGTATGGGGAATTGCGTTAATTGGGCAAGACATAAATAACACAACTGGAGAATACATACTCTTCATTGCTTTTGGATTTTACGGGTTGGCATTTGTATTTGCCTACTTAGAACCTGATTGGCTTGCTCCCGAATGGTATCGCTGGTTGAAGCGGGAACACGGTCACATTTTGTCCTTGCTGGCTCAAGAAGCGAATCAGTTAGGACGAGCCGAATGGTTGAAGCAAGTACAAACACAAGAAGATTTAGAGGCATGGGTAGTTAAAGTGCAGCGCAAACATGGGTTAGAATAGCAATTTATTACGTCAATGATCCAACGGAACATCGTTGGTGATGGTGGATGTAAATGGGGATGAAGTGGGACGGATGTTGTACGATGGTTTTGGCGGCGTATTGACAAGCACTGTGCCAGTTACCCTTACCGGCACGTTGCCGGACATACCCGATGCGGCGACGGGATTGGTACATTTGGGCGACGGCCGCTACTACGACCCCGCGCTAGGTAGACCGCTGCAACCAAACCCCGTTGGCGGCCCGCCCACTGTACCACAAGCGTTGAACCGGTATACGGCTACGCCGTTGGGCCAGCCGGGGGTGTATGAGGCAGCCAATAACAGTTTTAATTGGACGCCTTCTGCCATTAGCTTCAGCTATGGTTTAACAACTCAATTGGCTGGTTACGCAAGTAAGTTAGTTGGTCACAACTATACGGCTAATCTCTTGATTTCAGCAACAGCAAGTCGCTCTGCGCTTACTCGGAACTGGAACAAGATAGACAACAAATTCATCACAGATGCCTTCGGTGATGCCGTCTTTGCACTCAAGGAAGGGAAACGAAGTTTTTACGTTCGCTCTGGCAGTATTTCTTTGGCTGGAAATAGCATTGACGATTTATTTAAGAGGTCTGATGAGATTGTAGGAAGCATCAGAGACGCATTGCCTACAAATAAGCCGTGGGCAGCCAGAATTACCAATCAATTAGATGATATTGCAGGACAGGTCACCCTATCCGGGTGTAGTATTCTCTACTACGGATAAATTCCGTGCAAAGAGTTGTAGTCGGTGTTCTCACAGTACCGCTTGTTGCAGAATAAGGTGTTTTGGGGAAGAAACGGTCGTTCCCACCGAACGGCTGTTAACAATGAGGCAAACGGCCGTTCACTTTACTCTTCGTCAGGGCTTTGTTGAGGTAGAAGGTAGTGGGAGGATATGGCCGTTTTGTTGTCCGACTAACCAGTGGTTGGATGGGGACGGCCGTTTCCCTCATGGTATTTTTGAAACTGTCGGGTGCGTTAACTTTTTTACCAGGTAACAGAACTAAACTCATGCGAGTGGGACAGCCGTTCTCACTGAACGGTCGTCAATGTTGCCTTTGTTGTTTTGCTAGCGGTAGAAGATGGTTTGGGGCATACGGCCGTTTCTTTTGCTACATTATCATGTGAATGATCTCATATGAACATCGCTGGAAATGGTAGAGACGAATGGGGATGAAGTAGACCGTGTGTTGTTATGATGGTTTGGGCAAGATTTTGACAGGTATGATACCTATAATCCTTACCAGCACGCTGCCAGATATACCCGATGAATAGAACATATCTGGCACACATTTTGTATAGTATGGAATGGTGGAGAATATAATTCGCTTTCAGTTATGCAGGGTCTTAGATCGGTCGCTAACGCTCTGGATTTCTTGAAGCTTTTCTTTTTCTCGTGTACAGTCTTTAGGTGAAGGAAAGTAATCGTTTGCTTACTCAATGGCAATGGCGCTGGATAAATGGACACAGTAAAAATGAACACGCCTTTTCATCTTGTTACCAAGTTTGATGCTGAAAACCAGGCGTTTCCTCTGGGAAATTAGTCCAAGCAAATATTCCCAATAAATGAACACAACTGAATACCCATAGAAACCTTTTTCCCTGATTTAGGTCATGCCAAAACTGAAGAAAAGACGCTGGAAGATGGTACATTGGAAATCACCTTCAGCAAACAAGTAACCCGGAAAGGTTGATTATGAGCTACCCATCAACAATTGATGTGTTGGTTGCAGCATTAACGGCCGTTTCCGAATACGACAACCCGCTCAACCCAATTTATGAGGTATTAGAACGGGAACGGCCGTTAACCCTTCGTGCCATTCGCAAACATACCCAACTGCTCCACGACCACGCGGATTTGGCGCGAGACCAAACCTTCGCCGTGAATCGAGTGATAGTTTCATGCAAACAAATCTCCCCTACCCCACTTTTAGAAATCCCCCTCGGATTTTAGATGTATGCCAGACCTTGCCAACATTGCCAATCGAGGTGCCAACAATAACCTCTGTCCCTTCGGCTTTAACGCTCAGGGCAAGCATTCCCCCACTGGCCTTTTTGCTGTTAGCGGATCGACTTGGCGAGCTATACGAAATGGCGTTCCCGAACCACCCCGAATGGCTTAATGAAACCGTAGATTGGGAGAACGAAGAAGCGATTATTGGCGCGGCCGAACGGTTTTTGGGTCGGGTTAATACCTTGTTTCCCGTTCACGACGATATCTGGGATATCGATTTAGAAGTTATCGAATGGCGATTGTGGGAAATTCCCGTCATTCCAATGGGTTTCGACTATTGGTATGAGGGATGGGATGATTTCAAGGAGCCAATTCCTTACTTGTTACATATGGTTCATTCGCGGGGGGATGAAGATTCTTCCCCCGTGCGGGATGAGTTTGCTGACGAGTATCCCCATCATCTCGTTCCTGGGTATCTCCCATTTTCGTGCGTAAATATACGGTAGGAATCTACCCTTTTCCTTTCTGTACCTCCCAAAGCTCAAGTAATTCTGCGTCTTGACGAACGAAATATCGATAGGATGGATAACTGATCGGCTTCTCCAACTGCGGATTGAGGATTTTTCGGATACGGCTCAACGAAAGACCAAGTTGAAGGTATTCCTTAATCTGCTCCCGAGATGGATCCAACACCCTCTCTTTATCACGGCTACCTTTCGGCCTCCCCAGTTTTTTGCCGCTTGCCTTTGCTGCCGCTAAACCCTGCTTCGTTCGCATTGAGATAAATTCATGTTCCGCTTCTGCAAAATAACTGTAAATCGCTAACAGCAATTTCCTGTGTGGCCCGGCCGTTGATAACTCTGGCTGCCTAACAAAAATTACCTCTACCCCCTTCTCGCTCAACTGATTGATGATATTGATAACCTCAAACATGTTGCGGCCGAGACGACTCAATTCCGCCACCAACAAAACGTCGCCATCATTGAGGCCATCCAACAATTCATCAATGTGTCGTTCTTTCGTGCCTTTCCGTGATGAAATCTCGATGTTGATGAACTCGCCAACATGCAAATTTTGCTGTTGAGCATACTTCAATAGCAAATGTTCCTGCTTCTGCGAATCCTGCTTATCACTACTGACCCGAATATAACCAATGACATTCATAAGCGTTCTGTACCCTTTGTGAATAAAGAAAGGTGTTTTTAGTTATTGTTTCTACCATAATGGAAGCAACTATTCAACCCATTCTATATTCAGTTTCGATAGAAACAAAGGAGCGTTTGTATATGTCAACCGTAAGATTTTCCCATGAAGAAATTGTCCGTGAAGCGAAATTCAGTCCTGAAGACATGACTGAAATTCAAAAGCGACGCCACGACCACACCCGTCTTGGCTTTGCTTACCAACTCGCTTTTGTGCGATTGGCACATCGGTTTCCCGCACAACAGCCGTTGGAAATCGTTGATGAACTACTGACTTATGTCGGCGTTCAATTGGATGTGCCGGCCGAAAATATCGGAGCTTATCAACAGCGTCAACCAACCATAACCGCGCAGCGGCGAGATGTCCTTGATTATCTTGGTCTACGCCGGTTTGGTGAATCTGAAATCAAATTACTGGAGGAATTTTTGTTTGCAGAAGCCTGTCGCCTGGAACAAACGGGGCCACTTATGATTCAAGCCAAGCAGTTCCTCAAAGAATCTGGCATCTTGTTTCCGGCTGATGATACGCTTCGTCGCCTCATTATCAGGCAACGGCAAGCAGCCAGAGAGCATATCTATTCTCGTGTTGCCGACACCCTTTCATCTGATTTCAAGGAACAGTTAGATGGGCTGTTAACGACCGGCGATAATCGCCTGACTCCTTTTCAGTCGCTCAAACGGCCGCCGGGTAAAGCATCCCCGAAAGCCATGCTGCGTCTGGCGGCAAAGTTGGAGCTGATTCAAGCGACGGGTATTTTGAAAATAGACCTCTCCTGGTTGAACAACAATTACCAGCGTTCACTGACTCGATATGGCCGCCGTTGTTCAGCAGACCGGATGCGAGCGCTCAAGGAAGAACATCGTTACACGGTTCTGGTTTGCTTTCTGTGGCAGGTTTATCGTGACACCATCGACCATATGATTGACACCCACCATAAGTTGATGACGCGAATTTACAATCATGCCCAAGATGATGTGGATGCACAAACACGTAAACAGCGGCGAATGATTCGCAACTCCTTAACCACCTTGCACATATTGGGGCAGATGATCTTGGACACGGCTGTTGCCGATGAATCGTTACGCCAGGCATTTTTCAACAAGGTAGATAAAGAAAAGTTGACGGCTCAAATGGCTGATGTGGAAACGTGGCTGACCGGCAAATACAGCCATGTATTCAATTTGGTCGTCGAGCGATTCCCTTACATACGTCAATTTGCGCCTACCTTATTAGATCAGCTTGATTTCCGTCTGGAAGAAGGGACACAATCCACTATCGTTGAGGCTGTAAAATTGCTGCAACAGATGAACGAAGACAATAAGCGTAAATTGCCAGATGATGCTCCGCTAGGATTTATTCCCAAGAAATTGCGGCCTTTTGTGGAGAAAAACGGCGAAGTCAGCAAGCGAGCTTGGGAATGCGCTTTGCTCACGGCCGTTCGTGACGAGATTAAAGCTGGCAATATTTTTGTCCAACGCAGTAAACGGTTCGGTCGTTTTGATGATTTCTTCATCGCTGACGAAAAATGGGACAATCAGCGAGAAAGTTTTTTCACTCGTGCTGGTTTGCCGGAAAAAGCTGAAGATGTGCCGGAGCATCTTACCAAACGACTGAATCAGGCTTACGATAATTTTCTGGAGTCACTGCCAAAGAACAGCTATGCCAGCGTGGGCGAAAACGGATGGCAATTATCCGTTGATCCAGCGGACAAATTGGATGAAGCAGGTAAACAACGATTGGAGGAGTTGAAGGCTTGGTTAGCTAAAAATATGCGGAATATTCGATTACCTGAGCTATTGATTGAAGTGGATAACGAACTACACGTAACCCATCACTTCATGACAGCACAACAACAGCAGCAACGTACCGCCGAAGATGTTTGCACTATTTTGGCGACCGTCATGGCTCATGGCTGTAATGTTGGGCCATACACGATGTCTCGACTCACAGAAGGTATCACCTATCGCCAAATCAAGTGGGTTACAGATTGGCAATTGCTGGAAGATGCCCAGCGTCAAGCTTTGGCGCAAGTGGTTAATGCCATCAGTAAACTGGATGTGACCCAGGCGTGGGGCGAAGGGAAATCTTCTAGCAGCGATGGACAACGATTCAGAATGAAGCGTAAGCTGTTGCAGCAAACATACAGCCCCCGTTTCAACGATTATGCCATCGAATTTTACTCGTTTGTGGCCGATAACTACGCGCCTTTTTACAGCACGGTCATTCAATGTACGGATCGGGATGCGGCCTTCGTGTTGGATGGCTTGCTTTACAATGAAAGCGATCTTGCTTTGGAGGAACATTACACCGACACACATGGCTATACGGAGATTAACTTTGCTGCTTTTGCCATGCTGGGGCGGCGATTTGCACCACGTATCCGGGGTTTGAAGAAGCAGCGTATCTATCGGATTGATAAAGAAAAAGAGTATGGCTCGTTGACACCGCTAGTAGACCGATGGGATCGTACAATTCATCTGGATTGGATTTGTGAGCAATGGGATAGGATGGGGCAGTTTTATGCGTCGCTGGAAAGTGGTCATGTGACAGCTTCAACAGCCCTGAAGCGGCTGGCATCCTATTCCGGTAAGAATCATTTCTATCGCGCCAATCGTGAATTGGGACGTGTGTTCAAGACAGAATTTATCCTGAGATTTATGTCAGATCCGCTTGTACGCAAACGAGTTCGGCGTGGTTTATTGAAGGGTGAAGAGGTTAATGGTCTGGCTCGGCAAGTGGCTTATGGGAAACACGGCACGATCACAGCCCGCGATTTGCAGGCGTAGAAAAATACAGCCAGTTGTTTGACATTGATCATGTCTTGCATCATCTATTGGCAAGCGAAGGAGATTAATCGGGTCATTTTGGAATGCGACCCAGACGGTGCAGGAGTTGATTTGTCTTTGTTAGAACACATCAGCCCCATTGGTTGGGAGAATATCATTCTGTATGGGGAGTATGTTTTGAATAGAAATCTGATTCGATAGGCAATGCTTTTGCATAGGGTATCTCCCAGATTCCTACCGTATATTTACGCACGAAAATGGGAGATACCCAAAACGGGAGAAATTGAGATTCTAAACATTGTCGCTGCCCATGATCCGGGTCGGGCCGTGAACCCGCAACAGGTCATTGGGCAGTTGCAGGGTGGTATTATCCAGGCGCAAGGCTGGGCACTGACCGAAGATTTCAAATCGCAAGGCGGCCATATCCAGACGGAGCAGTTAAGCACCTACCTGATTCCCACCAGCTTAGACGCCGCGCCCAATATAAACATTGTACTGCTAGACCAACCGGACACGATTGGACCATACGGGGTGCGCGGCGTGGGTGAAATTGGGATTCTGATGCTGGCGCCGGCGTTGGTCAGTGCGGTACACGATGCCACCGGCGTTTGGTTTGACCGTATTCCGCTTAATCCAGAGCGTGTCGTCGCTGGATTGCAAGCAGTTACATAATAACAAACGCTATGTTTGCAATTTTTCGCTTTGAACTGCGGAGAGCGCAGAGGTTTTTACTCGATTCTCTCTGTGCTCTCCGCGCGTTCTATGCTGGTTTTATTTCTTGGACTTCTGAAATTTATAAAACCAGAGCAACCAGGTTTCCTTGGAAATTATTAAAAAATAATGCAGCCACTAGTTTGTCAGTAATGATTTTTACGGTGACGCTGCTGGTTGCAGCCTGCCACTCTTCCCTCTCAATTGCTGGTCAGTGGCAGGCAGAAGCTCCCAGTTCTCTCCTGTTTGAATTCTCAGATGACGGCGTT
>JANTHP010000022.1 GCA_024762395.1 Anaerolineae bacterium | reverse complement strand
GTCTTCGGTTTCGAACGAACCAGGCTTGCCGGAAAAGAGTCCGGACGCTAATTCAGGATAATCTTGAACCACAGTGTACCCTGTGCCTAAGTCGCGCCCCCAGCGTTTATTGGGGTTGGGATGGTATAAATAATAGCCGTCAATATCTACTAAAAACGACGGCGATTCTCCGCCTCCCAATAATTCCAGAAACTGCTCGGCCAGCACATTGACAACAATGATGCCGGCCAGTTGGTCGCCTTGATAAACGGGCGTTCCATAACGAATCGTAGGTTTATACGGCCGTTCAACTTGACCGTGCTCAACATTCAAATCCACCGGGGAAACGTACACGTCTCCCGGCGCTAAATCAATGCTGTTTTGGAAATAATATCGGTCGGCCTTGTTGTGTAAATTTTCCGGAGCACTGACAGAAAAACCGCCCTGTGCGCGATTAATACGTACAATTTCTTGACCGGTCACATCAAGAAACCGTATCTGATCATATATAAAACGATTTTGAGCAAAGGTGCGGAAATCCGCCGCTAACACGTCAAGGGTCTCAGCCGCTTGCCCGGCATCTCCTTCGTTTACCGCTTGCAAATACTGGTCCATTGACCGCGATTGACTCAAAAAAAGGATATCGGTGCGCGCGTTTTCCAGAAAAGTTTGAACGGCCGTTTCCTTGACGCTGCTGTCGTGTATCTGATTAATGACAACCTGTTGGCGCAGGTTTGTCCGGAGGGTGTATAGGAAAAAACCGCCAATAATCGTAACAGTAACGGCCGTCATCCCTACCAATACCGTAATCAACTTTCCCCGTAATGGAAAAGACATAAACTGACGCAAAATCAGCCCTGCATTGAGGAGGATAATAACTGCCGCCCAAATCGGTAGGGCCTGTCTAAACGTATCCGGCGCAGGCAAACTAAACACGGGATCAAGCGCGTCAATCGTTACGGAAACAACGGCTGCCGCAACGCTTACCGCAATCGCCCGGCCAACTTGTTCGGGCGATAAAGTATAAGAAGCAATGATGGCAACAATAAAAACCTCAATCAACCCCGAAATAATGCCAAAATCGGCCACCAGGCTGGTCGTTACCAGCATTGCTGCCAAAAAACTCCAGATTATGGCCCAAACGCCAGCCTTCACCCGGTTTCGTCGGATCAATCGAATGCTATAAATTGTCACAGCCCCAAAAACGACAACCACGCCGCCTCTGGCGAAAAGCTGCCAATCGCCGCTTTGAAAGCCCAATCTAAATGAGAGAACAAGATCAAAGCCAATAGCGACAAGCAGGAGTACCGCGGCTCGGAACGCATTGCGCTGCCGATTAACCGGGCTTTTCTTGCGTAAATCAGCGGAGGAACTCGTCATGTCAACTTCTCCGAAAAGGGAGCGCTGCCGCCGTTTGGCTGCGCGGCGCGCATAGGACTGCCGGGGTTATGCAGCTGCACATTGGCCCGCTGGGCGGCCAATGCCCGCCCCAATTCCCTGGCTGCAATTTGCAGCACGCTTTCTACATCCGTCGCCGTCTGGATGCGCTGCCCAATCAGGTTGAGCGTCGCTTCCCGGTCGGCCATTTCTTGCGTTTGTTCAAATAAACGGGCATTGCGTAAAGCAACCGCCACCTGGTTGGCTACAGATTGCAGCAGTCGAGCGTCATCTTCCGTCAATCCGCCAACGCTGTTCTGCTGTACATCCAGCACCCCCAAAACCCGGTCGGCCAACCGGATAGGAACGGCAATTTCCGCTTTTGTTTCCGGCAAAAGCGGATTAGGCAGCCATCCTTGTTCCAAAGCAACGTCGGATGCTAAAACAACGTCGTTGGCTGTCGCCGCTCGCCCCACCAACCCCTTCCCATAAGGGATTTTATGGCCGCGGGCCAACATCGTCTCCCCGGCTTCGCCGGTTCCCCCGGCCATGATTAAATTTTGCCCAGATTCATCCAATAAATAAATGTGAACGTGATAATAGTTGAATGCTTTTTGTATCTGGCTAACCACCTCTGTCACCAGTTCGCGCGGGTTCAAGATGGTAGACAACCGGCTGCTGACGGCAATACTCGCCTCAAGGTCGCGGGTGCGGTCCGCTACGCGCTGTTCCAGGGTCGTTGCCACTGCTCGCGCCTGCGCCAGATTGGCTTCAAAGGCCCGAATGAGAGCGCCCTGCGATAGGGTTACGACTGTGTTGAGCATCAAAAAGGTAACGGTCGTGTTAATCCAATCGGAAATTGGCTGTTGCTCAAACAGGAGTTGGCCGCGGCTAACTTGCCAAATAAAAAAGGCCAGGGTTCCCATGTTCAAGACGATAGAAGCGATACCGGCTCTTAAACCAAAGAATAAGACGGTTATGGCGGAGAAGGTGAATATCCATATACGGCCGCTGCCCATCAAGCCGGCCACAAAAAAGACGGCAATGCCCACGGCGTATACCATCACAATCAAAACGCCGGCGCGTACTTTGAAGGGGATACGACGAACGAGGGCGACTACAAATAGCAAAAGGTAGGCCAGGGTAAAGATGCTAACGCCAAAGTTAGCCACCCCTTGCGCCAGCGCGCGGCGCATGGAGGAGACGTAGGCCAGCGACCCCAAAAGCAGGAAGATGATGAGGACGATATTGAGTAAGTATTCGCGCCAGGCTTGCAAATCGCCTTCAGGTTTGCCAATAAAGGCTTGGACGCGCTGCCAGAAGTTGGGTGTTTTCATAAGCCCCATATCCTTTTACGCCGAACGGCCGTTTCCATTACCACCATCATCGCCAGCGCGCAGCCGGACGCTGGTTTGTCCCGCTTGTAAAGCGCGACCCAACTCACGCACGGCCGTTTGCAGCGCTTCTTCCACCGTTGTTGTTCCCTGGATTTTTTGCCCAATGGCGTTGATTTGGGCTTCACGTGCCGCCACTTGCTGCGTTTGGGCATAAAGCCGGGCGTTTTGCAAACCAATCGCGGCCTGGTTGGCCACCGATTGTAATAAACTGGCATCCGCCTCAGTCAATCCATTTACAACATTATGCTGCACATCCAAAACGCCGAAAATATGCTCGCCGCTAACAATGGGGACAGCAATCTCGGCTTTTGTATCGGGTAACAGCGGGTTTGGCAGCCATCCTTTTTCTTGGGATACATCAGGCGCCAAAACAATATTGTGTGTTTGTCCGGCCCGACCAACCAGCCCTTGTCCGGCCGCAATTTGATGTTTGCGGGCCAACATGGCCCGGCCGGCCTCACCTGTACCGCCTACCATGACCAGATTTTTACCCTGCTCATCAAATAAATAGATGTGGGCGTGGTAATAATTGAATGCCTGCTGCACTTGTTCCACCACAGCTCGCACCAATTCCCGCTGATCCAAGATAGTGGAAAGGCGGCGGCTGACGTCGCTGCTGATTTCCAGCGCCCGCGTGCGTTCGGCTACGCGATTTTCCAATGTTGACACCAAATCACGCAACTGCGCTGTCATCAGGTTAAACGTTTTTGCCAACGTGCCAATTTCATCATTGGAATCAACCTCGGCTTGCACGGCTAAATTTCCTGCAGCAATTTGGGAAGCAACAGCATCCAAACGAGTAATGGGTTGGGCAATGAATCCTGCAACAATAACGGCAATTACTGCAACGACAGCCATAATGGCCACAGCCAACAAAACAGTATGCTGCGTTTGGGTCTGAACAGGCGCCAGGAACACATCCTGCGGTTGGAAAAAAGCCACCACCCAGGGTTGTTTATTCACCATAGCCACAGCAACCTGGTTTATCCGGTTTTCAGTTGCTACATCCGTCGCTGTAAAAATGGGTTCGTTTTGGATATTGCTCAAATTAGCATCCAAATCCGGAAGGTCGGTTGACAGCTCTGCCAGCGCCCGATTGGGCAGCCGCAAAGCAATTTGCATGGCGGCAATCTCTTCTGGCGATGGTAAAACGGTTAGTTTATAGAGTGTCTCCGGCGCGCCCCCATGCGCCAAATGAAGATGGTTTTCATCAAACAGAACGGCAAAGGATTGCCCGCCGACCAACCCGGTACTGCGCGCAACCAATGTTTGCAAGATTGATGCTTTGTAATGACCGCGCAGGACGCCAAAACGCTCACCGGTATCGTCATACACCAGAGCGCTGAAGGTCAGGTATGCTTCGCCATCATCCGGCGAGAATTCAACTGGAGAGATGTAGGGCAGGCCGGTCTCTAAAACGGCCGTAAAATAACTTCTATTTGATTCATCCGGGTTGCGGTCGCTGGGAGGGTACTCAAACATCACCCGGCCGTCCATATCCAATAGCGCATAGGAGGCAATGTTGAGGGGGTCTTTATCACGGTACGTTTTTAACAATTCAATGGCTTTTGCTTCACCCAGAACCCCCAACGAACTGCGGTCTTCAACGGGCAATCGCCGATAGTAGGCCCAATCGTAGGCTTTGCCCATGATACCGGCTTCAGAGCGAATGTTACTTTGGGTGTTATTGAGGAAATCATCAATTGTAACGGCCGTCTGCGAAGCGGCAGTTGATAGAATTTGATTGGCGTCGTCAACTAAAGCCATGCGTACGCCGATAAAATTACCTACAGCCAATACGATAAAGGAGGTTAACGTCACAGCCAAAAAGGTAATCGTCAACTTGCCGCGAATTAAAAATCGGGAAAACTGACGCAAAATAAGCGCAAAAACAGCCATAACCACAACGGCCGTACTCACATATAAAACAACTTGTATCGTCTGCGGAACTGATATTCGCGGCGCGGGCCAATACAAATCGGCAATGAGCAAAACAATTCCGACCATTGTCACTACAAACATGGAAGAAGACAGTCGGCGGCGGGGAAAGGCGTAAGCAAACAACGCCCCGATGAGAAAAATGTCATCAATGACTAGTAGAACGCCCAGGTTGGCCCGCTGGCTGATAAAAAATGCTGTACCGCCAAACAGCACGACGGCGGATACAAGGCTGCCCGCAACCATTCTCCCCCGCCAAATCAGCCCAGCGCCTGCCCATACGCTAATGATTATGATGGGGCTGAGGACGCCCATGATCGAGCTTTCTCCCTGACGGGCAAGCAAAATTCGACCGACAACGAGCAGCGCTGTAATGACAGTTGCCAGAGTCACAGAAAGGTATACAGCCGCTTTCCTGCGAGTAGAGAGGGGAACGGCCGTTTCATCTTGCAGATTAAGTGGAGAACTCATAACAGACACTCCGATTGGAACATGTCCCTTGTCTTCTTTGTGGTGAATTCAATCATTCTCTTCCCTCATACCATGAAACAAGCCTTCCATGAAATGATGTCTCTCATCATAGCATAAACCATTTTCCCAGACCGTGAAGAAGCCGTGACCACAGGGACGTTCTAATGGGAAAATAGTCACCACACCTGCCAACAATTATGGCGTGTATCCTGTATCAACAACACGCCTTTTTAGACCAGATGCGGCAATGTTAACGGCCGTTTTACACGCATCAGGAACCTGATCATCTAAGTCATGAAATGGCGCCAGACCAATGCCATCATTCGCCATGTTAGACATCAAAATACCCGGCAGCAGCTCCCCTTTGGCATAAGCGCGTACCGCATTGCCAGCCGCCACATCCATATTCTTCATCGCACTCGTCAACAGCGACGGCGCCACATCAGGAAACGTATTGTACTGGTCAACATCAACGCCAATCGCCATTACACCCGCTTCATGCGCCGCCAGCAAAGCCGCATTCCCTGTATTACCGCCCACGCCAAAAATAACATCGGCGCCATTGTAAATCTGCGTTTCGCCTGCCTGCTTCCCATCAGCCGGATCATTGAAATCAGGGATATATACGTTCAGCGTCTCAATATCGGGATCAAACGCTTTAGCGCCATTTTGGTAGCCGGTCACAAATCGCACCACCGGCGGAATTTCCACCGCGGCAACAGAACCAATCGTCCCCGTTTCACTCATACACGCAGCCAATGTGCCGGCTAAATAACCAACTTCATCTTCCGCAAACATCAAACTGGTTACATTACCCAAGCCGCCCTCTTCCGTGTAACAATCAGATGCATCAACCGAACAGCCAGCGCCTGGGAAATAAGCCGCATCAATAATGGCAAATGTCACATCCGGGTTCTCGCGGGCAGCCTCGGCCGTCGCATCCCCCATCAAAAAACCCACCGTTATGATCATGTCGCAGCCTTCTTCAACAAAGTTTTCGATATTGGTCCCATATTCATTTGGCGACGAAGAAACAACGTGAGCAAAATCAAGTCCCATTTCAGCCGCAGCTTCTCTCGCGCCCTTCAGGGAATACTCGTTAAAGCTTTTATCATTTTCGCCGCCCGTATCAAGCACAATACATACTTCTCTTGGAGAAGTATCGCAAGCGGACAAGGCTACACTTAAGAAAATAAGCATTGAAATCAGGATACATAGCGGTTTGCGAGTCATGGTAACCTCTTATTATTAAAACGGGGTAACTATACAGGTGACAGTCACTTTTTCCAGAGGTATTAGCCAAAGCCACGATGTTAGTAAGTGACTGTCACCTCTGGTAGCTGTATAGTTACAAAACGGGTTTCATTCTGGCGCATATGATAACATAGCCATTGTGCAATTAACGTGAATAATACGTACTATCTACCCCTTGCTTCATGGGAAAATAGTCCCCGTCTACTCGGATTTGGACAGAGGAGACAACGAAAGTTTGGTGTAACGACCAAACGCCAGGGGCAAAAATCAGTTGGAATCATCGAACTCACGTACTATTCTTAAACGAACCCCAAGCATGGAGATAATCATGCCAAAACGATATTTAATAGTTGCTGGATTATGTCTTTTAATAACATTATTTATCAGCGTATATAACCAGGGAGCCGCGCAGGGAGACGAATCCGTCTATCTCCCCATCGTTACCAAGCCGGAACCGCAATCAATGGTGGAGTTTCGCGGCCTGTGGGTAACGCGCTATGATTGGACGAGCTATGGCGTGGCCGCAGACCCGGCCAAGATTGACGAAATCGTTCAAAACGCAGCTTCGGCCGGGTTTAATGTCATCTTTTTTCAGGTGCGGGGTACGGCCGATGCCTTTTACCAATCCGCTATCGAACCCTGGGCACAGCGGGTTAGCGGCGTAACGCTGGGCCAACCGCCCGACCCGTTCTGGGACCCGCTGGACTACATGGTGCAGCAGGCCCACGCGGTTGGCATTCAGGTCCACGCTTATATCAACGTGTATCCGGTTTGGGATTGCGGCGATCCGCCTGATGAGACGGTAACGCCAACCCCGTTTTATTATTTGCTGAAAAACGCGCATGACGTCACCGAAGACGGATCTCCTGAAGGCAAGTTGAACGGGCTGCAATGGTACGACACGGGAGAGGTGTTGTGCGATGTGTACCGGCGGGCGACGCCGGCCTCTAGTTTTGGCGACGATCATTACCTGGCCGTCGCCGCCGACCTGGTTACGCGCTATGATATTGACGGCATTCATCTGGATAATATTCGTTACGGGGCCAGCACAACTTCTTACGATCCGGTTAGTTTAGCCAATTATGACGATGCTTATTCGTATGATGAGTGGCAGCGGCGGCAAGTGAATGGCACAGTGCGTAAATTTTATGAGCAAATTGTCCCGCTTAAGGCCGGGTTGTGGCTTTCGGCAGCAGTCTGGCCTGTTTATCAGAAGAAGCCGGAATGGGGCTGGGAGGAGTATTATCAAGAGGGGTATTCGACGTATTATCAAGATTCTAAAGCCTGGCTGGCGGATGGCTATATTGATAGTATTTCGCCAATGATTTATCCGGGAGGCGCGATTAACTGCCCGGATGATAATATCTATTGGACGCAGGAACGGTGGCTGACGTTGGTTGAGGATTATGTGGCGGATGGGAACGGCCGTTACATCATCCCCGGCATTGGTACAAAATACTGCACCTTTGACGAAATCGAAGCCCGCATCAACATGGCCCGCGCGGCCAGCGCCGCCGGGCACGCGCTCTTTTCCTACGGCGGGCTGCTGGCCGGAGATTATTTTGATGATTTAGCCAATGGGCCTTACGCTATTTCGGCCACTGTGCCCGAAATTAGCTGGCATCCATAGTCCAGAATGGGCCAATTTTAGAGATTGGCCCATTCTCATTGCAGTATGCAACTTCAGGTAAATTATTTTTCAATCATTTTTTTCAGTATTAGTTTGACAGCAGGATTTATTGCATTCCTGCTGCTTTGGGCTAAACAACAGCGAGACCGACCGCAGTTGGATTGGTTAACGGCCGTTTTCCTGTCATTAGTCGGCTTAATTGTCATAGTCGGCTGGAGCGGCGTTTTGCTGGCCTCGTTTGGCATTTTCTCCTTAACGGGCATTGCTTTGGTTTTGCTGCTGGCAGCGGCGGGGCTGGGGTGGCGGCTACGGCCGTTTCCTCCCCTCACCTTCCTGCCCCTCACCGCCTACGAAATCATCCTGATTGCGCTTTTATTAGGCAGCGGTATCGTCTACTTCCGGCCCCACGAATACGTTCTGGGCGGCGGGGACGCCGGCACCTACACCAACATCGCCGCTGCGCTGGTTCAAACCGGGGACTTTGTCCTGCACGATGAATGGATGCCTGTTTTGCGGCAGCATGCAGACATCACATTGCGCCAGCAGCCAGCGGTTTGGCAAACGCGCTATTTGCAATTCGTAGGCTGGTACAGCGACGATCACAATCCGGCGCGTCTCATCCCCCAATTTTTCCCGCTGCACCCGGTTTTGATGGCGGTGGGCGTTAGTCTGGGCGGCTTATTGGGCGGCTTATTGGCGTCGCCGTTGTGGGGCGTGCTTGGTCTGGCTGCCGTTTATCTGGTTGGGCGGCAGTTGTTTGACCGGCGCGTAGGATTGATAACGGCCGTTCTCCTCGCCGTCACCCCCACACACATCTACTTTGCCCGCTACCCCACCACCGAACCACTCACCCTGCTCCTCGTCTTCGCCAGCCTGCTCGCCTTCCAACAGCTTTGGGACAAGCCTGATTCTCATCCAATTTGGGGCGTTTTCGGCGGATTGACACTGGGCGCCGCCATGCTAACGCGCATTGATTTGCCGCTCGTCATCCTGCTGGTATTCGCCGCGCTGTTCATTCGGCGCGGGCAAAACAGATGGTCAAAAGCGTGGACTGCCTACACCTTAACCACCGGCGTTTTGATGATTCACGCCATCCTGTCCGCCCTGCTCATCAACTGGCCCTATACCTGGAACACGTACAGCAGCGTTTTGCGCTTACTAAGCCGTTCATCCCTGGTAGTCGGCTTAAGTTTACTGGGGCTGGCCGGCATGGGCCTGGTTTTTGTTGGCTGGCGGCAGGGATGGATAAAGCCGGCCATCGTTTCTCAAGTCGTCCAGTCGCCCAAAATGCACGCGATTACGGCCGTTGCCATCATCCTGTTAAGCGCCTACGCCTACTTTTTGCGTCCCATTTTGGAACCGCCCGTCACCTACTCCGCCTGGCCCAGCGGCAATGAAATTCCGCTGTTAAATGGGCAAAATTGGCTGCGGATGGGTTGGTATCTGACGCCGCTGGGCGTGCTGCTGTCCACCTTGGGGCTGGCCTGGATTGTGCTGAAAAAATCATGGGGGCGGTACGGGCTGTTTTTGAGCGTGGGCGTATTAACAACAATCCAGTACATCTACAACATTTTTAACACGCCCTACCATATTTATGCCATGCGCCGCTATGTGCCCATTGTGATTCCGATGTTGATGATTTATGCAGCGGTGGCGATTACGGCCGTTGCCCGCGCCCGCCCCCGAAAATACGCCCAACTAGCCGGCGGCGCCCTCACCCTCGCCCTGGTCGGCGGCATGATTTACCAGGCTCGCTTCGTTCTGCCCCAACAGGATTATGCCGGCGCTATCGAGCAAATCGCGGCGCTGAATGAGCAGCTCGCGCCCAATGCGCTCATCATCATCAATGAACCGTCCGGCGGCGGCTTTGCCGACCAGATTGGCGTGCCGCTTCGATTTATTTATGGACATGATGTAGCTACGATTCGGGAGACGGGGGATGGATTACGGCCGTTTCTCGATGATATGATGAAATATGCGGCGGAAAGGGAACGGCCGTTACAACTCATCGCCATCAACCCCATAGACCCCGCCCTACGCCAGGAACTCCCCTTGCAGCCCGTCACCATGATTCCCATCACCCTCAAATCCCTCAAAAACAGCTTCTTCGACTTCCCGTCCGCCATCCGCAAAACCTACTACGGCATCGAAATCTACAACATCAACAACGCCAACACCGCCGCTGCCACCGTCCAACTCCCCATCACCATAGACATCGGAACCCTCGACGCCCTCTACATTCAAGACGGCTTCTACCACAAAGAACCCCGTCCCAACGAAGCCACCATGCGCTGGGCCAGCGAAAAAGCCGCGCTAGAAATCCCATTAACCGGCCCGGCCCCTGTCACCATCGAAATCCGCGCCAAAATCTTCCGGCCCGACGCAGTTGCCGCCACACCGGTTGTTGTATTTTTAGACGGCCGTAAAATCGGCCAATTCACTCCGCAAAAAGAGTGGCAAACCTTCACCATCGCCGCCCAGGCCAACCCAACCAACGGCGCCTCCATCCTACAATTCAACAGCATCCCCTTCATCCCCGCCGACCTGGACCTCAACAACGACACCCGCAGCTTGGGCTTTCTCCTGGACTGGGTTAAAATTGAACAAGGCGCACCTAAATAGCAAGCGTTCAACCCCTCTGGAGACTTTTGAAATTCTTGCCTGCAATAGCAATCAATTCCAGAGGTGGAAACTTCAAAAATCTGAACGGTTACTCTAAATCATAAAAAACGCTCACTAATCCGCGCCAACCATTAAAAACACCCAAAGAAAAACAATGAAACCGAAAATTTCTTATATCATTTGCGCCAGCCCTCGGAGCGGCAGTCATTTACTTGGCGAAGCGCTGCAAAACACAGGCGTGGCCGGCGTCCCCGATGAATACTTCCACAGCGATGCACAAGGCCGCTTACAAAACCAAACCGGCGGCATCGCCGAACAATATGGTCAAAAAACACTCGAAGAATTCCAAGACTTAGTATTGGAACTTGGCAGCACGCCAAACGGCGTCTTCGGAGTCAAAATATCGCCATTTCATCTGACTGATATTGTCAAAAACTACCAAACACTCCCTCAATACAAAAATCTGGAAGCGTTTGAACTACTAGAAACACTTCTATACGAACCAAAATACATATGGCTCACTCGACGCGACAAAGTGCGGCAAGCCGTATCCTGGTTCAAAGCTGAACAAACAAACATTTGGCGCAAAACCCAGGCATCACAAACAAACTTAAAACAACAGCCCACATTCGATTACATAGGCATCGAAACCTGCCGCCTGCGCATCGAAAATGCCGAGCAGTATTGGCAAACCTACTTCAAAGAACATAATATCACCCCCTTCAAAGTGATTTACGAAGACCTCGTAGAAGCCTATGAAGAAACCGCCCTGAAAATCCTCGAATTTCTAGGCATACCACATCCCGAAACCCTATCCTTTAGCAATCGGCAATTACAAAAACAATCTAACAGCATAAATGACGAATGGGTAAAAAAATACCGGAACATCCAAAATACTCGATTTCCTAAAATCACCTTGTTTATCCTTAAACTGCGCTGGAAACTTGGTAAGATAACCGTTAGACGTTGGCTTCGTATGCTGGTAGGGGGAAAATAAAATCAATAAAACAAAACATATCAATTTCAAAATTTCTGCAAGATTGATATGCTATAATTTCAATATCAACTCAAAATCAAACTGAAGGGACACAATGAAACCAAAAACATCATACATAATTTGCGCAACGCCGCGCAGCGGCAGTCACCTGCTCAGTGAAGCCCTGCAAAATACAAAACTGGCCGGAAAACCTGATGAATACTTCATTACCGACCCCAAAGGTAATCTGCAAAACGAAACTGGCAACATAGCTGAAAAATACGGGCAAATGACACTAGAAGAATTCCGGCGTTTAATCATAGAGATAGGCAGCACGCCTAATGGCGTATTTGGCATCTCAATTTTATGGGGCGACTTCCACAATATCGTAAAAAACTATCAAAGCTTGCCTCAATACCAAAACCTTAATGAATATGAGATGCTGGATGCGTTGTTCCATAATCCCAAATATATTTGGCTCACTCGTCGTGATAAAGTCCGCCAGGCTGTTTCTTTAGCTAAAGCAATCCAAACCAACATCTGGCGCAAATCTACTCACGAGAAATTCAAGCAAAAACGTCAACCAGTCTTCAACTACGATGACATCAATTTTCGATACAAGCGGCTGGTCGAATCCGATCAAAGTTGGGAACAATTTTTCCAAAAAAAGAATGTTACCCCCTTCAAAGTCGTGTATGAAGATTTGGTGGAAAATTACGAACAGACGGCTCTTGCCCTTCTTGATTATCTTGAAATATCGCATCCTGAAAAAATAGACTTTGGCGAAAGGCGTTTACAAAAACAAGCCGATAAGCTGAGTGAAGAATGGGTAGCCCAATATCGCAAAATAAAGAACTCGCCATTATCGCCAATAATTCAATGGTGGCTAACATTAAAACGTCGCATACGTCGCATTTCTGTTCGACAAATGTTCCGTAAATAGCCAACCCTATTGAGCATTACACAGCAAGCAGGGACTCGCGGGGTAGTCAATGTGTAATGCGTAATACGTAACCAAAGACGTCTCACGCATTACACATTACACATCAATTTCACAGCAAACCTCACGAAATCCGAAACACTCGCTATTTTGTAAATCATCACTCTCAAAGGAGTAGAAATGCCTTAAAAGACCAGCGGGCTAGGTAGTTTCTACCATTGCCTCCAATAAAGCTGCAACATAAGATTGGTTTATGACGCAGGGAAAGTAGCGCTGCAATAAAAGCAAGGGAGTAAAAAGTGTTTTCATATAAGCCAATACATAAATTGTTGTTGTTATCAGGTATCGCTTCATTCATTCTGGCAATTCTCGTCGCATTTAACATCTCTCCCACTCAAGCCGCAACAACTTCATCTGATATTCATGTTGATGTCAATTCCGGCACAGATAATTCGAGCTGTGGCTCTGAAAGTCAACCGTGTGCTTCCATTCAATACGCTATCAACATGGCGGCCGATTCCGGACAGACGATCCGTGTGGCTGCCGGCACATATAAATACAACGCCGCCGCCGACAGTTGCAGCAGTGTTATTGGCACAACGGCCGTTGCCTGTCTCCGCAACAAAGAAGTTACCATCCTGGGCGGGTTCACTGCCAACAACTGGGTTACATCCGACCCCGAAACTAACCTCACCATCATTGATGGACAAAACAGCAAACGCACCCTTCTGGTACAACATGGCAGCGGTCAGCCCGCGGCAACCCTCACAATGGAAGGCTTTACAGTTCAAAACGGCCGTGTACAAGGCGCCGGCAGCGGTTCCGAAGCCGATATCTCCGCTTTTGGCGGCGGCATGAGGGCCGACAGCAGCACAGTCATCCTGCGCCACATGATTTTCAAAAACAACCAGGCTCTTGGAGGAAACACAAGCACAAATCATGGCGGATCAGCCGCTGGCGGCGGCATCGCCATTCGTTCCGGCGCAGGAACCTCCATTCTGGAACACATAACCTTTGATAACAACCAGGCCATCGGCGGCACAGGGGGCGACCGCGGCGGATTAGGCATTGGCGGTGGACTGTACACATTCGAATCAATCGTATCCGGCAGCTACATCACCTTTACAAACAACCTGTCCCAAGGCGGCAACTCCAATGGCGACGGCATTGACTTAGGCGAAAACGCCGATGGACAGGGAGGCGGCGCGGCATTACATCGGAACAGTACCGTCACCCTGGAACACGTTACCGCAACCGACAATCAGACCATTGGCGGCAATGCGCTTAACGGGCAGGGCGGCGGCGCCTTTGGCGGCGGTATTTATACCGAATCATCTGTTCTCGTCACCATTATCAATGCGACAATTCATAACAATTTAGCCCTTGGGGGCGAAGGCAAGAACGCTTCAAGCGGCGGCTCGGTCTCTTTTGGCGGCGGTATCGCCACCACAAACGCCTCATTCACGCTAGACCAGGCCAGCGTCATCAATAACGCATCAATCGGCGGCGATGGCTCCCAAATAGGCGGTTCAGGAAACGGCGGCGGCGCATCCTTTGTCCGCACCGAAGGCAGCAGCGTCATCAATGTCACCAACAGCATTTTTGCCAACAACTTAGTGGAATTAGGCGCAGGCAGCAATCCGGGCGGCGGCGGCGGCGGCATTTATATGCGCGGCTCCAGCGCGACAATTTCCCAATCAACCATCGCCCAAAACGAACTCGGTTCATCAAGCATACAAGGCAATGGCGTGCTGCTCATCAGCGGTTCATCCGCCTCAATTTCTTACAGCATCATCGCCGAACACACAATTCCCAGCAACGCATACGCATTATATGCCGATCCAAACAACACAATTACCTTACTGGACGGCTTGTTCAGCGGTAACAATCTTAACAATAACAACGATGGCATTATTACCGGCGTCGGCACAATGATCAATGGCAGCGCCAGTTTCAAATCAGCGGGCGCACCCGACTATGATTATCATATACAAGATAATTCTGACGCCCGCGATGCGGCAGCGGGCAGCCCCGTCATAACCGATGTGGATGGCGAAAACCGCGACGCCTCGCCGGACATTGGCGCTGACGAATATATTCCGCCAACGATAACGCACCTCATTGGCGCTCCCTATGCCAGCCAAAGCGTCTTGGTAACGTGGGATGTCATCTACATGGAAGACAAACTCGATCATTATGAGATTGAGATCAGCTGCCCCGCAGGAGCGAACCGACCAAATGAAGTTGACTGCGACACGCCTCTCAACGTCGGCACAGCGCAACAAATCCAGTTAACCGGATTAACAAACTTTGCTACGTATGGCATTACTTTAAGAGCGCTGGACAACAGCAGCAGCGAACTGGATTCAAAAAGCTGCACGTTTATTCCCACAAACATCTTCGTCTATCTACCTGTTGTTGTACGCAATTAGCCCCCTGCCGTAACTAATCTGACCTGTACGGCCGTAGCGCCCTACAGGTCTTTTTTCATGGTTGAGTAAAACCGGGTTCAGCGATATGATTGGCGGCTATGAAAGTATCCGTCATCATCCCGGTTTGGCACGGCGACTCCGTCATCGCCCAATGCCTGGAAGCCGTCTTTGCCCGCTCTGGGGAAACACTGCACGAAGTGATTTGCGTGGACAACGCCTCGCCAGACACATCGGCCGCGATTATTGCCGAGCAGTTCCCACAGGTGCGGCTCCTGCCACAGCCGGTAAACCTGGGCTTTGCCGGAGGGGTCAATGCGGGCATAATGGCCGCACGCGGCGATGTTTTTATGCTGCTCAATCAAGATTGCCTGCCGCATGAAGGCTGGCTGACGGCCGTTACCCAAACCTTCGCCCAACATCCCCAAATCGGCATCATCGGCGGAACCATCTACAACGCCGATGAAACCGTCAACCACGCCGGCGCCCACATTCGCCACCCCGATGGATACAGCGTGCATGAAACGGCCGTTCCCCCCACATCCGACCCCCAAATTGTTGATTATGTCAATGGGGCCGTCTTCGCCATTCGGCGGGAAGTGTGGCAGCAAAACGGCCGTTTCGACGACGACTTCTACCCCGGCTACTTTGAAGAAAGCGACTACTGCTACCGCGCCCGCAAAAACGGCTACCAGGTCGCCTACGTCCCATCCGTCCAGGCCACCCACCTCTTCAGCAGCCGCGAATGGCAGAAAGACCCGCTCAGACACAGCGCCAACCAACACCGTTCCCGTTACCGTTTCGTGAGCAAACATTTTACGGCCGTCCAACTTTCCCCCTTCTTCACCGCCGAAGCCAACGCCCTCGACCAGGCCGATTTACACATCCATCAAATTATGGGCCGCCTGCTGGCCGCCCGCGATACCTTGCGTGACCAGGCCGCCATCGCCAACGCCCGCCAGCGCGATTTAGACCAGCCAATCTCACGGGAGCATGAACGGCTGCTCAGCCGCGGCTTTACCCGGCTGCTGCGCCTGTCCTGGGCGCGCGCCCATCGCCATATTGACGCCAACCAGCAAAAACGGCAGGAACTGCGCCAGCAAGAATACGACTTGCTGACAAAAATCTACTTTCGCGCCCCCAACGAAACGCAGCCCGAATCAACGGGCCAACGATTGTGGCGCTTGTTGGTCAAGCGTCCTCTCAGCTTCATCACTCTGCGCGACTATTTACTGCTGGCGCAGCTCAACACCCTGCACATCGCCCGGCTAGACCTGCTAGAACAACAACTCAACCAGCGTCTGCACCTGCTCGAAACGCTGACCGATTATGAGTACCGTTAATCACACCTTTTCCATCATCGTCAACACGATAGACAGAGCAAAATCGCTAACCGCCCTGCTGCGGGCGCTGGAGCATCAATCCTACGCCCATTTTGAACTCATCGTTGTAGTTGGCCCGACAAAGGATAATACATTGGAGGTTTTAGCGGAGTACGACGGCCGTCTCCAAACCCTCCGCTGCCCCACCGCCAACCTCAGCCAATCCCGCAACATCGGCCTGCTGGCCGCGCGCGGCGACATCGTGGCCTACATTGACGACGACGCCGTTCCCAGCCGCCATTGGCTGGCCCAACTCAACCGCCTCTTCGCTGATCCCAATCTGGCCGGAACCGGCGGCAAAGTGTACCGCATCACCCCCGACATGCCCGTCATCCAGCACCGCATCGGCATCGCCTCCGGGCTGGCCGAGCAAATTGATGTGCGCGCTTCCTGGGTAGACGCCATTGTGCCGGATGGGAACGGGTATCAGTGGCACGGCCGTATGATGGGAACCAACATGGCCTACCGCCGCCGCGATCTACTCGAAGTCGGTGGATTCGATGAATTTTACCAATGGGTTTACGACGATAACGACATCGCCCTGCGGCTGGTCAACGCCGGTAAAATCGTCCATCCCGTCACCGAAACCGTCGTCTACCACGCCCCCGCCAGCAGCCGCAACCGGCAAGTCAGCACGGCCGTCGGCAACTGGTGGATTCAAACCAAAGCCGCCTTCTACTTCAACATCAAAAACGGGCCAAAAGGCGGCAATTCCTGGCAGGATATTGCCCTGCGCGGCCTACACCTCTGGCACGGCCACCTGCTTTGGTACGGCGATATTCTGCGCCAACGCAAAATCTCCCTGTGGCAATACGGCAAAATGTCGCTGCAAGAACTGCGCGGCGTCCTCAGCGGAACCTGGCACGGCCTGCGCCGCCGCTCCCGCGACATTCCTGCCGCCGCCGCTCAAACTATGATCAATTCAACCGACCCTATCCGACCTTTTCAAAACGAACAATCCGCCGCCCAACCGACAGTTGACCCCATCAGCGGACGGCAGCCAACCATTACCATGCCCGACCCGCCGCTGCGCATCTGTTTAATGAGCATGGCCTACCCGCCCCATCAATACGAAGGGGTGGGCCGATTGACCAATTTGATGGCGCGGGGCCTGTTTGAATTGGGTCACACCGTCCATGTCATCACACGCGGGCCTGAAGAAGCGACCTCTTTTTATGATGGGGCGTATGTACATCGCATTCCACGCACGCAGCAGCGGTACAGCCATTACCGCCTGTATCCGCGCCTGCACAATCTGCTCAATCACAGCCACGCCGTCTACGACAAGGTGCAGCAGTTGATTTTGAATGATGGCATTCAGGTGGCGGATACACCGTTGTGGCAGATGGACGGACTGGTAACGGCCGTTGCCAACCCCCTGCCCACCCTCGTCCGCCTCGTCACCGCCGCCAAGCAAATTGACGATTTGCAGCACGAACTGGGCACCGACGCCCGTCTGCTGGGCGAAATGGAGCGGACACTCATCCAAAAAGCCACCCACATCGCGCCCAACACCCAGGCCACGCTGAAAAATGTGCGCCGGGTGTACGACATTCCCCTGCCGGACGAACGGCAGACCATCGTTCCTTACGGGATTGTGCCGGCGGCTGATGAGGATGTACGGCCGTTTCCCCGCCAAAATCCACCCGACACCCTCACCGTCCTCTACGTGGGCCGCCTGGAAAAACGCAAAGGCATCCGCGACCTGTTCGCCGCCATGCCGCAGATTGTGCAGCGCGTCCCCAACGTCCGCTTCATCATCGTCGGCGGCGACAACAGCCATCAGGATGGCTTCCAAAAACAAACTGGCATGAACTACGCCGCCTACTTCGCCCGCCGGCACCCCGATCTGGCCGACCGCGTGCAATTTATGGGCGCGGTCAGCGATGAAGAGCTGCACCGGCAGTACCAGGCCTGCGATTTATTCGTCGCCCCCTCCTTGTACGAATCCTTCGGCCTTATCTATCTGGAAGCGATGAACTACGCCAAACCGGTCATCGGCTGCCGCGCCGGCGGCATCCCGGAAGTGATAGACGAGGGCGTTACCGGCTTGTTGGCCGAACCGGGCGCGCCCGATTCGCTGGCCGACGCCATCATCTCGCTTCTACAATCACCGGCCAAGCTGCACGAAATGGGCATGGCCGGACGCGAACAATTGTTAGCCAAATTCACCCACATCCAAATGGCGCAGCGATTTGTGAACGTATACCGGCCTATGATTGCGCGGTGGAAAAGCGATTAGAGACTGGGTATTGGAGAATCAATCTCTAATCTCCAGCCCCCAATAAAACAAATATGACTTACACAATAACTGCTCAACACGTTTTGAACGACATCGAATTTGAACTGGCACAGGGAGCCATCTCCAAAAATGATTTGGGGCGGGCTGTCCAGCAGGTCAAGCAGCATCAAAACAAGCTGCGAAACGAGGTATTTCAGCCAGGGCAGGAGCTGCCCAAGCTGCAAGAAATCATTGGCCGCCAATTCCAGCTAAATGATATGCTCATTACGATGCTGCAAGAGATGGCGGCGGCGATGCAGGAGATGGAACAGAAAAGCAACCGGCTGCAACAATGGGAACAAACGGCCGTCTTTCCCCCCATCCCCGACATCAAAAACCCCGTCAAACCGCCGGATGACTCCATCTGGCGCGACACCGGCGAAGTTGAGGCGGCCATGGCCGAACCGTTGGCGATAAAGTTAGAAGCGCAGCCGACAAACATCCCGCTCATCGGCTCATTCATCCAGCGGTTCAAACTGAGCATTCACGCCCTGGTTCTTTTCTATTTGCAAAAACTGGCGGATAAGCAAACGGCCGTAAACCGCACATACGGCCGTTGGCTCCTCTACGCCGACGCCCTCCACCATGACCACAAAAAAGAAATCCATCAACTGCAAACCCAAATCGCCCGGCTGCAAGAGCGGCTAGACGACATTGACGCATCAAATGTTTAACCGCGCCTCCAACCAGCCCGCCGTCATCTTCCTACACATCCCCAAGACGGCGGGCAGCACCCTGCACCACATCATCCGGCGGCAGTACCGCCCCCGGCATATTTACCACATGGGCAGCCAGGCCGACGCCCCGGACAAATTCAAAAAACAGTCTGATGCCCAACGCGCCCAAATTCGGGTGTTGATGGGGCATTTTGAGATGGGGATTGACGCCTTCCTGCCCCAGCCATCAACTTATTTTACCGTTTTGCGCGACCCGATGGCCCGCGCCGTCTCCTACTTCTCCCACGTGCGCCGCGACGCCGACCATTACTGCCATGAACTGGTCACAACTAATCAGATGGACCTGGAAACGTTCATCGCCAGCGGCGAAGATGTGATGATGGACAACGGCCAGACGCGCATGTTGGCAGGCGTGTTGTACAACATCCCTTTTGGGCAGTGCGGAGAGGATGTTTTGGCAGCGGCTAAGCGCAATTTGCGCGACCGGTTCGCTTTTGTGGGGCTGACGGAACGGTTTGATGAGTCTTTGCTGCTGATGCGCCATCATTTTGGCTGGCGTAATTTGTATTACACGCGGCGCAATGTGAGTCCGCCAAGCCACAAGAAGCAGTTGCCGGAAACGACGGTTACGGCCGTTCGCCAAACCAATCAATTAGACACAACCCTCTACGCCTATGCCGAAACGCTGCTGGATGAGCAAATCGCGGGGCTGGAACCGGCTTTCAGCCAGAATTTAGCCGATTTTCGGCGTAAAAATGCGTTTTGGGGGCGGCTCGCCCATTATGGCGACGAAATTCGCCTGCGTCTGTTGGGGCCAAGCGAACGGTAGGGGATGATGCGAATTTTATTTGTGACGCCGGCATTTCCGCCTTTCACCGGCGGCGGGGAACGGTACGCAGGGTCGTTGGCGCGGGAGTTGGTGAAGATGGGACATGAGGTTACGGCCGTCTCCTCCTCCGCCCGCGCTGAAATTGATTTATGGATGGGAACGGCCGTTCAAAAAATCGTTCGTGAAGAAATTGACGGCATTCAGGTGGTGCGCTGCCCGATACGGCCGTTTCCCGGCGGGCGCAATGGGCTGCTGGCCTGGCGCAAACTAATGGCTGTGGTGGCGTTGTCGGGGCGGGGAACGGCCGTTTTGCTCAAAATGGCCCGTCTCATCCCCCCCATCTCAAACCTGGAAGAAACGCTGGATGGACTCGGCCCATTCGACCTGGTACACGGCTTCAACATCTCCTGGGAACAGGCGCTGATTGCTGGCTGGCGTTACGCCCGCAACCAAAACATCCCCCTTGTCGTCACCCCGTTTGCCCATTTTGGCGGCGGTCGCCGCGACCGGGTGGCAGTTAATTCGACGATGCCGCATCAACGCCGCCTCATGAGCGACGCAGCGGCCGTTTTGGTTTTGACTTCGGTGGAGGCGGCGAATTTGCGCCGGTATGGCGTTGCGCCGCGCCGATTTGATGTGATTGGCGGCGGGCTGGACGCGCTGCCCGATCCTCTAAATCCCGGCGACATCGCGGCCCAATACGGCTTGTCGGCTCCGTTTGCCATCTTCATTGGCCGCGCTAACCGGGATAAGGGCGCGATTGACGCGGCGAAAGCGATTTTGCAGTTGCGGCGGCAGGGTGAGCGGGCGACGCTGGCTTTAATTGGGCAGACTGCGCCCGATTTTGACCGGTTTTATGCCGGGTTGAGCGCGGAGGAGAAGGCGGGGATACGGCCGTTAGGCATCCTCACCGATGCTGAAAAACACGCCCTGCTGAAAGCCGCCGCCCTGTTCGTCATGCCCTCCCACAGCGATTCGTTCGGCATTGTTTTTCTGGAAGCGTGGGCGCATGGCAAGCCGGTCATCGGCGCCGATGCGGGCGGCATTCCCGGCGTGATTGACGACGGCGCGAATGGCATCCTTGTCCCTTACGGCGATGTGTCCGCCATCGCCCAAGCCATCCGCCGCCTGCTAACAGACCCGGCGCTTAACCGGAAAATGGGGGAGAACGGCCGTAAAAAAGTAACCGAGCAATATAATTGGAGCAGCGTTGCCGAGCGCGTTCTGGCAAATTACGCGAGCGTGAAACGTGAAACGTGAAAACGCATCACGTTTCACGCTTCACGTTTCAACAGGAATTTATTTTGCGAATCCTACACCTTGTTCACCAATACATGCCCGAACACGTGGGCGGGACGGAGCTTTATACGCAGACGCTGGCGCGTTATCAGGTGCAGATGGGGCATTCGGCGGCGATTTTTACGCCTTCCGCCACTACCCCCACCGGCACAGCGCCATCAGCGCAGGATGAGGATGGGGTGCGGGTTTATCGAGCGGGGCTGGGGGCGCACGGCCGTTTTCAGGTTTTCCGCAACACATTCAGCAACAAGCAGTTGGATGGCGCCTTTACGGCCGTTCTGGCCCAGGAAAAGCCGGACATCATCCACATCCAGCATTTGATGGGACTGCCCCCCAGCCTGATTGAGCGCATTCAGGCCGCCGCCATTCCCTACGTCATCACGCTGCACGATTATTGGTACGGCTGCGCCAATGCCCAGCTCATCGCCAACGACAGCGGCGACATCTGCGCCGGGCCGGACAAAACGTATCGCAACTGCGGCCGCTGCGCCATCGCCCGCGCCGGAAAAGCAAATCTGGCCTGGTTATCGCCAATGGTTGCCCCGTTAATGCGCTATCGAAACGGCCGTCTCCGCCGCATCATCACCCAGGCTTACAAAGTCATCGCTCCCACCCGCTTTGTCCAAACCATTTACCAACAAATGGGCTTCCCTGACGATAATTTCATCGTCATTCAGCACGGGATTGAGGTTCCAGAGGAGAAGATTGAGCGGATTTTGCGGGAACGGCCGTCCTCCCCGCCCCACACCCTCCACATCGGCTACATCGGCAGCATCGCCCATCAAAAAGGGATACATCATTTGATTACGGCCGTAAACCAACTGCCCCATGATGGCGTAAAACTCACCCTCTACGGCGGGCTGGACGCCTTTCCCGAATACGTCGCCCATTTAAGACAACTCATCCGGCATCCCGGCATCCAACTGGCCGGCCGCATTGCCCGCGACAAAATATGGGCCGCCTTCGCCAGCTTTGATGTCGTCGCCATGCCCACCTTGTGGTACGAAGCCTCACCGCTGACTATCCAGGAAGCCTTTGCCGTCAAAACCCCCATCGTCGCCTCCCGCATTGGCGCCATGCCCGACAAAATCACCCACGGCATTGACGGCCTGCTCGTTCCACCAGGCGATGTGGACGCCTTACGCGCCGCCCTGCTCTCACTGCTGGAAAACCCAACCCTGCTGCCCCAGTTACAATCGGGCATTAAACCCGTCTACACCATGACCCAGCAGGCGCGAGACATCAACATCGTTTACACAAACGCAACACATACTTAAAGTGCATCGCATCTTTTTTCACGTTATAATGGCGAATGGCTTTATCCAATACCTATGGTAACTGTACAGGTGACAGCTACTTCTTCCAACCGTCTCGTCCGTCTCGTTCCCACGTTCTACGTGGAAATGCCCGCCCGGACGCTCCGCGTCGAGTGGACGCAGAGCGTCTAGCAGGCACATTCCACGCGGAGCGTGGAACGGGGGGTGTGAATGCTTACTTATAAGTGACTGTCACCTTTGGGATTTGTATGGTTACTATTTATGAATGCTAAACGAGCAGCACATGTCGTCTGAAATCAGCCAGGCAACTGGCAACACACACACCTATTACGTCTATGATGCCAACAGCGGTTGGGGTGGTTTACGCACCAGACTGAAAGAAATCTACAATTTTCGTTATTTGTTAACCAACCTTGTCGTCCGTGATGTAAAAGCGCGGTACAAAAATTCAATTTTGGGTATTTTGTGGAGCATGCTCAATCCATTAGGGTTGATGCTTGTTTTTACGATTGTGTTTACAGTGATGGGGCGCGGCGCGGGACAGCGGGCGTACCCTGTCTTTGTTTTGGTAGGTATTATCCCCTGGCACTTTTTCAGCGGCTCTTTGACCAGCGGCACCTCATCCATTCTGCTTAATTCGCCGCTGGTCAAAAAGGTTTATTTTCCCCGCGAGCTTCTCCCGTTATCCAGTTTGCTCTCAAATTTGGTGAACTTTGGCTTTAGTCTATTGGTGTTGGTGCTTTTCATTTACGCTTTTGGGATAGGACTCACGATTCATGCTTTGTGGGTGCCGCTCATTTTGATTACGCAGCTTATTTTTACCCTGGGTGTCACGTTATTATTGAGCGCCATTACTGTATTTTATCGAGATGTGCTGATGATGATGCAAGTGGCGGTGCAGGCCTGGTTCTTCATGACGCCCATTTTTTATCCATTTGAATTTTTCGGCGATTCCAGCACGATTTTGGGCATTACGTTTAATCCGGCTCAGGTCATGCGTTGGGTAAATCCAATGGCCTCGATTGTTGACAGCTACCGGACTGTCTTATGGGGCACACAGGGCAGCGCCGGCCCGGTAGCCATGAATTCTATCTTTTTGCTGCGGACTTTTGTAACGGCCGTCATCACCCTCATCGTTGGCTACATCGTCTTTATTCGTACAGAACACCTCTTCGGTGAAAAATTATAGTCACAATTTAGCAACTACTCAGGTGACAGTCACTTTCTCCAGAGACACTGGTTACAACCTATGGCGGTTTAAGTGACTGTCACCTCTGGGGCTGAGTAGTTACACAGTTTATTTATTGGAAATTTTTGTGAAATTATCACTCAATCCATTCCGCCTTATTATTCTCATCAGTTTATTACTCGTCGCCCCTTTTGGCATTCAAGCCTGCCGGAATTCGACCACGCAGCAAGCACAATCCGACGTTCCTACCCGCGCCCTTTCCGTCGCCTTGCCTACAGCTACCCACGAACCGACGGTCGCGCCAACGCTAACCGCCACCCCAACGCCCGATTATTCGCCCACGCCAGGCCCCAGCCTGACGCCGTCGCCCACGTTCACCCCCTCCTTAACGCCGTCGCTAACGCCCACGCCGCGCCCCCAAATCGCCCCGACGTTGGACACAACGATAGCTGTGGGCACACTGCTGCCCAATGTCCCCACACCGGAAACGCCCATACCGACGGCCGTTCCCACCTTCGAAGTCCCCGCTAACACCACCAACATCCTGCTCCTGGGCAGCGACACCGCTAACGAAGAAGGGCATGCCCGCACCGACACCATCATCATCGTCGCCATCAACCGGGACGGCCCCACCGCCTCCATCATCTCCCTGCCCCGCGATTTATACGTCTACATTCCCGGCAGCATCATGAACCGGCTTAACACAGCCATGGCGCGCGGCGATGAGAAGGAATTCGAAGGCGGCGGGATTGGCCTGCTTGAACAAACCATCCTCTACAACTTCGGCATCCCCATCCACAACTACGCCCGTGTAGACTTCGATGCCTTCCAGGAAATTGTGGATGCGATAGGCGGCGTCGAAGTAGCCGTAAGCTGCCCCCTGCAAGATTGGCGGCTCAAATCGCCCGAACTCGACGTCAACGACGCCGACAATTGGGAACAATTCACTCTGGAACCCGGCATTCACCAAATGGATGGCGATTTGGCCCTTTGGTACGCGCGTTCCCGCCTCACCACCAGCGATTTTGATCGCGGCCGGCGTCAGCAGCAAATCTTACGCGCCATGCTCAACCAAGGCGTTGACCTGGACCTGCTTTCCCAAGTTCCCACCCTCTGGAACACCTACAAAACCCGGGTAGACACCGATATGGACATCGGCCTCATCCTGCAGTTGGCGGCGCTGGCCCCCTCCATCCGCGAAAATGGCATCCAGCACCTGTACGTAGGCGGCAAAGTTGAATCCTGGGTCGTTCCTTCCAGCGGGGCGCAGGTATTGCTGCCCATTTGGGATGGAGACGATATGATGCAAGAGACACTCAGCCGCCTGTTCCTGCCTCCTGCTCTCAGCCGCGCCAACCGCGCTCCCATCTTTGTCGAAATCATCAACGGAACAGACAATCCCGATCTGCCGTTGTTGGCGGCGGACAATTTAACCTCGCACGGCTTTGTCCCCATCATCAACAATGATGAATCACCGGAAACCGCCACAACAAAGATCAGTTACTATGGCTCCAATTTCAAAGGCTCATACGATTGGCTGCTCAGTTGGATTTTTAACAAGTATCGTTCCAGTATTGAGCTAATCTCTGATGATGCGGATTATCCATACAATTATAAAGTCATCTTGGGTGAAGATTATGATCCCTGCCGCCCAGAATTATTTGCGCCGCAGGCGTTTCTGAATCAATAATTGCCAGGTTAATCACAACTGAACGGCTTGCTTTGGGTTATCATCTTTGTGGGAAACGGAATAATTAGCGGGAATGGGGGACAGCGGATAAAAGTCAGAAAATCCCCTAATCTCCCAATCCCCGCTTTTCAAAAAGAGGAGAAAAATGACAGCACAAACAGCGTCCAACTCATTTGACATAAGCGAAAAAGAATACAAACGCCGCATCCGCGCCTGGACAATGTACGACTGGGCCAATTCTGCCTTTGCGACGACGATTTTAGCGGCCGTTTTGCCCGCCTACTACAGCTCGGTTGCCGGGGCGACACTGCCCAGCGAGGCTAAAGCGACTCAGTATTGGAGCATCGGTCTTAGCATTTCGCTGTTCATCATCGCCATTTTGTCGCCCATTTTAGGCACAGTTTCCGACATTATGCGCGGCAAGAAGAAATTCCTGGCCGTTTTTGTCGGTTTGGGCGTTGTCGGAACCGGCCTGCTGGTGTTGGTGGATACCGGCGATTGGCTGCTGGCTTCCATCTTCTTCATCATTGGCCGGATTGGATTCGGCGGGGCCAACGTCTTTTACGACGCCTTGCTTTCCCATGTGGCAAAGGAGGAAGACCAGGATGTGGTCTCCTCAAAAGGGTATGCGATGGGCTATCTGGGCGGCGGGCTGCTGCTGGCTGTCAATATCGCCATGATTCAGATGATGCCGGGCACGGCCGGAGCGCGTTACTCATTCCTCAGCGTAGCCATTTGGTGGGCGGTTTTCTCAATCCCGATTTTTCGCGTTGTGCCGGAACCACACTCGGCAACCAAGAAGCTGGCTCCGGGGGAAAGTTTGGTGGCGGTTAGTTTCGGCCGTATCAAGAATACGTTCAAGGAGATTCGCAAATTTAAGGAGTTATTCCGCTTTCTGGTCGCCTTCCTCATTTACAATGACGGCATTGGCATCATCATCGGCATTGCCGTGATTTATGGGGCGGAATTGGGCTTTGGCACGATCGAGTTGGTTTTGGCCTTGTTGATGGTGCAGTTTGTGGGCATTCCGTTTAGTCTGATTTTTGGCAATTTGCCGGCCAAAAGCGACAAGCGGCAATCGAAATATCTGGCGTTTGTGTTGTTTAACATTGTTTTACTGCCGATTGTGGGCATCGCCAGTATGCGGTTATTGCCCAATGAGATAACGGGGACGCCCTCGGCTGATTTTGCGGCTACGGCAACGGCCGTTGGCCAGGGCAAACACGCCGTTGACGAAGCGGGAGCCATGACGCTGCAAGGCGACTGGACAACCAACACCATATCCGGCAGCCTGCGCGGCGAAACCTGTGCCTGGTACGCTTTCTGGTGCGACCCGGCCCAGTTTGACGTAACTTACGCCGCCACATCGGATCCGGACGGCCGTCTCGATTTCACTTTCAACGGCCAACCCATCAAACTCACCTACAGTACGGGGCCGGACAGCGGGCAGTGGGCGGTTGAAATAGACGGTCAACCGCTTTTGGACGACGGAGAACCCGTCGTCATAGATGCGTACAACGAAACCGTTCGTTACGACGTCACCCAAAAATTCACCGCCGCCGCGGAAGGGGAACACAGCCTCAGCCTCATCAACCGGGGCGGAACCATGAGCCTGGCGCAAATCGAAGTGCTGCCGCCGCTGCGGACCAGCAATTTAGGCGCTATTGTCGGCCTGATTTTGGCGCTGCAAGTTGTCGGCGGCCTGTTTGCCTACTTCTTGGGGCCAAAGCTATTCTCCGGACTGGCCGAATCGTTTGATACCAAGCGCAGCATCATTCTGGCATTAATCGCCTACAGCATCATCGCCGTTTGGGGCTTTTTCTTGAATGCGGTGGTGGAATTTTGGTTCCTGGCCTGGATGGTGGCGATTGTGCAGGGCGGCAGTCAGGCATTAAGCCGCAGCCTGTACGCCAGCATGTCCCCGCCTTCGATGAGCGGCGAATTTTTTGGTCTGTTCAGCATCATGTCCAAATTTGCCTCGTTCGTCAGCCCCATCTTTTTCATCATTTCCGTGGCCTTGTTCGACAGCAGCCGCCCCGGTATTTTGAGCATCATCATCCTGTTCATCATCGGCGGGTATTTGCTGTGGCAGGTGGATGTGGATGAAGGGCGCCGCACTGCGCAGGAGAAGGAAGCAGAACTGGCAAAAGGGTGAAGGCTGAAAGCTGAAGGATGAAAAAAGGCGCGATCTCGATGATTGCGCCTTTTTTTGTTGGGTTACGGCCGTTCCTCCCTCCTATCGTCGTTTCCCCAAAGCTTCCACCAACAATTTATTCACCAACCCCGGATTGGCCTTCCCCCGCGTCGCTTTCATCACCTGCCCCACGAACCAACCGCGCAACTTCTCTTTACCGCCCAGGTAAGCGGTGTAAGATTAAGC
>JANTHP010000021.1 GCA_024762395.1 Anaerolineae bacterium | reverse complement strand
TCGGGAATTGGAATTCCCGAAACGTTGAGCCAAGTATCGGGAATTCCAATTCCCGATACATCAACTGAGATGAAACACACCCTTTGGCAAATCGTTCGCCCAATTTGCCAAATCGGGCTGCGGTTTTCATCCTTCGTGGTGGGCAATTGCCCGTGGCGTCTCCTATGTAAATGGGACACAGATGACACGGATAAACACGGATAAAAATCTGTGCCATCTGTGAAATCTGTGTCCATTTTCATTTTTCGTGGTGCGCAATTGCGCATGTGAACTCTTCAGGCAAAAACATCATCGTACATAGCGCGGGCGATGCGACCAATGACAAGCGTACCTTCAGCGTCAACGCTCCACATTTCCGGAGCCGGATTGTCTTCGGTCATGACAGTAATGGCGAATCCCCTCGCCTCTTGCCAATCACCGCGCCAGACAACGGCCGTTTGCGTCCGCAAGCCCACATTTGACCCCGTTTTACCCGCCAGATGCAATTTATCTACCTCCGGCTCATCGGAACCATAATTGCCATAGGCCGAAAAGGGTAAATACCGGCCAACCCGGCCCGACCCCACCCCATCCATCATGCGCATCATCTCATCACAGGCAGCGGGGGAAACAATTTGACGACGGAAAACGGCCGTTATCAACCGCGTCAAGGCAGCAGGCGTCGCCGTACCCAACGGGCTGGGCGGAATGCCGGAAATCAATTTGCGATGCAGCACAATCTCAGAATAGCCGGATGCAGCCATAAACGCCTGCACATTCTCCAAACCCACATGATCAATCAGCACATTCGTCGCCAGATTATCGCTAATGCTCATCATCAAAAAGGCGTAATCGCGCACAGTCATCGTTAAACCAGGCGTCAGGTATTGCAAAACGCCGCTGCCGTCGGTTACGTCTGACCGTCGCAGCATAATCGGGGCATCTAAAGAGGCAGTCCCGGCGTCAACCTGGCTCATGAGGGTTGTCAAAATGGCTAATTTGATGACGCTGGCTGTGCGGAAGGTTTCGTCGGCGTGGTAGTTGACGGTTTGGTTGGTTTGTAAGTCGAGAACAGAGAAGGCAATACGGCCGTTAAACCCTTCCGCTATTGTTTCAATTTGTGCCTGAATGGACATGCTGTCTCCTTTGCAGTGAATTAAAGTCAGGATTGTATCACAATCATTTGTCGGGAGTGGCGAGGAGGAAGTACGGCCGTTTCTCCACCCAAAACCTCGCTCAGCAAGAAACAGCATTATTAGAGAAAGCAAAACGGCCGTTTCCCTTCAGAAACGGCCGTTTGCCACACCAAAGCTAAACATCTCTACCCCCATTGCATATGCAGCTCACGCCGATTGATTACACAATCACGTAAATAAAGATTGATTAGGGTTTGATAGGGGATACCAGTCTCTTCCGCCATCGACTTAAAATAACTCACCGAGTCACGGTCAATACGCATTGTAACGGGTTGCTTGAGATATTTGATATAGGGATTTTTCTTCCCCTTCATTTTGGAAAAATCGTAATGATCTCTCATCTTCTTTCACTCCAATAATCACGTTCTTCGTCTTTATCCGCTTTTCTGGCTGAAATAAGCCGTATAATTGTTTCCTCTTGTCTAAAACAATGACAAACGACGAGTGTGTTCAACTTGAAACTTAGGCCAAGCAAAATGAAACGGTCTTCATCTTCTGAATGGTCTGGATCAAGGAATAGAATGGCATACTCATCATAAAAAACGGTTTGGGCTTCTGCAAAAGAAACGCCGTGTTTTTTGGCGTTCGTCTTATTTTTTTGAGGATCCCATTCAAATTCAAGTTGGCTCATATGTACATTGTACTTATTCGTTTTGCCGTGTCAAGATGGATGAAGAACGGCCGTTTCTCACACGCTTGAATTTGGGTGGGGGAACGCCGTTTCTCCACCCAAAACCTCACTCAACAACTAAACGAGGCACGGCAGGTAACTTTAACACAAACGGCCGTCCCGGGGGGAACGGCCGTTTACAAATTAAGATCTTCCAACTAACTCAAACCGCCATAGCGGGGCTGGAGAACACTCTTTTTTCAACAATATCATCTAACAAAGAGAATCATGTTAGGCAGTTTTCAAATAATCCATAACACGTAACTCGTCATTGATGGCGCATTTATCCGGGTCCCAAAGCAACATCGTGCGACTACGGTTGATTGTGTACATTTCACGTTCTTCAGGTGCGGCGTTATGTAAGGTTGGAATCCACCACAGTGGAATAGAGAGGGAACGGCCGTCCATCAAATCCAGGTTGATATATTCATCGTCAAAACGAACGGCGTGAATACGCGCATCCGTCGGAAATTGATATGCCGAAACCGGATATTGAATCCGATAACGCTTAACTTCCAGAGTCTTTTCAACTTCTTCTGTTTGTGTATTCATACCATTGCGCCAGAGAAACCTTGATTTTCGTTGATAACGCGAAGCGCGCGGTTTAACTCATGTTTCCTGAGCGAATGACCAGAGCGCGCAATCTCAATTATTGGTTCTAACCAAATTTTGGCATCGTTAAAATCATCCTGCGTACCTTTACCAACATGGACGCTAGCACGATTCTCGTGGAGGGCATCGTAGCTATGAAACCAGAATATCAACGCACCTTGCCTAAGTATTTTAGGACTCATGCAATATATTCCTTGTTCAATTTAACGACCATCACTCGCATTATAGCATATTTGATAATTTGTTTTATACACGCAAAACGGCCGTTCACCCCAGACCCCAAGTGCGACGCACCTCGGAGGTGCGTCGCACTTTACAACCTAATCCTTCAAAATATTCCGCAAAACCGTATGCAAAATACCCCCATTGCGATAATAATCCACCTCAACCGGCGTATCAATCCGGCAAATCGTCTGGAACGTGATTTCCGAACCGTCCGCCTTCGTCGCCTTCACCGTAATCTCTTGCAGCGGTTTCAGGTCGTCCGTCAGATTCACCGTCTCAAACGTTTCCGTGCCGTCCAGCCCCAGCGATTCAGCGGTGTCGCCGTCCTTGTATTGCAGCGGTAAAACACCCATTCCCACCAGGTTACTGCGATGAATGCGCTCATAACTCTCCGCAATCACCATCTTGATGCCCAGCAGCAGCGTTCCCTTCGCCGCCCAGTCGCGGCTGCTGCCCATGCCGTAATCTTTGCCCGCCAGCACAACCAATGGCGTCCCGTCATCCTTATACTTCAGCGAGGCGTCAAACATCGTCATCACCTCATTCGTCGGCAAATACGTCGTCCAGCCACCTTCCGTGCCCGGAGCCATCCGGTTACGCAGGCGCACATTGGCAAACGTCCCCCGCGTCATCACCCGGTCATTGCCGCGCCGCGAACCGTAGGAGTTAAAATAAAGCGGCTCAACATCATGGTTCCGCAGATACTGCCCCGCCGGGCTGTCTATCGCAATCACGCCCGCAGGGGAGATGTGATCCGTCGTTACCGAATCGCCCACCTTCACCAAAACGCGCGCGCCGCCGATATTTTGAATCGGGTCAATCTCCGGCGTCAGCGTAGTGAAAAACGGCGGTTCCTGTACATAAGTCGAATCAGGATTCCAATCGTAAATCTCGCCGCCGCTGGTGGGAATGGCGTTCCAGGTCTCATTCGCCTGAGAAACATTGGCGTACCGCTTGCGGAACATCTCCGGGGACAGCGACGACGCCACCGCCTCTTTAATCTCCGCATTGGTCGGCCAAATATCGCGCATGTAAACCGGCTCACCGTCTTTGCCTGTGCCGATGGGATCATTGTAGAGGTCAATATCCGTCGTTCCCGCCAACGCATAGGCCACAACAAGCGGCGGTGAAGCCAGGTAATTGGTCTTCGTCAACGGGCTGACTCGCCCTTCAAAGTTGCGATTGCCGCTGAGAACGGCCGATACCGCCAAATCCCCCTCCTGGATAGCCGCCGCCACCGCTTCCGGCAGCGGGCCGGAATTGCCGATGCAGGTGGTGCAGCCAAAACCGACGATGTGAAAACCCAACGCTTCCAAAGAAGGCATCAAGCCCGCCTTGTTCAGATAATCTTCCACCACGCGGGAGCCGGGAGCGAGGCTGGTTTTAACGTAAGGAGGTACTTTCAACCCCTTTTCAACGGCCTTTTTAGCCACTAATGCCGCGCCGAGCATGACGCTGGGGTTGGACGTGTTGGTGCAAGAGGTGATAGCGGCGATGACGACGGAGCCGTGCGTAATCTCCACGTCCTCACCGGCTACGGGAACCGTCCGCCCCAAATCTTCCTCCTTCAACCCAATTCCCTTCGGGCCAATGGGAGCCAGCAAGGTTTTGGTGTACTGTTCTTTCATATCGGCGACGCGGATACGGTCTTGCGGCCGTTTGGGACCGGCTAAACTGGGTTCAATCGTGCCCAAATCCAGTTCCAGCGCCACAGTAAACTCCGGATCGGGCGTATCGTCGGTGCGGAACAGGCCTTGCGCCTTCGTGTACTGTTCCACCAGGGCGATATGTTCCTCGGAACGGCCGGTTTGCCGCATGTAATGCAACGTCTCCGCATCCACCGGGAAGAAGCCCATCGTGGCGCCATATTCGGGGCACATATTGGCGATGGTGGCCCGGTCGGCCAACGTCATTTGGCTCAAGCCGGGGCCGTAATATTCGATAAATTTGCCCACGACGCCCTGTTCGCGCAGCAGTTCCGTTACGCGCAAGACCAAATCGGTCGCTGTCGCCCCTTCCGGCAGGCTGCCGATCAGTTTCACACCCACCACTTCCGGCGTCAGCATGTAAATCGGCTGGCCCAGCATGACCGCTTCCGCTTCGATGCCGCCCACACCCCAGCCCAGCACACCCAGGCCGTTGATCATCGTCGTGTGCGAATCGGTGCCGACGAGGCTGTCAGGGAATACAACTGTGTCGTCTCCTTCCGCCTTGGTCATCGCCACTTTGCCCAGGTATTCCAGATTGACCTGGTGGACGATGCCGGTAGCGGGCGGCACAACCTGGAAATTCTCAAAGGCCTCTTGCCCCCATTTGAGGAATTCGTACCGTTCACGGTTACGAACGAATTCGCGTTCGGCGTTGAACATGAGGGCGTATTTGGAGCCGAATTGGTCTACTTGCACGGAATGGTCAATGACCAAATCCACCGGCACATGCGGGTTGATTTTCTTGGGATCGCCACCCAAACGGGCCATTGCCGAACGGAGCGCGGCCAAATCTACAACGGCCGGCACGCCGGTAAAATCTTGTAAAATGACGCGCCCAGGTTTGAAGGGAATCTCGTTTTTGGCGACGTTTTTGGCGTCCCAGGCGGCCAGTTTTTCCACATCTTCGGGCATGACTTCGTAGCCGTCGCAGGTGCGCAGCAGGGCTTCCAACAGTACTTTGATGGAGAAGGGGAGCTTATCAACGTTGCCGTACTTTGCCAGCTTGTTTAGTTGATAGTAATAGAAGTCGGTCCCCGGCAGTTTGGCGCGGGCGCCGAAATGGTTGAATAGTTTATCCATGTGTCACCTCGGTAGATTGGGGCGTGAAACGTGAAGCGTGAAACGTGAAAAAACAGCCATCACGTTTCACGTTTCACGTTTTACGCCGTAAATTATAAATT
Organism: Anaerolineae bacterium; assembly: GCA_024762395.1. Lineage (GTDB taxonomy): Bacteria > Chloroflexota > Anaerolineae > Promineifilales > Promineifilaceae > JACKCC01. The sequence continues at coordinate 23,116 of JANTHP010000021.1, read as the reverse complement.
TGCAGAGCGGTTATTATAGCGGATTTGGGGGGACGGGCATGGGGAAAAGTTTGCCGTTTGGTAACGACTAAGCTCCAGAGAAATGACTGTCACTTCAGCGGTTACGCCGTTTGAAGGGTGGAAAACGGCCGTTTCCCTACCACACGCGACACAGCAGCCCTTTCAAATAAGCCGATTCGGGAAATGTGAGCAAAATCGGATGGTCTGGCGATTGGCCCAGGCGCTGCAAAATCTGCGCATCCCGCCCTGCATCTACGGCCGCGCCAAAGACAATTTTCTGGAACAGATCGGCGCTGACGCGGCCGGAACAGGAAAAGGTCGCCAATAAGCCGCCCGGACGCAGCAGCCGCAGCGCCAACCAGTTCAGATCTTTGTAGCCGCGCGCCGCTCGTTCTACATCGCGGCGGCTGTGGGAGAATTTAGGCGGATCGAGAATGACCACATCGAACTGCGTCCCTTCGTCCCGGTAATAACGAAGAATTTCAAAGGCATCACCGGCAATGTATTCGTCAGACGGCCGTTCCCAGCCATTTAACGCCACATTTTTCTCCGCCTGCTCCAGCGCCTCGATGGAACTGTCAATGTTGACAATCGGCCCGGCCCCGTTGGCGGCAGCGTACAAGGCAAAGCCGCCGGTGTAGGCGAAAACGTTCAGGATTTCTTTGCCGGCGACGAGGTAGGGATGGGAAACGGCCGTTCGGTTAGCCCGCTGATCCAAATAAAGCCCCGTTTTATGCCCGGCCAGTAAATCTACGCCAAACTTGTGCCCATTTTCCAAGATGACCAAATCATCCGGCGGCGCATCACCCCACGCAATCCCCTTCACTTCCGGCAGCCCTTCCTTGGCCCGCACGCTCACATCAGACCGTTCAACAATGCCCGCCGGCTGCAGCAAATCAGCCAGCAAATTAACCAACATCTCTTTACGGCCGTCAATGCCCAGCGTCAAACATTGCACAACCAGATAATCGCCATATTTATCCACAACAAGGCCGGGCAATCCGTCGGACTCCGCATTGATGAGGCGGTAAGCTGTCGTAGCCGGCTCCAACGCCAGCGCCGCCCGTCCCGCAATAGCTCGCTCCATTCTGCGTCGCCAAAACGGCTCGTCAATCGGTTCATCCGCGTCCCAGGTCAAAATACGGCCCTGGATTTGGGATTTTGGATTGTAATAAGCGCGGGCCAGAAATTTGCCGTCTCCCCCCATCACATCCACCACATCACCCGGCACAGGACTGCCCACAACCCGCGCCACCGCTCCTGAAAAAATCCAGGGATGCCGGTTCAAAACCGGCTTTTCCCGCCCCCGCTTCAAAATCAACTTCCCGGCAATACTGTCCATAAAATCCCCAATGGCGTATTTCGATTGAAGTGACAGCCACAGAGCATCAACCATCGCATCAACTAAATCCGTTCGCCCCGTGACGGTCACTTAGGCTTAACCGTTTGAAATACGCCTGTTTCCAATCCTTATCAAAACTGTAACAAACAGTTAAACCAATCTTAACATAAACAAGCTATGATAGGAATCAATATGAAAACAAACGAAACAAAAAGACCGCACATACTCGTCACCAATGACGATGGCGTGGCCGCGCCCGGCCTTTTGGCACTGGCCCAAGCTATGCGGCAAGTTGGCGATGTCAGCATCGTCGCCCCCGACCGCAACTGGTCAGGCGGCGGCCACGTAAAAACATTAAATCGCCCCCTCCGCGTGCAGGAGTTCACCCTTGATGACGATTCCACTGCGCTTTGCAGCGATGGCGCTCCCTCCGATTGTGTAGCGCTGGCATTACTAGGGCTGCTGCCTCGCAAAGTAGATTTAGTCGTATCCGGCATCAATTCAATGGCAAACCTCGGCCACGACGTAACCTATTCCGGCACCGTCACAGCCGCCATGGAAGCCATTATTTGGGGAATACCTGGCATTGCCGTTTCGCTAGATGGCGCACAGCGCCACGAGACTGAAATGGATTATACAACCGCCGCTCGCATCGCCCGTTTAATCGTTCGCCGAGCGCTTCAACACAAGCTATCAAAAGGGATTTTACTCAATGTGAACGTGCCTTATCTACCTGCAAATGAAATTCGCGGCATTCTCAATACTCGCCAGGGGCTGCGCGTTTACCGTGACCGGCTTGACAAACGACAAGACCCTCGCGGCCGTGATTACTACTGGATTGGCGGTGATTTTCCCACTGGTAAACCAGAAAAAGGCACAGATATCGGCGCCTTAGCTGAAGGCTACGTCTCCATAACGCCCTTGCAGCTAGATTTAACGGCATATCCGGCGCTGGCCGGCCTGCAAAACTGGCATTGGCAGCCCGCCGAACCAGCCCCCCTCTCCCCGCCAATTATTGCTAACGCCGCATCTACAGCATTGGCTCCCGCTTAGGGTTCAATCGTAAACAACTTTGGTGTTTCGGGAATTGCAATTCCCGAAACATGCTGTCCAAACAGGAAAGTTAAAAACGAGCGAACGCTTAGCTCCCTTAGCCTCTTCTTCTCATTGCTTTTGTAAAAGTGGCCGCCTGACAGCGGCCGCTTTTACGTTTTAGACTGTGCGGTGCTGGGACTCGGTATGGGGGGCGTCTATGAGCAGTTCCAGGGCGTGCGGTAAAATGGGCAGCAGCACATCCAGATTCTCACGGACAGCTTTGGGACTGCCGGGCATGTTGATGATGAGCGTGCGCCCCCGAATGCCGGCCACAGCGCGGGAAAGCATCGCATGACGGGTGATTTTAAGGCTCTCTGCCCGCAGCGCTTCGACAATGCCGGGCGTTTCGCGTTCAATCACGCGCCGCGTTGCCTCCGGCGTGATGTCGCGCGGGGCAAAACCGGTGCCGCCGCTGGTTAAAATGAGGTTCACACCTTCGTCAGCCCAGGCAATGAGGGTGTTGGCAATGGTATCTATCTCATCAGGAACCACAGCCCGATGGGACACCTGCCAGGGGGTGCGCGTTTGTAAAATTTCGGCCATGAGCGGGCCGCTGCGGTCTTCATACTCACCGCGCGCGCCCCGGTCGCTAATCGTTAAAAGTCCAATGTTCATAGGTGGAAAAGGGATGAGGATTAAGGGACGAGGAATGAGTTATGAGGAATGAGATAACCTCAATCCTCACCTCTCATCGCTCATTCTCTATTATTGCTTCTGGATGAGAGCGACCCAATCGTCGTTGAGGCCGCTGTCGGTGACGCCGTAGTAGTAGTGGATGTCGCCGTTGTCGCGCATGGCCAGGTCGTACCAGACGCTGTCACGCTTTTTGCGTTGATCGAGAATGGCGATGTTTCCCTGCCATTTGATACTGTCGGGCTTGGGTGGGCCGGCTTCTGTTTGCGTAATGGCGTAATGCCACAGCTTACGGGCTGATTTGCGGGTTACGTTTTTGATGAGGTTGCCGTTGCGCAGGTCGCGGACGGTGTGGTAATAGACGCCCTGCCGCTTTTCGCTGCTAACGATTTCGACGCCGGTGCGGGGCGGGTCTATTTTGCCTTTACGCTTTTCGCTTTCCCGTTTTCCGCTTTTATCGGTTGGGGGCGCAGGGACGGGTAACGGCAAGGGAACGGCCGTTGGCCCATGCTCTATTTGCCCCAACCCGCGCTCAACCAGTCGTACAATCTCATCACGGACAGCCAGGTTGGTTTCGGATTCGTCGCGGACGTAGAATTTGTTGTCGTCTATGGCGTAGGGCAAATCGCGGCCCGGTTGGACGGTGATGCGGACGATGGGCTTGCCTTTGGAGGTCAGGCTGTCTATGTGCAGGTCTATTTCGGGGCTAAAGCGGTTGGAAACGGCCGTGTACAATCGTTCAATCGCTTTTTTCGGCTCGCGCACCCCGGCTGGCGGTTCCTGCGGGTTGGCCGATGCGCCTACGTAAATTGTGCCGCCATTGGTATTGGCTAACGCGCAAATATCGCGCAAGACCCGATCCATGTTCCCGCCCCGCTGGGCCATGCTGGGATGGAAGGTTTGGACGATGGATTCGCCTTCTTCCCGCGCCAGTTGGACAAAATCTACGGGGTTAGCCGGGCCGCGATACGGCCGTGTCAGCGCAAAATCATTTCCCTTCAACACCCGCGCCAGCGCCTCAAAACTCACCTCATCCAATAAAATCTCGGTGATACGCTCGCCAACGCCCAACGATTTGGATTGAGCCGATTCACGCGCCAATCTGTGAGCGTCCGATCCTTGAATGCAGCGCATGGGACGTGGATATTCCGGTTTCGAGCCGTCAAAAAAGCGGCGCGTCGTGTAACGGCCCCGTTTTTCCAGGTCAGTCACCTCCAGCACATGCAAATTGGGGTCTTGCGTGTAGGCGATGCGCGTTTGACCGCCAATATCCAACCCGCGCATCACCACGCCGTTGTTGGAATTGGCATGGGCGGCGATAACCAGCCCCCCGGCCGCGTTAATGACCCGATAAGCCGTCAAAACATCGCTGGTTGCGCCAACGGTTGAGCTGCCTTGATCAAGCAAATCGGAAGGAATGTTAAGGGTAAGTAAAAGGTGTTCCAGGAAGCTGACCGGCGTCTCCGAAGGGAAAACCCCCAGAATATGAAAGCCGAAGGTAGCCGTAAATTCAAAGCCCGGCAGCACCATAATTTTTTCTAGCAGACGGCGGTACTCGTCTAGCTGCCGCCTTTCGTCCGGCTCCATGCGTCCCAGTTGTTCCAGCCACAACAACTGCTCAATTTCCTTTTTCATGGCCGCAAAACCGGCAACGGTGTTGTGGTCGGTGAAGGCGATAATGTCCAAACCGCGAATTTCGGCCTGGCGCAAGATGTCGAGATAGCTGATGTGGGGTTCCTGGTAATCGTTGGAGCCGGGAGTATGCAAATGTAAATCCATGCGTCGCCATTGACGCCGGGAGGATTTGCGCGTTTTACGTTGTCGGGATCGTCCAGCCATTATTTGCCTCCCAAAAGGTTAGTTAACGTCTGCGATAGTTCGCTGGGAGGGTAAGGCTTGAGCAAAAACAGGTCGGCGCCGGCTTCCATGACGATGGATTCGCGCCGGTAGTCGCCGGAAGTGATGATGACAGGGGTGGCGGAGGAAGCGGCCGTTTCGCCGCTGCGAATGGCACGCAGCAGGTCTAATCCCGTTGTGTCCCGCGTTAGATGATAATCAACGACAAAGGCGCCGGTATCGGCTTCGGCTAATGCTCTGGCTTCATCTACACTGCCACAGCTTTGCACAGCAAAACCGTCTAGCTCTAACAGCATTTTGAGTAAGGTAATGTTTGTTTGGTCGTCATCAACGACAATGATTTTGAGCATCTTTTAACGTCCGGCTAATGCAGCAATGCCGCGCACAACGCCAACGATGTTGACGCCAGCTTTAAGCGCATCGCTGGTTTTGATCTGGGGCGGGCCGTCATGGGCCTCTTCGGCGGTACGAGCTAGTAAATAAGCGGTTCCCAGCCCCACAACAGCGCCAATGGCCGTGCCGATAAGTAAGATTTTCATTTTCCAGTTTCCAGATGTTTCAACTTGAGACATAACCTATCTCCGTGTAAATTGTTTTCGTAAATTGTTAAATAAAGCACGCCAATAGGCGGCGCGCGTATGGCCGCTAATGACGACATCGGCGGCTTTTGGGGCTGCGGTATCGGTTTTGTCGCGGGCTTTATCTACCACTGTATCCAACCGCCAGAACAGGGTTTGGAAACGGCCGTGTTCCCGTTCCGGCTGCTGCTTACGATAAATAACCAGCCCAATCGCCGCCAATGGCACAATCGCGCATAACAGCAGCAAGGGAATAATCGTCAAAATAATGACAATATCGGCCAAACCCGATGCAAATTCGCGCGTTCCTATGATATTGGGAGATAACGCTCCCCACAGCAACAAACCAATCAAGAGCAAGGCGATTAAGCCAAACAATCCAATCGGCACATACACATAAAACCAGTTAAAACGGCGTAATGACGCGGCGCGTACAAGCTGTGCCGCTGTTGGTTCATATCCTGGAGATTCTGCATTGGCGGGTGTCGTCATTCGATTCAGCCATTCCTTTCATTTGACAATGGAAAAGCGCGATTATTCATCTCTACCATTATGTCATGTCATTGTATCACAACTGGGCAGGCTGGTGAAGCGGAAAATCACAAAAGCCTCCCGGCTTTTGCGATATGGTACGCTACAATTAAGCAGACCGGTGAAGCGGAAAGGTAACTACTCAGCCTCAGAGGTGACAGTCACTTAAAATGCAGTAAGTTGTGACCAACACCTCTGAGAAAAGTGACTGTCACCTGAGTAGTCACGCGGAAAGATTCAAAATACGCTATCGAATTTCAAAACTATGGGTCAAATTGGCTACGCCGCGCACAGTGGCTGATACTGAACAGTATTTTTCGTCGGATAGTTTAATGGCGCGTTCGACTTTTTGGGGATCCAGGTCGTTTCCTTCCAGCGTATAATGCAGGTGAATATCAGTGAATTGGTACGGGGGATCGGCCGCGTTTTGACCTTCTACATGCACATAAAGGCCGGTCAATTCTTGCCGCTGACGTTCTAAAATCAGGACCACATCATACGCGGAACAAGAAGCGAGGCTTAACAGCAGCAGGTCGGAGGATTTGATCGCTTTCCATTCCTGCCATTCAGGGTCATCTGACGGCCAGGAACCGCTCATTACAACGTGACCAAAACTATCTCGCCCGACAAATAGCTTGCTATCGGCTCCAGTCCATTTTACAGCAACGCTCATAATAATCTCCTCTAAAATGGGACACGGATTGACACAGATAAGAGATGTGTCCCGTTTTCATTCATTTGATGGTGGGCAATCGCCCATGTTGTCTCCTTGGTAAACGTAGAACGATTCGGCAATCGGTCTGCCCGATTTACCAAACTTGTGGTGAACATAGCCGAACTATCGGGCTACGGTTTTCACCTATCGGGATCAACTGCAGTCAGATATCAGACGGCCGTTACTGCACTGGCAGTAGGTTGTGTTTTCGGCGACGCCTTCCCACATAAGGTAGGTGACAGTGGTACGGGTGCAAGATGGTTTGGGGGAAAACGGCCGTGTCCATTCCAGCCCCACGCCTTCAGCGCCCTCCTCCTGCACCATAAACAAACGCACATCCTCCCCAAATCGCAATTCCCCCTTTCCTGCCAACGAGAAAGCCAGAATGGGGAAACTCATCACCGCCAACCATAAAACTACAACAACTAAATACAAAAAACGGCGCAACCAGTGCTTCATCAATAAAATAGAGATAGAGTTAGAGGTAAAGGAGGAAGAAAACGCCTCCTCTATCTCTAGCCTCTACGATTCAATCGCCTTGAGATACAGTTCAGTTGTGTACTCTTTCACCATACGACGCATACTAAACTGCGGCGCATTGGAACGAATCGCCTCGCGCATAACTTGCGACCAGCCGCGCGGTACGCCATCTCGGTCACGGGTGTAATACAAGGGGATGATTTCATCTTCCAAAAGCTGGTACAAGATGTTTACATCATGTTCGTCTTGAGCGTTATGGTCGGGATTTTCCTCGCTGTTAATCGCCCAGCCATTGGCGCCATTGTATCCTTCAACCCACCAACCATCCATGACGCTCAAATTGGGTACGCCGTTTAAGGTTGCCTTCATGCCGCTGGTTCCACTGGCTTCACGTGGGCGGCGCGGCGTGTTCAGCCACACATCCACGCCCTGCACCAGGTAACGCGCCATGTGCATGTCATAATCTTCGACAAAAGCGACACGGCCGCCCAATTGATTGTTTTTAGCCATGTTGTAAATTTGTTGGATCAAAGCCTTGCCGGGATCGTCGGCCGGATGGGCCTTTCCGGCAAAGATAATTTGTACCGGCTTGTGAATGTCTAACAACATCCGCTGCAGCCGTTCAATGTCGCGGAAGATGAGGTTAGCCCGTTTGTAGGTGGCAAAACGGCGGGCAAAGCCAATGGTGAGGGCATCTGGATCGAGGAGGGTGCCACTGGTGAGGACTTGGGTGGGGTCGTTACGGCCGTCTACCCAACGCCGCCGTACTCGTTCCCGCAAAAAACCCATCAACTTCCGTTTCAATAAAAGATGAACACGCCACAATTCTGCATCAGAAATATCCAACAGCTTCTGCCAGACCGCCGGATCATCGTGCCGGCGGCGCCATTCCGGCCCCAGATATTTATCAAATAATTCGTGCATATCGCTGGAAATCCAGGTGGGCACATGAACGCCATTGGTAATGCCAACAATCGGCACCTCATTTACCGGTTTGGACGGCCAAACTTCTTGCCACATCTTGCGGGAAACCTCGCCGTGCAGTTGGCTTACAGCATTTGACTGTCCGGCTAATCGCAAGGCCAGCACGGTCATATTAAATGCCATTCCCCACTCTTCTTCATGTCCGCCGAGGCTCAAGAAATGCTCGCGGCTAATGCCGATTTCATCCCAAAAACCATTGAAATAGTTTTCTACCATATGAAAACTAAAGGTGTCATGGCCAGCCGGAACGGGCGTATGGGTGGTAAAAACAGTATGTTTTTTCACTTCGGCCGCTGCCTGGTTAAAGTCCATGCCTTGAGCAACATATTCACGAATGGTCTCAAGCAGTAAGAAAGCCGAATGCCCCTCATTCATATGGTAGGCAGCCGGTTGAATGCCTAAGGCCCGTAAAGCGCGCACACCGCCAATACCCAGCATAATTTCCTGGCGAATGCGCATTTCGCTGTCGCCTGAATACAAACGGGCTGAAAGTTCACGATCCCAGGGATCGTTTTCATCAACGTCTGTATCCAATAAATACAATGAAATGCGGCCAACTTGAACGCGCCAAATCTGAGCGTAAACAGTGCGCCCCGCCAAATTGACACTGATTTTAAGTTTTTGTCCATCCAGCGTAGCTGCCGGCCGTATGGCGGTTTGCCCCACATCAATTTGCTGATAAACGGCTTCTTGCCAGCCATGGGAAGGGATTCGCTGCCGAAAATAGCCCTGCGGATACATAAATCCGATGCCAACGAAGGGCAAACCGAGGTCGCTGGCCTCCTTGGCGTGGTCGCCGGAAAGGATGCCGAGACCGCCGGAGTAAATGGGCAAGGAGTTGTGCAGTCCGAATTCAAAGGAGAAGTAAGCGATGATTTTGTCTGTTTTGTCTGGGTATGTGGTGTGGAACCAGGAACGGCCGTTTTTCATTTCCCGGTCATACATTAACATCACTTTATTGTATTGGCGCACAAATGCAGCGTCATGAGCGGCTGCCTCCAGCTCGGCGGCGCTTATCTCTTGCAGCATCAGCAGCGGATTGTGCTGTGTACGCCGCCACAAGGGGAAATCCAACTGCCGGAACAGTTGGCGCGCCTCCGGAGTCCAGCTCCACCAAAGATTATAAGCTAATTCAGATAAACGATTAATTTTTTGGGGGATTTTTTCGTCTATAGGTATCATGTACCAGTCCTTTTTGACGTTTTGTTGTAACAGTACAGGTGACAGTCACTTCCGCCAGAAGCAATAACCACAAACTAAGGCTCAAGTGACTGTCACCTCTGGTAGCTGTTACAGTTGCATTTTATTTATTGTGACGGAGCAACTGAATTTAGTTGCCCTATCAACTAATTGAGCGGCTTATTATACCATGCCCACTATGATGGCAACAGAGTAAACAAAAAGCCCGCTCAAAGTGAACGGGCGTCCGTATTTTGTGTTTTTTTAACGGCAAATCATGGTTCATGATGGATATGATCGAAGATAGAGCGCTGGGGTAACGGCCGTTTAGCCCGCGATACAGCCAGCCGAGCCACCTCAGACACACAGCGGTGCACCTGTTCGGGCGTCATCAATGCCTGAGTCATCTCCGGCGCAGGGTTTGTGCTGTTAATGACAAATAATTGGTCACCCTGAAGCACAAACTCGATCATATTCACATCATAACCATAAGCGCGCGTCAACGTTAGCGCCTGGTGGGCTAACTGCTTACCCAACGCATCATCCGTAGGCAGAACATCCGGGAGATAGCGATTGTCAGTTATTGAATAACGCAGCGGCATCACCGTCTCATGCCCAAAGACAAAACAATGAATGTGCTGCTCTGATTCAATCAGCTGCTGCAAAATCATCGTCATTGTGCCGCTCTCATCGTATCGCTGAATCAAGTCATCCACGCTGTGAACGCGATAAACAGCATGCCGCCCGCCGCTTTCGATGTTTTTGAAAACGGCCGGAACGCCAACATAGTCCACAATGCCTTGCCAATCCATCGGATAAACCAGATTGCGAAAACTGTCCGGCGTCATTTCTTTTTCGACATGCTTATTAGGCAGCACAATAGTGCGCGGGCTGGTAAAACCTAATTTATTCACCAGACCAATACCAAAGAATTTACTGTCAGCCGACCAGGTGAAAGGATTGTTGATGATATAGGTTCCGTACAGCGCGGCGTGTTGCAGATAAGCGCGGTAGTAGGGAATTTCATGGGATACGCGGTCAACAATGACATCATACTGGCACGTTTCGGTCATGAATGTGCCGCTAAGCTGGGCTAATTCAGCAGTGACGCCGTTGTCGGCCTCATTGATCATCGCCAAAAATGCGTCTGACCAATGGCGATCCCGCCCTGCAATGAGGCCGATTCGCTTGTTTGCCTGTTTGTTGTTATCCCGACTCATACGCATCTCCATGCTCTTATTTGTAACTGGAGTCTGGCGAATTTTATACCTGCGAGGTTTTCACCTCTGGCGACAAGCTGCAAAAACTGCTAAAAAACTCGCAAGGCTTCTCTGGTGAAAAAAAACGCCAGTGTCCAGTTTATAAGACTTGACGAGTACAACTATACATCAATTCTAAAAAATTAAAACGCGCCAATTTTTTACATTCTGATAATCTCGCCGTTTTGCAGCCGAAGTCGGGGGCGACTTTATTTGCAATCAGCTAACAGTTTTTTTACATTTATCACTACAATAGCTTCATGTCCCTAATTAAAGCGCCTTTTCGACATTCTTTTCTGACATTGGCAATTATCGCACTGCTAACCGGCTGCGCTGCTGATACGCCTCCCACGCCGGCCGTCGCTGCGCTGCCAACTGCGGCTGTGACCGAGACTGCTATGCCGACGGCCGTACCGCCCACCATCGCGCCCCCATCATCGCCGGCGACTATGCCCACCGCCACACCAACGGCCGTACCTGCCATCACACCGCCAATCGCGCCGCCCACCCCCACAGTGGCCGATACCGCCACACCATCGCCCACAGCCATTCCCTTGCCGCCCCTGCCCGCTCCCACCGACACCCCGCCGCCCAACCCGGCCGACTTTGCCGCCAAACCGCCCGCATTAACGGCCGTCGCCCAAATCGGCCAGCCCATGACAAAATTCGCAGAATACGGAGATTTCGTCTATGCCGCCGCCGGGATGAACCTGCTGGTCATTGATTTCAGCGATCCGACCGCTCCCCGGCAGGTGAACGCGCTGGCCGTGCCCGGCATTCGCATCCTTTCCCTGACGGTAGATGGCAGCGTCCTGCTCGTTTCCACCATTCCTTACAGCACGGTGGATGCCGCGCCGGTAAGCGCCCTGTTTTATGACGTAACAACCCCCGGCTTGCCCCGATTTGCCGGCGACTTCACTTCGCTTTATTGGAATGAGAACGCCATCATCAGCAGCGGGCAGTATTTCACCGCCGGCGGGGGCATTTACAACCCGTTTGCCTTGCGCGCGGTAGATTTTTCCGACCCGGCCAACGCTCAAGAAACGCTTCTCTATGAATTCCCGGAGATAACGTGGCCTAATTTGCCCCGCAGCGTCGCCCTCGCACGCCAAGGCGATGTGATCATCATTTTTCTGGACGATGAACGCCGCGCCATTGACATTTCTAATTTCGACGCGCCTGTGGAAACGGCCGTTACCGAGGATATGCCTCAAACGCCGCCCGCAGCCGAACCGGGCCGTTACCAGCTTCTCCCCGATGCGGTACAACTGCTGGACCGAACCGACCCGGCCAATCCCGTCGTCATCGGCCAATTTGACCGTCCCACCTTTGCCGCCTACGACATTGCCGTCATTGACGGGTTCGCCTACGTGGTATCCGAAGAGGGCGCGCTGCGGATTGTAGACGTGTCCGACCCCGCCGCGCCGCAGTTGGCAGCGCTTGCGGCGGCGGAACCGGCGTTGGCGAATGTGGAGCGGGTTTTTGCCGTCGGGCCGTATTTGGGAACGCTGGAACGGCCGAAAAACGGGGTTGGCCGCCTCCAATTCTGGGACACCGCCGCCGTTCCCGGTCTTACTCGCATCAGCGCAACGCCCGTCACCCTTGAAACGGGGATTCGGGCTGTCGCTGTCGGGAACGGCCGTTTATACATCCTCACCGGCACAGGACTACACATCACCGACATCGCCAATCTGCGCACGCCGCAGGAAATCGGCTCCTGGGCCGTTCCCAACGGCGAAGCGGTTACCGTCAGCGGCGACATCGTTTATTTAGCCGGGGCAAACGGGCTGACCTTATTGGACGTATCCACGCCGTCCGCCATTCAAGAAATAGGCGCGCTTTCCCTTTTCGCGCCGCCGGAATCATCTGGCGGCGTTCAGGGCTGCGCACTGGTCAAATCTGCACCCGATCAGCTCCATTTGACAAATATAAGCCTCATTGGGCAGACTGTGTACGTCGCGTCGAGCAATGGCTGCCTGACCGCCATTGATGTCGCCAATTCGGCGCAGCCTGAACTTGTTGGATCGGCGTTGTTTGGCGCGCTGGCGGTTTACCGTGATATGTTCGTCTGGCACAATTTTCTCGTCGGCGTCATTGACGAGCAGGTGATGGAGACCGAACGCCGGTTGACGTACTTTAACCAGACCCCGCCGGATTCAGGGTTTTGGCAGCCGGCCGCAAGCCTGGAACTAATTGGCGAATATGCGCATTCGCCGCGGGGCGTTGTGTATGGGGATTATGTGTTTGTGACAAACGGCCGTTCGGGGGCGTTCATCATCCGAGCGGCAAATGATTAGGGTGAATTCACCCACACGGCCGTTTCACACTCCGTTATCCCGTGAAAAATCGGCCGTTCGTAAATTTGACCGGCATAATTCAACGCTCCCAGCGCTAAAGGCCGGTTTGTTAGGGAGCAATCCAGGCGGCATTAAAACATCCCGGCGTATCAGGTACAATCACGTGTTTATAATTATAATCGGGAGCCAGCAAAATGAGAACGCCATCGCGGAAAATGAGCAGCCATTGCCCATCTGCCGACCAATCCAGCATGGAGCCTCTGGAAAGATTGATGGGCAAGGCGGCAGCGGCGGTAGCGTTATACTGGATGAGGGGTTCGGTCTGTTTTTGGGCAATGTCGTACCGGGATAACGACCAGATGCCGCTGTCGTAATTGTATTCGCGCAGGATGAGGGAACGGCCGTCCCCCGCAAAATTGCCGCGTACAGTTTCCCCCTCGGCCACAACGGTTGTTTCTTGGGAACGGCCGTCAAACAACAGTAAATAATTCTTCTGCCGCGGCCGGCTGGACGATGCGGGAGTTGATTGGAAGCGCACAACCGTCATCAGGAATAAATCAGAGTGGGCGTCAGCAAGATAAAACCAGGAGGACTCATCATCTTCTTTGGCCGGTAAAACAGCTTCCAGGCCGGCAAGCGTTACTATCGTTTCCGGTTCGCCGTCCATGGGAACTGCCACTAACTCGGCGTCCGACTCGTCTGAGAACGTCGCGCTGCGGTAGCTAAAGGTCGCCTCATCCAGCCAGACAGGGCTATCTCCTTCAGCGACAAGCTCAAAGGGGCCGTAGAAGCTCTTGCCATACCAAACCTGGCTGATCCAATCCCCCTCCGGCCAGGCTTGCAAAACAAGCTGCGTTCCGTCCGGCGACCAAATGGGACGGCCGGGCAGTTGGCGCCATTGGCAATCGGTCTGGAGACATTGTTTCCAATCCAGGGCGTAGTAACCGGAGGATGGCGCGTATTTTTCAGAAGCGGGAATGGGGGCGACGAAGTAACGGCCGTCCCCATACATGCGTTCCACCGGTTCTTCAGTTGCGGGCAGGGAAACGGCCGTTCCATCCGGCTTAATCAACTGCCATGACGCTTCAGTCCCCGTCCAGACCTGCGCCAATAAGCGTCCCTCCGACAACAATTGAACGTCAACCACGCCCGTCTCAGCAAATACCGTTGACTGCCTCCCGCTTTCCGGCTGCACATGGAACAGCGCCGCGTTTTGCCCCGATTCATCCAGACAGGTCAAGGCAACGGCCTGTTCCGGCCAGGGAATGGGCGGCGGGCCGGGGTCGCTGCGGGGAATGACCGGCGGCGGCCAGACGGTCACGCCCATCACGGTTAAAAGACGGTGTAAGGAGGCTTGATTGTAGCCGCTAAAACGGTACCAATTTGTGCTCATTGCGTTCTGAAAGCCATACCGGACGATTTCGGCCAGCGTATGCCGCACATACAGGTCAAGCAAGATTTGCTCGCCCGCCTCGGTTGCGGGCGTTCCCACCAATGTGGGCGCGGGCATGGCGATGATAAATTTTCCGTTGTCGAAATCATCATAAAACATTTCATCCCGGCTCTGACCAAAATCAGCCAAACTGCCCGGTTCTTGGTCCCAGCGCACCTGATACTGCCAATCGTCGGGGCAAGGGGGTAACGTGGACAAATCGGCCGACCAGCGGCAAAGTTGTTCCAGTTCCTCGTCCAACGCGGCGGCAAATTCCAGCGCGACTGTTTCATCGCGGGCGGGATAGGAGAAGCGGAGGCGTTGACTTTCGTAGGTTTGCCATTCGCCCCAAAATTCATCGTCGGGCGCAGTCATCAGCCAACGGCCGTCTGTTTGCAGTTCATAGTTGTGTGTCCAGTTTAAGGTGAGGGTCTGGGTAACGTCGGCGGCCGTTTGGACAACGTAACTCTGTTCGGTGATGAGTTCGGCGCGATCTAAATCGGGGGCAAGGATAATTTCGGCTACCTGGGGGCTGTCAGTCAGGGGTGTGATGCCGGGGCGACGGCCGTTCCACAATTGGCTATCGTTGGTCATGAGTTTGTCGAGAGAATAACCCCAACTGGTTTGACGGCCGGTATGGGCGTGCAAGGAACGGAACAGTTCAACATCTTTCTGGTCGGCCGCCGCTGCCAGCAGTTCATAGCTGGCCATAATATCCGCTTCGATGCCGTTAGTCGTTTCTTCGACGCGCCGGGTAAGTTGCCAGAACAAAACCGAACCGGTCAGAATCAATACTAGGCTGGCGATCAAAACAGGCCGGAACCAAACGCGCCGGGTGAGGGAGACGGCCGTTGCTCCCCCCGCCTCCATTTCTTCTACCCAATCATCCTCTTCATCCGTTTGCCACTTAAAATTAGCAGGCATTGCCACATTCTCCTAACTACCGGTTATGTTGTATAATCAAAAACAATGAATGGAACCATTGCACAGCTTTTTTAAGGAAAATACAGATGCCCTCAAAGCTGTTTAACGGCTACAAATTCCAATTTTATTCAGCCGACCGACATGAACCGCCGCATGTTCATGTTGTGAAAGCAGAAAAGCGTGCAAAAATCTGGTTGCAAGATGTCTCTGTTGCCTGGAGTAGAAATTGCAATCGAAAAGAGCTGAATCGCATTTTGAGCATAGTACGCGAACATCAAGGTGAACTCACGGAGTGGTATGATGGATTCTTTGCCTGATACTCGAATTACAAGCGCCTTTTTTATTAACAATATGCTTACCGTTGCTATGAGCGACGGCCGTATTGTCATTTATCCTTGTCAACAAATGACCTGGCTTATCAATGCGACGCCAGAGCAACAACAAGATTTCGCTGTTGAATCTGACGGTTACGGCGTGTGGTGGCATGAGTTGGACGATGGTATTGCCTTGCACCATATTCTCAGTCCCAAACCAGTTCTCCAGCCGATTACAACTGCTCAATAGAAAATATCGCCCCGATTAGCCAGTCGCCCTTTACTTGTTTAACCAAATCACATTCGTGCATTGCCCCGCCTCGTGCAGAACAAGCCGCTGATAACCATATTCCGGCGCGACGAGAAGCAGGCTGAGGTCGTCGAGGATAATCGCCAGCCAGTCGCCGTCGCTTGACCAATCGTAGATGTTGGCCGGGGCGAAAAAGGACTCGTTGCTCACGACAAATCGTTCAAATTGCTCGCCGGCAATATCGTACAACAAAATCTGGTTGATGGGATTGGGGCCGCTTTCTAAGTCTGTACCGGCTAAGATGAGGTAACGGCCGTTTGGCGACATCCCCAGCGAGTGAAAATAATCCATCTCCGCCCGAAAATGGAAATCAAGCGTCTCTGTACTCATATCATACGAGAAAAGGTAAGCCATCGGCGACGCATCAAAAGCCAGGATAAATAGTTGGCCGGGCCGGGTTAACCGATGCAGTACAATCCCAATATCCAGGTCGAAGTTTTCTTTACCCGCTTCCGGCGCGACGGCCATCAACTCATCTTCCGTCAACAAGATGCGCAGTTGATCGTCCATCGTAGAGGCTAATACCAATTCATGGTCGCTGCTGTTGGAGGAAATCAGGCTTTGCCGCACATAGCCATAGGTTGTTTCATCCACCCAAAAAGGCGCGTAACCGTAGCCGAGTGCAATCATTTCGTCTGTGCGGCTGGTCACAGAGGCCGCGCCGCCGCGATGGAGGGGCCAGTCCTGTGGCGGTTGGGCGTGGTTGAAGAGGTAGGTACGGCCGTTCACCACAAGCGGATTATCCGCCAACGCTTCACTGGGCAGTAAAACATAATCCCCCCCATCCGGCGACCAAACCGGCAGACCAGCCAACGGGAATAAAGGGCAGGAGCCATTTTCGCAATCTATTATGTCAATCAAGAGGGGATTGGGGTCATTCTGGCTCCCGAAGGCCAACAGCCGTCCATCCGGCGACAGTTGGCCGAGCGAGATATGATCGCTTTCTATCACCAATGGGGCGCCGTCCGGCCGCCAGAGGGTCGTGGCGGGCGTTTCGCTGTCAAACCCAAACGATTGGAGAACAAGCCCATCCTTTTGCGGCAGCGGATTGACAAAATAAGCTTTTGTGTCATTGGATATGTTTGTCCAGGCCATACCATCAAGGTTGAGCCGATACAGATTGGCGGCAAATGATTCTTTTGCGGGGTCTAAACAGCCCAGGTAAAGGTCTTGTTCCGGCCAGGGGATGGGCGGCGGTTCCTGGTCGGTGAGGGTTTGTTGGAAAGCGTACTGCCGCCATTCCCGGCTGAACAGAGCTAAATAATCGGCGGCGGCGGTAGCGGGGGGCGATGCCAGATCGAGCTGCTGCAACCAGGCGCGAAAGTTAGGCAGGTTGAGCATCAGGCGCTGCATTTCGGCGGGAGATATTTCCGGGTTAGTTTGCAGGATGAAGTCAACGGCCGTATACACCTTCCAGCCATCTTCACCCGCCAGATATTCAGGACGGGTACGCGGCCATACCTGGTTTAATTCATAGCCGTCCACCCCTTCGCTGACCACATTGGCGTAATCATCCGCTGTCACCGGCCAGGGGCGCAGTCCAAGCAGGCTCAATTGATAATCGGTTAACGCCTGGAAGAATATGGCATGCTGGCAGCATTCATAGCCGACGAGTTGGGGGATGACGGCCGTCACCACCCGCGCCGCATAGCCCCGATACAACGCCTGATAGCCCGCCTCATCCACCGGCAGCCCCACCAACGTCGGCGCCGGCAGTTCCAGACGCAAACCTCCCATCAAAATCTCCTGCGCATCGGGCGTTTGGAGGCTGTTCAACTCATCGCTTAGGCGTAAATGAACGCGCAAATCATCAGGACAGTTCAAGTCGGGCAGCGTGCGGCACATCTCATCAAGCTTGGCATCCAGGTCAAAGGCTAGCTTTTCGGCGATGGCGGTGTCGCGGGCGGGGTAGGCCAGCGTCAACATCGCACCCTGGTTGGTTGTATATTCGCCCCAAAACTCGTCGTCGGGCGGGGAAAGCAGCCACCGTTCGGAACCGCGCCGGTAAACGGCCGTTTGCTGCAAGACCACCGTCTCCGTCACCCCATTTCCCACCGCCACCGCGTAATCCAGCGGGAAACGCAGTTCAGCCTTGTTCAGCTCCGGGTCCAACGTCAGTTCCACGCCAGATGCGCCACTCTGCACATCGGCCAACGTCAGCGACGCCGCTTTATGCAACGGCAGCCAGAGCAGCCCCAGCGCCGACCGCTCATACAGCCACCCCTCCTGCACCGCCTCGGTCTGCAAGCTCGACCAGATTTTGCTGCGCCCGGACAACAGGGTCATAAACAAATCGGCGTCGTTATCCAGGCTGGCTCGCTGCGCCAGATTGTGCGTCGCTAAAATGTCGCTTTGGGTATTGGCGATCCCTGTCTCCACGCGCCGGTTCACCTGCCGGAAAATGACAAATCCGGCAGCGGCAATGACCAGCGCGACAGCGAACAGGGTTATCCAGAGCCGGCGCGGAGGGGATACGGCCGTTTCCGCCGCCGCCATCTCATCATCCCAAACCGTCTCATCATCAGTCTGCCAGTTGAAATTGGACATAAACGCCTCGCTTGCTCACCAAACCCACCACACGCCTTTATTCTATAGTAGAAACGGCCGTCATTCCCCTACGACTAACCAACTCTTCAGCTACCGGCGCTGGTATGGGCCGGCCCAAACTTGACGACCCAACCGACTTTTGCTACCATGCCCCCATGTTTAAGCGACCGAAACCACAAGGGCAACCCTCTGCCATTGCTACCAGCCAGACCGATGGTCTGGTTCGTTCTGTTGCTTAATCATACACTTCTAGCTAAAAATATCCGCAACAAACGCCGCCAGACTCCCATCGGTCTGGCGGTTTTTTGTTGCTACGGTAAAATCAGAATAGGCGCTCAATTGGCAAAAATAGAGAAGGTGCATCATGTTACAAGTACCGAAACAATCCCGATTACAAATTATTAAGAAAGAAGCTTCTTCACTTTCCCAAACAGAAATGCTGGAACTCATCGCTTATCTAGCTCAGTATGCTCAACAGACGACCGTACTAAAAGAACCAGCGCCTGATTACTCCTGGCAGGATATAGCAGGCATCGCTCCTGGTTTATTGGAAGGAATGGATGCGCAGGAATGGATAAATAAAATTCGTACAGAGGAATGGGATCGCGATGTCCATGAGTGAAATTCTTAATGACGTAAACATGGTATTCTTGGACACGGCTCCCGTCATCTATTACGTCGAAAAAAAGCAGCCCTTTTTTGATAAAGTCAAACTATTTTTCGATTTACTGGATGAGGGAAGGTTAACGGCCGTTTCTTCACCTATCACCCTGGCAGAATCCCTTTTCTACCCTTACAAACAAGGAAACAAAGAGCTTGCAAATGCTCTCCGGGCGCTGCTTACACACGGCCCCCATACACATTTTGTACCTGTAACAGCTCCTATAGCTGAGCTTTCATCCAGTTTACGCGCTCACTATAATCTGGGTTTTGCCGATGCCATACAAGTTGCAGTCGCCATCCAATCTGGATGTGATGCACTGTTGACTAATGATAAAAAACTCAGCCGCATTACCGAATTAAACGTAATCGTTCTCGGCAATGAGGCGAACTAAAATTACCACTTACGGAGTAAAAATGAAACCGACAACCAGCAATGAAATTCGACAAGCCTTCCTCGACTTTTTTCACGAGGTCGGGCATGAAATTGTCCCCAGTTCGCCGCTGCCACAGCGCGATAATCCCACCCTGCTCTTTACCAATGCGGGGATGAACCAGTTTGCCGATGTGTTTTTGGGGAAAGAGAAACGGCCGTACTCCCGCGCCGCCACCAGCCAAAAATGCATGCGCGTTCAGGGCAAACATAACGATTTAGAGAACGTAGGGCCATCTCAGCGCCACCACACCTTCTTCGAGATGCTGGGCAACTTCTCCTTCGGCGACTACTTCAAAGCCGAAGCCATTGATTACGCCTGGAGCTTCCTCACCAATGTGGTCGGGCTGGAACCGGAACGACTGTGGGCCACCGTCTACACCGACGACGACGAAGCCTTTGACCTGTGGCAGCGTTACCTGCCCGCCGCAAAAATCCTGCGCTTCGGCAAAAAAGAAAATTATTGGGAGATGGGCGATATCGGCCCCAACGGCCCCTGCTCTGAAATCCATTACTATCGCGGCGATTTGGACGACGTAGATCCCAGCCTGCTCAACGATGACGACGACATGGGCGAAAGTTTTCTGGAAGTGTGGAATCTCGTCTTCATGCAGTTTGAAACGGACGAAGAAGGGAACACGACGCCGCTGCCCAAGCCGAGCATTGACACGGGGATGGGGCTGGAACGGCTGGTACGCATCCTGCAAAACGGCGATAGCAATTACGACACCGACCTGTTCACCCCGGCGATGGACAAAGTGCAGGAACTGCTGGGCGATTCGGACGAACAGCGGGCAGAAAAATATGTCGGCTACCGGGTGATTGCCGATCACGGCCGTGCGGCGACCTTCATGATTGCCGACGGCGTGCGCCCCAGCAGTACCGGCGCCGGCTACGTTTTGCGCATGGTAACGCGGCGGGCGGCCCGATTTGGCCGTAAAATCGGCTTCACCGAGCCGTTTTTGGCCCAAATCGCCCAGGTTTACATTGACCAGATGGGCGACGCTTACCCGGAACTGAAGCTGCGGCGCGAACACATCCTGCGCACCATCACCCAAGAGGAGCGAAAATTTGAGCGCACGCTGGACACGGGGCTGGCGCATCTGGATGCGTTGGTGGCCGCCATGCGCGAGACGGGCGAAACGGAAATTCCCGGCGACAAGGCGTTTGATTTGTACGCCACCTATGGCCTACCGCTGGAAATCACGCGAGATGTGGTGCAGGAAAAGGGCATCACGGTGGACGAGGCGGGCTTTAAGCAGGCCAAAAACGCGCACGCGGAAGCCAGCGGCGCGGGTAAGTTCGGCCAGTATGAGACGGGCGCGAATGTGTACGCGGACGCGCTGCATGAGTTGATTGAATCGGGCCAATTGGAGAACGGGGTGGAGCATGATCCGTATGCGGGCAGCACGGCCGTTTCCGAAGTCATCGCCATTTTCAAAGACGGGAAACGGGTTGAGTCGGCTGGCGCGGGGGAAAAGGTGGAGGTGGTAACGGCCGTCACCCCCTTCTACGTCGAATCCGGCGGTGAGGTGAGCGACACGGGCCGCATTGAATTTGAAGGCGGCGAGTTCCGCGTGGACGATACGCGCAAGCCGGTGGCGGGGATGATTGTGCATGTAGGCGAAGTAGCGAGTGGCGAGTGGCGAAGTGGTCAGTCGGTGAAGTTGGTGGTGGATAACGGCCGTCGCTGGGACATCCGGCGCAATCACACCGCCACCCATTTGCTGCATCGGGAATTACGCGCCCATTTGGGCAAGCACGTCACCCAGGCCGGCTCGCTGGTCGCGCCCGACCGGCTGCGCTTCGACTTCACCCACGACGAAGCGGTAGACAGGCGGACGCTGGCCCAAATCGAGGCCGACATCAACGAGGCCATTTTAGCCAATTACCCGGTCGCTGTGACCCACATGGGCCAGGAAGAGGCCATCGGCAAAGGAGCAATGGCTCTGTTCGGCGAAAAGTACGGCGACATCGTGCGCACCATCAAAATCGGCAGCGCCCCGCCGGAAGAGTCATACAGTTTCGAGCTGTGCGGCGGCCTGCATGTGCGCGAAACGGCCGAAATCGGCCTGTTCCGGTTCGTCAGCGAAGGCGCGTCGGCGGCGGGGGTGCGCCGCGTGGAAGCGGTGACGGGGCACGGAGCGCAAACGTTCGTCGCCGAGCGGCTGGATGTGCTGGAAACGGCCGCGCACAAGCTGAACGCACCGCCCAACGAGTTACCGGCGCGGCTGGACAATCTGCTGGCAGAACATCGCGCCCTGCAAAAGGAGTTGGAAAAGCTGCAAAGGCAGTCGGCGCGGAGCCAGTTTGAGGCGCTGTTAGGACAGGTGCAGCCGGTAAACGGGGTCAACGTCCTGGCGGCGCAGGTGGATGTGGCTGATGTGGATGGGCTGCGGGAGATGGCAGATTGGTTCCGGGATAAGGTGGGGTCGGGAACGGCCGTGCTGGCCACCGTCCTCAACGACAAACCGCTCATCGTCGCTACCGTCACCGAAGATTTGATTAAGCGCGGCCTAAAGGCGGGCGACCTGGTGCGCGAGGTGGCCAAGATGGTCGGCGGCGGCGGCGGCGGCCGACCGAACATGGCCCAGGCTGGCGGTAGAGATGCGAGTAAGTTGGAGGGGGCGTTAACGGCCGTTGCCGGGCTGGTTGAAAAAGCAATTGGTTAAAAACAAAATTGGGGATTAGAATTAGGTTAGGTATTCTTATTATTGTTCCCCAACTTTTAAGCAGGTGAATTCCATGTTCATAAAACAAATCGAGGTTCGAAATTTCAAAAACTTTAGGCACTTGAAAATGGACCTTGGCGAACTCAACGTATTAGTTGGGCCTAATGCATCTGGGAAATCAAACTTCATCCGCATCCTTCGATTCTTGAGAAATATTATCCGGTACGACCTCAATGATGCTATATCTATAGAAGGTGGAGTAAAGTATCTTCGAAATATTAATATCGGTAATGCAGAGAATCTGTATTTAAGTGTTACTTATTCGACTTTTGCAGCTAAATTA
This sequence comes from Anaerolineae bacterium, assembly GCA_024762395.1. Lineage (GTDB taxonomy): Bacteria > Chloroflexota > Anaerolineae > Promineifilales > Promineifilaceae > JACKCC01. Next base: position 531 of record JANTHP010000021.1, on the reverse strand, counting down.
ACATAAAATAGCATATTTGAATGAACTTTAACAACTGAACGGAACGAGAGTGTACTATGATAGGTATCAAACTATTGGAGGTACACCGATGTTCCCAATTGTCGAACTACCAGAAATCGTTAAACACTATGCGGGTTGGTTTGAGCCGGTCTTCTCAGAAGAAGCCTGAATCCAATTCCAACGCTACATTAGCGGTCTGATTGTCTCCGAAAACAAAACCATTGATGGCATCAATCGGCTTGTCGTCCATGAAAACCGCAATCAAAGCAGCCTGAATCGGCTCTTAACCGCCGGTTTTTATTCAGAAAAGATGCTCAACCAGCAACGTCTAGCCTTGTTGGGCAACTTGCCGGGCACAGCATTGAAAAAGAAAGGGGTCTTGAGCATCGATGATACGCTATTGTCTCATTACGGACAGCACTTTGAAAAGATAGCGAAACTGTGGGACCCGGTTGAACGACACTACACCTGGGCACACAAATTAGTGACCCTTCATTACAGTGACGAACAAACGGATTATCCCCTCTTTTT
>JANTHP010000020.1 GCA_024762395.1 Anaerolineae bacterium | reverse complement strand
GGCGAATGAAGGAGTCTTCCGCTGGCGAGAAATTGACAATTATCCGTTATGCGTTATTCATTATCCGTTTTCTTCGCTTGCCGCTTGCGGCTCTCTTGTGCCAGTATTATCTGACACAAGACGTAGTTACCTTATTTATAGATGTTCACTAAGTGATTGTCACCTTCGCGGCTTAGTAATTACCTGCAAACGAACTAGTCAGCCATTTCAACCATTAATTCATCTCCCTGAGGAACTGATTGAAATTCATCGGTAGGAAGCCCTGCTTCACGCCTAATCAGGTATTCCAACTCATCCAACATCTCTGGGTTTTCGGCCAGATAAGTTTTTGCGTTTTCGCGCCCTTGTCCTAACAAGGTTTCACCGTAACGGAAAAAAGCGCCCCGCTTACTTACCAATTCGTGCTCGACAGCCAAATCTAACACATCGCCTGTCAAGGAAATGCCTTCATTGTACATAATATCAAATTCAGCCTCTGTAAATGGCGGCGCAACTTTGTTTTTCTTGACTTTTATCCGCGTCCGGTTACCGACCACATCGCCTTTCACTTTGATGGCCTGGATACGCCGAATATCCAAACGCACAGAAGCGTAAAATTTAAGCGCGTTCCCCCCGCTGGTCGTCTCTGGATTGCCAAACATGACGCCGATTTTGGAGCGTAACTGATTGGTGAAAATGACGACGGTGTTGGTTTGTTTGATGACGCCTGAGAGTTTACGCAGCGCCTGGGACATGAGACGCGCTTGCAAGCCCATGTGGGAATCGCCCATTTCGCCTTCAATTTCAGCGCGGGGGACAAGTGCAGCCACAGAATCCACCACCACAACATCCATCGTACCGGAACGAATGAGCGCTTCGGCGATTTCCAGGGCTTGCTCACCTGTATCGGGCTGGGAAACGTAAAGGTTGTTAACATCTACGCCGCATTTGGCGGCGTAGTTGGGATCAAGGGCGTGTTCCATGTCCACAAAAGCGCAGATACCGTCCCGTTTTTGGGCCTCGGCAATGATGTGTTGACAAAGGGTTGTCTTGCCGGAGGATTCGGGGCCGTAAATTTCGACAACCCGCCCGCGCGGCACGCCGCCAACGCCCAGGGCGATGTCCACGGAAAGGCTCCCGGTGGGAATGGCTTCTACTTGCATGTGCTGGGCATCGCCCAGGCGCATGATTGTTCCTTCGCCAAATCGTTTGGTTAAAGAATCGAGGGTTTTATCCAGGGTGGCAGAACGGCCGTCCCCATTGCTTTTGGCCTTGGTCATGAGTTTTCTCCTAATTTTTACTTTTGGAATAAGGTACAACCCCGATGTTAGCACATTCGTTCTATCTCGTCAATAGCAAATTAAAATATCGAACACTTATTCATTTTTCTTGTTCAGCCCTATTGGTGCGCGCATCGGTCAAAATAGAATCAATATGTGACTTTACAGCCAACAATGTGTCAATAATGGCAGCAGATTTTCTAATCATCAGATTGCGTATCTACCATCCGATCTGAACCCACAAAAGGAGAAATTTAATGTCTAAATCTAAATTGAACGCCACCCAATGGGAAATCGTCCGCGATGCGCCCTACTGGGTACTGGCCGCAATGGCTGTTGCCGACGGCCGTCAAGCCCTCATCGTCAACCGCAAAGAATCCAAAGCCCTGGATAAAGCGCTGGAATCTTACAAAAGCAGCAGCCCCATGGTTCGGGATGTTGTCGCCAATGACACAGATGCCGACAAAGCAATTAAAAAGGCAGACATGCCCGCCATCGAATTCGCGTTTAGCCGCATCTCCCAAATCGTCGAAAGCCAATGTGGATCCGATGAACTGGATGCGTTTGGCGACTTTTTGCTGGATATTGGCAAACAGGTAAGCGCCGCCGGCGGTGAGGGTGTCATGGGCATTGGCGAAAATACCAGCAAAGCGGAAACGGCCGCTTTAGAAAAAATCGCCAAACTCTTGCGCGTCACCGACGCCGATAAACGCGCACGTCGTCAGGCCAAAGCACAAGCCGAACGTCGTGAACGGGCCGCCGAAGCCGCTGCGGCCAAGAAAGCCAGAGAAGAAGCCGCCGCCAAGGCAAAGCAGGAAAGGGAAGCGGCCGCAAAAGCCCGCGCCGAAAAAGCGCGCATGGAAAGAGAAAAGCGAGAAGCTGTCGCTCGCGCCAAAAAAGAGCGAGCCGAGAAGGCCGCTGCCGCTAAAAAAGCGACTGAGGAAAGAATTGCTCAGGCCAAAGCCCGCGCCGAACGCATGGAAGCCAAACGAAAAGAGATGGAAGCCGCCAAGGCCGCAGCTCAAGCCGCCGCCGAGACCTCAAAATTCATCGCCGAACACACAGTGGTTTCTGGCGACAATTTGAGCTTTATCTCCAAAAAGTATTACGGTTCTACCGCCCACTGGAAACTCATCTACGAAGCCAACAAAGAGGTTATCGGCGACAATCCAAACCTGATTCGCGTCGGGCAGGTATTCCAAATACCTCGTTTACCAGAAAAGTAAGTTTGCCTTCGTCTTAACGAACAAAAAAACCGCTGCATTGTTATGCAGCGGTTTTTTGTTTGCAGGCTATCGCTTGCGAATCAATTGGATGAGGGAGGGAATTTCCCGCCCGCCCAGAAGGAGATTGAGCGCAATGTAGGCCAATCCGCCGCTGCCGGCGCCAATAACAAGCAAGGGTAAACGGCCGTCCACCATCTCCCTCACCCCCATCACGACCAACACCATTCCCGCCGAGGCCAAAATCGCGCGGCCGGCGCTTAGACCCAATTCCCGCCAGGCCAGCCCGCCCAAACGGCGGTGGTTGAGATAAAGCAAAACGGCCGATTGCAGCGTAAACGCAATTGTGCTGGCCAACGCCAATCCACCGATGCCCAATGGGCCGACCAACCAATAGGCCAATCCCACATTAGCCGCCAGCCAGCCCAGCGATACGAACATGGGCGTTCGGGTATCGTGCTGGGCAAAAAAGAGCCGGGCGGCAATTTCCAATGTCGCCTCGCTGACGATGCGGAGGCTGAAAAAGACAAGAATGCGGTAAACAAGCAGGGTGGATTCGGCCGTGAATGCGCCGCGTTCCAAAATGAAACCGATAGCCGGTCGTCCCAACAGGATTAACCCGACGGCTGCCGGAATCGTAAGTGACCAGATGATACGGAGTGTGGAAACGGCCGTTCGCTTCAACCCATCCACATCCCCCGCCGAAAACAACTCGGCCATCGTGGGGAACATCACCACCGCAATAGCTGTGCCAAACAGCGTTTCCGGCAGTTGCTGCAAGTAATAGCCGTAAAAATAAGCCGACGTAACCCCCTCATTCAAATCAGACATGATGCGGATGATGAACAAATCGGCAATTTGCACCGTGCCCAGCGTAACAATGCGCGGCCCCATCAAACGAATAATTTCCGTCACGCCCGGCAAGCGCAAATCAACAACCGGCCGGTAACGAAAACCGTAACGCCGCAGCCCCGGAACCTGAATCAACACATGCAGCGCCCCGCCCACAACCGATCCCCAGGCCAATCCCGCTATGCCCATCCGGGGCACAAAAAGGTAAAGGCCGGTGATGTAACCGACATGAAGCATGGTAGGGGCCAACGCCGGCAAGGCAAAATGCTGGTGGGCGTTCAAAATGCTGCTCAACACGCCGCTGACGCCAAAGATGGTCGTCTGGACGAGGATGATGCGCATGAGTTCGGCCGTTAGCGCTTGCTTGGCCGGATCGTAGCCGGGAACCAGCAGTTCGCGCGTAATCCAGGGGGCAAAAATGGCGCCAACGGCCGAGATAACGCCCAAAACCAGCAGCACAATGGTGATGATGGCGTTAGCCAGACGGGCGCTTTCTTTGGCTTTGTCGCTGCGAAGATGGGCGGCGTAGACGGGGATGAACGCCGCCGCCAACGCGCCGCCGGAAATCAAGGTCACGAAGACTTCGGGCAGTTGGTTGGCGGAGGTAAAAGCATCGTAGGCACGGCCGTCGCCAAAAGCGGCAGCGACCAGTTGGGTTCGCACCAGCCCCACCGCCTTATCAATCCCCAGGAGGACGATGACGATGAGGCTGGAACGGAATAGATGCCGGGCGCGATTCATGAGGCGGGATTGTAGGGGAAAGTAAGAAAGTAGCAAGGCGGCGGGGGGGGACGGCCGCTGCACCCTACCCCTGATCCCGATCCCAATCCCGGTCCGGGGAGATGTAAATAAAAGGTAAGCTAAACAGCGTTACGCCGTATTTAACGATTAAATTAAACGTAAAAATCTCCCACACAACCGGCCAGGGCAGGGTCAAGAAATGATTCTGCAAAAATGGCAGCGCGCCAAATGCGCCAACGGCAAAAATGATGTTGTCTACCGGAACGCTGACGCTGTTGCTAACCAACACCCGCGCCCACTGGTAGCGGCGCGTCACTTTAGTCACAAACCATTGGTACACTTCCGTATCAATCAATTCACTGACCACTTCGGCCAAAATTGAAGCAATGACGATGCGCCACAGCGGCCCCAAAATGGCGCTAAATTCTTCACCCATCCCCCAGGCGGGATCGCTGGGCATATTGGCCGCCCAGGCCAGATAACCGGCCATAAACAGGTTGATGACGCCGGCCATGATGACTAACGCCTGCGCGTTTCGCTTGCCCAACAATTTATGGACAACATCGCGCAAGGTGAACGTGATGGGATAAATAAACGTCCCCATATCCACTGAATAACTGGCAACAAGGCCGATTTTGAGGCTGGTGATGTCGGCCAGCATTTGAGCGCCAATGTAGGCGGCCACGACGATGACGGCCGCACGGGGAACGGCCGTTACCGCAATTTGTTTGGTTTGTTTCGATACAATCATATTCAATTCCTCATTCTGCCGCAGCGCACACGCACACGGGCAAACTTGCAGATTTGCAAACTTGTGCACTCGCAGATTTATTTTTTGATAATGGCGGGCTTGGGTTCCCGCAGTTTTGGTAAGCCGGGTACGGGCGAGCGCCCTTTTCTGCTACCGGCGTAACAGGTCTATTCTAGCAAAGTTTTAGAAGTTAGCGACTACGTCTTTTTCCAGCCTGCACCGGAAAAAGAAATTGTCAATTGTCAACACTCAATTGTCAATTGTCAATGGCGTGTCGGGTCTACGAACGACTTGTCAGGGAATATCCACAGATGACGCAGATGACGCAGATTCTGCTACTTTGCTAACGTTTAATCTGCGAAATCGGCGTAATCTGCGGAACATTTTCCTATCTCATGACAACTTGTTCGTAGACCCTGGCGTGTCAATCAAGCAATCTCATTAACAATTGACAATTGACAATTAGCAATTGACAATTATCGACAACTTTTTGTCGCTGTTGGCGCGTAAGCGCCTACTGCGAAGCCCCGGCAGCAGTTCCAATTCTGGCGCAGGGGCGGGAGTGCGCGCTATTCTTCCTTCTCGCGCAAATGCGGGAACAGCAACACTTCCCGAATGGTTGTTTTATTCGTAAACAACATAACCAATCGGTCAACGCCTGTGCCAAACCCGCCGTTGGGCGGCATTCCGTACCGCATCGCCCGCAAATAATCCTCATCAATCGGATTCAACTCATCATCATTCTTGCTGTACATCTCCTGCAAGGCTTCAAACCGGCGGCGTTGGTCAATCGGGTCGTTTAACTCAGTAAACGCATTGCCCATCTCCAAACCGGCGATGAAATACTCAAACCGTTCTACATGCAGCGGGTCGCCGGGGATGCCTTTGGCTAATGGCGAGATGTCGCGCGGGTATTGGGTAATGAATGTGGGCTGAATCAACTTTGGTTCAACAAAATCGCCCAACAAACCGTCAATTAACTGCCCCCAAGAGGCGCCTTCGGGCGCGTTACCGCCAATCTTACGCACAGCCACCGACAGGCTTTCGGCGTTGGGGTAATCCATGTAATCAATTTCGGCAAATTTCTTGATGCTGTCCCGTAAAGTCATCCGCTGCCAAGGGGGAGATAGGTTGATTTCATGTCCCTGGTAATTGATGACGGCCGTTCCCAAGACGTTTTGGGCCGCGTAAGCCACCATTTGTTCGGTAAATTCGGCCACGTCATCATAATCCCAATAAGCGGCATAAAACTCTAGCTGGGTAAATTCGGGGTTGTGTTTGTAGCTGACGCCTTCGTTACGAAAATCCCGTCCGATTTCGTAGACGCGCTCGAACCCGCCAACCAGCAGCCGTTTCAGGTACAGTTCAAAGGAGATGCGAAGATAAAGGTCTTGTTTGAGCTGATTGTGGTGGGTGGTAAACGGCCGTGCCGCCGCCCCGCCGTACAAAGGCTGCAAAACAGGCGTTTCCACTTCCAGAAAATCATGCTCGTCAAAAAAGCGGCGCAAGGCGCTGACCAGTTTCGTCCGTGTGCGGAAGACTGCGCGTACATCAGGATTAACGGCCAAATCGGCGTAACGCTGCCGGTAACGCTCTTCCACATCGGAAAAAGCGCTGTAACGGACTTTCTCACCGTCCACTTCCCGCTCTTTGACAACAGGCAGCGGGCTAATGGCTTTGCTCAACAGCGCCCATTCGCTGACGCGCAGGCTGACTTCGCCGGTGCGGGTACGGAAAAGTATGCCGCTCGCCTGCACAAAATCGCCTAAATCCAGCAGCTTTCTGAAGATGCGGTGCGGCTCTTCCCCAATTTCGTTGCGGCGGAGGAAGAGTTGGATACGGCCGTCGCCATCCTCCACATGAGCAAATACCGTTTTGCCCATATCCCGCATACTCACCAGGCGACCGGTAACCGTTGCCAGTATCGTCTCGCCTTCCGCCGCCGCCTCAAAAGCCGCAATTGCTTGGGCCGATGTATGCGTCCGCTCAACGCGCAGCGGATACGGGTTAATGCCCGCCTCCTGCAAACGCGCCAACTTATCCAATCGTTGTTCTTCCAAAGATGATGGTTCCCAGGTCATAATTACCTCGTTTACAATCGCTCACCAAAAAGCCCGTGCTTAGCACGGGCCTTAAAAATTTATCCTAACATTGCTGCCAGTAGTTACTCAACCTTCATGACCCGAAACTCGATGATGCCGTTCGGCGCTTTAACGCGCACCGTATCGCCAATCTTTGCGCCTAACAGCGCCTCGCCCAGCGGGCTTTCGTTAGAAATTCGTCCTTCTACCGGGTCTGCTTCGGCCGCGCCAACCAGATGATACCGTTCAGGTTCATCGCAGCCACCTTCGCAAATAGTAACCCAATCGCCAACCTGGACATAATCATGCGGTTCTTCATTTTCATCAATGATTTGGTAATTTTTCAGAATGGCTTCCAATTCCTGGATGCGCCCTTCTAAAAAGGATTGCGCGTTACGCGCCGCTTCTAATTCAGCATTATCCACAAAATCGGCGTCCTGACCGTCTTCGTGAGCGCGGTGCAAACGTTCGGCTACTTCTTCACGTCCCTCTGTTTGCAATCTTTCTAGTTCTTCAGTTAGTTTTTGCAGTCCTTCGACTGTCAATAAATGTGGTTTCAATGAGTTATTCATTCCAATAAGCCCTTTTATAAGGGAAAAACCGCTGTAATCAGCGGCATCTTTTCCAAACGCTCCAACAATGGGCGCAAATTATACCAAATTCGTTCCTGGTGTCCAGCTAATTTCGGCGGCGGGCCAGTTCGCTGGCATAGTGGCGACCTAATGAAGCTGCATTTGTTTTGGCCCAATCGGTAAGGCGGGTGCGTCCGGCAGGCGGGGAGTCTACGTAAAGTAGATCGCTCATCAGCCCCTTAATTTCGGGGCGGGTGATGAGAACGTCGTTAACCAATTTGCTCACAATCCAGCCCAGGGCGTAACCGAGGGACGGGGGAATGGAGATTATCGGCCGTTTTTTGCCAATGATGGCTCCGATTTGTTCGGCTAATTCGCGGTAAGTGAAGGTTTCGGGACCGATGGCATCAATGGTCACATTGTCGCGGTGTTCTCCTTGTTCAACGGCTAACTGCGCTAAATCGTCCACATAGATGGGTTGGAGCCGGTAACGGCCGTCGCCAAATACCCCAAACAGTGGCAATTTACGCAGCAGCCAGGCGATGTTGTTGATGAGGATGTCTTCTTTGCCGAACAAAACGGTGGGGCGTAGGATGGCGTAGGAGATACCTGATTCGATAAGCGCCTGCTCCAGCCGCGCTTTACCGCTGAAGTATTCCAGGTGCGAATCAAGCGACGGGTTGGTGATGCTGACATGGATGATGCGTTCTACGCCGGCCTCTTTGGCGGCGTTGAAGAGGGTGAGGGTGTTGGTTACGGCCGTTTCATGCCCAAAATCCTTATGATTAAACCGCACCCAATACGTATTGTACAAAACCTGCGCCCCGCGCAGCGACTCAACCAATTTTTCCGGCTGGTCAAAGTTAAACGGAATTGCCTTTACTTGCCCTCCAAACGGATCAGGCTTATGCAGCGAGTTGGTTAACGTCCGTACCTCATGCCCGTTTGCCAATAACCGCCGGGCAATATACCGCCCCGAATATCCAAACGCTCCCGTAACAACGTGAATTTGCGACATTTTACTTTCCTTTCTTCACTCGTGACTATTCAGGTGACAGTCACTTTTCCCAGAGGCATTGGTCACAACTTGCTGCATTTTAAGTGACTGTCACCTCTGAGGCTGAGTAGTTACCTTCACGTTTCGCTTTCTTCCCCTACATCTACGTCCCGTCTTCCGCTAATAAGCGCCGCCCAAACCGGTGACAGAACGCCGACGAGGCCAATTAACAAAATCCCCCAGCCCACAATGCCCCGCGCCAAATAATCTTGAGGAAAAGAAACGGTTTGCGGAACGCCCAGCCGCATCATTCCGGCCCGAATTGAAAAAGAGCCAAACAAAATCAGGCCAAAAAACCACAGCCCGGCCGACCAATACGTGTAATAAGCAAACGATTCTGCCTGCCGCAAGCGCGGCTTGAACAGAATTGTTATCACAAAAACGAACAACGTCGCTGCACAAAAACCAACAATAATCATCTGCCAAACAAGTTTTGTACTGATTTTGAACGTAAATCTTCTAGCGCAATGAGCATGGCAACCAGATTGTCCAGGCTGTTGAAAAAGCTTTGCATGGCTTGCATTCGGTCGCTGTAAAAGACGGCCGTTTCCACATCCATTTCCGTGTCAGCGCCCTCAATTAACTCCTCAACCAATACCATGCTCTCCCCTACCGTCCGCAAAGCCTGGTCAAATTCGCTTTGTTCCCGTTCACGCAAGACGCGGCGCACAATCTTCCAAAAATCCGTCTCGGCAATGTAATAATCCTTCCGGTCGCCAAGCTGGATGCGTTTGTGAATCATCCCCAGCCGTTCCAGCGTGCGCACATTGGTGCTGACGGCGCCTTTGCTGACGCCGACTTGCGCAACTAACTCATCAAGCGATATGGGGGCCGGCGACAGGTAAATTGCGCCGTAAATGGCTCCCATTGCCTTAGAAAAGCCCCAAAAATGGCTGATCCGGCTCATGCCCTGAATGAAATGTTCCCGCGCCTGTACCAATTCTGTGTTCATAAAATCATCATCCATTCAATACTTACTGAGATTGGTCCAATCTTGAAGATTGGATCAATCTGAAAACGCCAATCCAATCGTTTAGTATAAACTAAACATAGTTTACAATCGAAATAAACAGGTGTCAAGAACGGCCGTTTATGCGATAATTCCGACCCTATGACAAAAAAACAACTCGGTCTCAGTTTCATTTTTTTAGGCGTGGCCGCCATCCTGGGTTCATTTGGACTGGATTTGCTTGGCGCCGGGCAATTTCAGGGCGTCGGGCCAACACAGCGGCTGGCGCTGATTGGCGCAGGCGTCATTATTTTCGTGGGCGTGACCTTACTGCCGTTTGGAGATAATCCGGCATGAGGGAGAGTATGCAAGTGGGCAAGTGGCGAGTGAACGAGTGGCGAGTAATTGTGCCGCGCGTGTTGATTGGGTTGGCGCTGGCGGCATTTGTGGGGTACCTCATCGTGTACGCCATCTACGCCTGGCATCTATTCCAATTCCCATTTGATTATGACCAGGGCGAAGGGTTTGAGTTGATGGATACGGTACTATTCAGTCAAGGGCAGTGGCCTTACCGGAATAACGATGTGTATCCGTTTTACTCCTCCAACTACCCTCCCCTGTTTCACATTGCGATTGTGCCGCTGGTGTGGCTGTTTGGGCCGCACTATTGGACGGGGCGGTTGATGTCGTTTTTGGGGACGCTGGTAACGGCCGTTGCCATTGCCATTGCAGTTAAGCGGGACGCGGAGACACGCGGAGGAGCGAAGAGGCGCAGAGAGAAGAAAGGAGAGAAATCCTTCGCGACCTTTGCGCCTTTGCGGTTAATTTCTTCTCCAAACCATTGGTTGCCGATTCTGGCGGGGTTGGGCTATCTGGCTTCCAACTACATCTATCATGTGGGGCCGCTGTTCCGGCAGCATCTGTTTATGGTCATGTTTGAGACCCTGGCTGTCGTTTGGCTGGCGCGGGTGATTGAGCGGGAGGAAACCAGCGGCAAACGCGACAACAAAGGGCTGCTGGTTGTGATGCTCTTGCTCCTATTCGCTGGTTACACGAAACAACTGGCTTATGCAACGGTGGCGGCCGTGTTCATTTTCCTCTTTTTACGCCAACCGAAGCGGGCGGTAATGTGGGCTGTGCCGTTTACGGCCGTTACCGGCCTCATCTTCTTATGGATCAACACCGCCACCGATGGCTTCTGGTTTCTGGATACCGTCACCGCTAACGTCAACCCCTTCGTACCGGGGCAAGCGGAAGGATTATTCCGCCAATGGTTTACACTGCACACCGTCATCACCGTTGTCGCCGCGCTGTTTGCCGTTTACCAGTTGTATTTTGAACGACTTTCAATTTATGCTATTTGGTTCGTCATTGCCACGCTAAACAGCGTAACGGCCGGAAAATGGGGCGCGGGCGAAAGCTATTTTGCCACGGCCATCGCCGCCAGCCTGATTTTGACGGGGATTGCATTTAACCGATTATTGGACTGGGCGGAAAGGCGTGGCACGAATTGGCAATTCGTTTTACTGACAATCATCCCCCTGCTTTGGTTGGTTCAGGCAGGCAAACTGTTCCACATGCCCACGCACACCCCGGCCTTGGCCGCCATTGCCAGCGCATTGGGCCAGCCCACCGAAGTGATGATCGCACCGCAAACCTCCTGCTCGGCCCCGCGCCCCCCGGAACCGATTCCCTATGTGGATGCGGCCGGCGTATCGCTGCTGGGACGCCCGCCCAACAAAGCCGACATGGAAGCGGGCATTGCCATCACAGAGTTGATAGCGCGGGGCGAAACGGCCGCTTTTGCCGAAGATGCCGGGTTCAATTTCTATCTGGGCCGGGACATCGTTACCAATCCCACCCAGTTCCTGAACCTGTACAAAAACAACGCCGTTGATTTAACAGAGATGCTGGGGATGTTGGATGAACAAGCATTCGACACAGTCGTCTTGCGCGCCCAATTTTATCCGCCGGAAGTGCTGAACGTCATCGGCCAGCGATACGAAACGACGGATTTGGTACAGATGAACGGGTTTGTGTACTGCATCATGACGCCGCGCGGCAGGTAACTCCTTTTTCCGATTGATTGGCCGGTGTGATAAAATACACACATAATTCGCATAAAATTGAGACTGAAATGCCTGTCAAAATCGGTGGACAAATAACATGACAACAGCCCAAATCGCTTGTCCGCAGTGCGGCAAACCGATAGTTATTGAAGACCGGGTTGAAACGGTTCAATGCGCCGTCTGCCGGCAAATTGTTGTTTTGCAAGGGCACGTTTGCCCCAATTGTTACCATGTTCATGCGGAGGAAACGGCCGTTTGCCAACAGTGCGGCGAAAGCATCAACCGGGCCTGCAAACATTGCCACACCGTCAACTGGGGCGGCAGCGACCAATGTCGCAAATGCGGCCAGCCGCTCGACATCTTTGAAATGCTGTCCGATCATTCCCCAAAAGCAGCCGGGCAGCGTTTGCAGCGGCAAATGGACGAAGCGCACACCTTCAAAAAAACAGAAGAAGAAGCCTCCCGAAAACGCATGGCCGAACTACAAGCCGTCGAAACGGAACGTCAGATTGAATTACAACGCCGCCTTAAAATAAAACAGCGGCAAGAGCGCCGAATGCTGGCCTTTGCCTTCGCAATGATTGCCATCTTTCTCATCACCGTTCTTATTTTTGTTTTACTCAAATAATGAATCTTCCAAAAAATCAGCGTTAATCTGCGTCCTATTTTTCGGTAAAGTCAATAATGCTCAACCAATACCAGATTGAACTCCCCGCCTTCGCCGGCCCCCTGGATTTACTGCTGCATCTTATCGAGCAGCAGGAATTTGATATTACAACGATTTCGCTGCTAAAGGTGACGAAACAATATCTGGCGCAAATCGAAAAGTTGAAGGAAGGGCGCATTGAAAATCTGATTGATTTTTTGGTGGTGGCAGCGCGATTGGTACAAATTAAGAGCCGCGCCCTACTGCCGCAAACGCCAGCGCTGGCCGGTGAAGAGGAGGAAGACCCGGCCGAGGCATTGGTGCGCCAACTGCGGCAGTACAAACGGTTTAAGCAAGCGGCAAAGTGGCTGCACGAACGGGAAACGGCCGGGCTGCGGACGTATCTGCGGGTGGCGCCGCCGCCAAAACTGGAAGGGCGGCTTGATCTGACGGGGGTGACGACGCTGACGTTGATGACGGCCGTTCAAGCCGCCCTGGCTCGTTCAGAATCCAAAACAGACAGCATAGCCATCGTCAAGCCGCGCCGGGTAACCATTGAAGGGCAAATTAAGCTGCTGCGAAACCGAGTTAAGCGATACGGCCGTACCTCTTTCTTTGACCTCCTGCCCCCAAAATCGGAACGGGTAGAAATTGCCGTCACGTTGTTGGCCGTGTTGGAGCTGCTTAAACGCCAGGAGTTAACAGTTATCCAACCGACTCTTTTTGGCCCGATTGAGATTCTGGCGCTTGCCAACAGCCAAGCGCCAACACAAGCGTAACGGCGCAATCAGGCGGCGGGCACATTTCATTTCGATTGAAGCCATAACTGCTTTACGCCCACCAATGATACGCTCTGCCTAATTGAAAAATTGTCCACACGACCGCACCCAAAAGCGCCAGGGGCAGCAAGAAACGCAGCGCGCCAATGCCGCCCAGCCGCGCAGCAAGTAAAAGCAGCAGGACGCCTAAAGCAATGAAAAGACGACGGGAATACGACCCAGTCAAGCCGGTTTGTCGGCGATGGGCGCTTTGGCAGAAACGGCCGTCGCCCACCCGCACCCACTTGCCATCCTCCGACCATTGACAGCCGCAATCGCGGCACTGGAACAGCGTCTCCACCGAGCCGCCGGGCAGCGTATCTACCCGCCGCAGCACCTCGCCGCCGCAGTGTTCACAGTCGTGCCCACTATCTTCCCAGGTCGTTTTTGTCTCAAACATGCGTGTGATTAGTTTCTACAGCCGCTGGCACGTATCCAACAATAAATTGTAAACGCTGGTATCGCTTACGTACACAAAACCGCCGCAGACTTGACAGGTCGCCTGGTACTCCATTTCCGAGCCTTTCACCTGTTCCCACTCGCTCAGCAAATGCCCCTGGATGCTGGCCGAGGCTTCCACTTCACGCTGGCTGCGTTCCAGTTTTTCCCGCCGGTTTGCTAACTCAACGGCATTACTCCGCTCAGACGCAGCGATGATGGCGCGAACGGCCGTTGCCTGCACCAAATTATCCGGCACATTTAGAGGCAAATCGTTCACCTTCTCCACCAGCAGCCGCAGCACATCCGCCAAAGACTCGCGCGTCGCCTTGTCATACCGCTCCACCAACGACCCTTCTTCCAAAACGCTTACCAGATAATGCAAAGCCAATTCCAACTGTTCCAATTTCGTCTGTTTCATCTAACTACTCCCAATAAATCCATAACTTACCTACTTGCAAACCTGCTGCTTCATGCACCGGCAGCCAATCCCCCTGCGCCGCAAAGGGCTGCTACAGCATGGCGTAAACACGCAGACGGTTTCGTAGAACGATTTGGCAAATCGTTCAGGCGCAATTTGGCAAATTGCGCTACGGAATACCGCCGAAGAACTTGTGCCGGACTGTACTACGGCCGTTCCACGACCGGTAAGTAAGCATAATATATTTGGTCAACAATGAAAAGGTTGATAGGAAGAATAGCCGGGGCATTGGTTGTCTCTGGCGCGGCGGTGATGGTGAGAACGGCCGTATACGTCCCCGTCGGCTGCCCGCTGCTGCCAAACGTCACCGTCATGATGGTTGAGTCGGTGGGGCTGATGACGCCAGTCGTATTGACAATGGTAGGAGCCAGACTGCCGGGATCAAGCGTGGCGGTGTAGGTAAATACGGCCGTTCCCGCATTCTGCAACACAATCGGCACAGTCCGGCTAAACGGCTGTTGTTCCGGCGTAATCATCGCGCCAATGGCTAAATGATTGACAACCAGTTCCCCGATTGGCGGGACCGTCGCTTTGGGCATCTCGCTAAGCGCCACTTCCGCCGGGCGGCCCTGCACCGCGTAATACCGCATTTGCTCGCAAGTCGGGTAACTCGCCTCGTTAAAATTCAAATTGAAGATGAACATCGCCTCCATCCAGGGCCAATTAGCGGCGGCATATTGAAACGCGCCCACCAGATTGTCGGCTTGTTTTTGCTCGGTCACAATTTGCCATTCGCGCCCCTGCCAGCCGGGGTCGTCCATACATTCCACAGGCGGCTGGACAATCCAGCCAAATTCAGTCGTCCACACCGTTTTATCGCCCAGGCCGTTCATCTGCATCAATTCGTAAATCTTCTCCACGCCGCGGAAGCAAAAACCGTTGGTGCAATTTGTTTCCGGCGTGCCCAGGTTCACATCCGGTTCGGCGTCAAAATCGGCGCTGAAGCCATAGTTGTGATAGCCAACGCCATCGAGACAGCCGCCGCCGCCGGCAGCGATGAATTCGAGCAGGAATTCCCGCTCATCCTGGTAAAGGCCGTTATGGCCGGGATGGCCTTCCCAATTGCCCGTAACGCGCCCGGTGGGCGCCAGCCCGGCGGAGACGACGCGGGCATTGGGGTCAACGGCTTTGATGCGCGTGTATGCCTCGCACAACAAAGCCGCATAATCGGCCGCATTCGGCGGAGCGGCCCAGCCGTAGCTGGCGTCCAGGTTAGGTTCGTTACCGATTTCATAGGCATCTACAAAGCCCAACTGTTCTTGAGCCAGCGCCGCGACCGAATCGCCAAAGGCGTCCAAATCGTTGAAATGGGTAACGTTGGCCTCAACGCGCAGAAACATGTTCACAGGGAAACGGCTGCCAGGGCCGTTGAATACTTTCATCCAGTTAAAGCCCATGCCTTGCAGCCGGTCCACATCCCAGGCGGCAACATTGAAGCCGTAACCGAAATCTGAATCGGCAACGGCCGTTCTCGTTTGCAGCGTTCCCAAAGAGAGCCACAACAACAAAGCCGCCAAAACAAAACTCCCTCCCAGCGACCTGATAACACGCATAAAACGACAAGAATTACATTGTTTATTCATACCAAAAGCCTAAAATACAGGGTAAGCGCTGCCAATGAGGAAATGGAACTATCAACAAGCAGCAGTTAATGAACAACAATCAACAGTTAGCTTGACGCATCACGTTAATTGATGTTTGAGAATACGGAACCAGCCCCGTGCCTGAATACCGGCCAACACCAGCGCCGTCACAATGCGGGGGTATTTTTGACGGTAAAACTTCTGGTAAAAAATCTTCATCGCCCGCACCGACTCTTTGGCGACGCGGACACGGGTCGCTTTGGGCGGTTTGGCGATTTGGGCCGATTCTTTACGCAGGCCGGAGCTGGCCCCTTTGTAATGCAGCACTTCTACATGCGGATAGTAGACGATTTTACGGCCGTCCTGATGGATGCGGTAGCAAAAATCAATATCTTCGCCGTAAAAGAAATAGGTTTCGTCCCAACCATTTAGCTGGTGGAACAAATCAGCGGGCATCATCATGAAGGAACCGGCAATCACGTCAATCTCATGCGTCCGGCTAAAATCGCGGTACGCCTGGAAGTATTGGTTGAAGCGCGGGTTTTGCGGAAACAGCTTGCCCAATCCCGAAAAATGACACAGCGACGCCCAAGGGGTAGGAAATCCGCGATGGTTGTCAGGGTCGCGTTGACCGGTGGGATAAACGAGATTAACGGTAATGGCGCCAACGTCAGGATGCGTTTGTAAGTAATCGAGGGGCTGGATCAACGCTTCCCGGCTTACCCGTGTGTCGGAGTTGAGGAAGAGGAGGTAGCGTCCCTGGGCAACGGCCGTTCCCCGGTTATTCGCCGCTGAAAAGCCCAAATTCGTCTCGCTGGCAATGAGCGTCGCATCAGGATACTTCTCAGCCACCATTGCCTGGCTGCCATCGGATGAGGCGTTGTCTACGACGATGATTTCCATCCCGCCGCTGGGGGAATCGGCTTCTTGAAGCGATTGTAAGCAATCATCCAGCAGTTGTTTGGTATTGTAATTGACGATAATGACAGAAAGGTCAAGGTTCATAGGTAACGTAGATATTGGTCGGGATTGTTCAAGAAGGAACGAGTCAAGGTAACATGTTCTAATTGCTCGTAGGGGATAGGCTGTAACGGCCGTTCATCAAAACTCAAAATCTCTGCATCTGGAAAAGCCAACAAGATAGGCGAATGGGTGGCGATGATAAACTGGCTGTTCTGCCCCACCATATGCTTGAGCAATGAGATAAATGTCAGTTGGCGCGATGGCGAAAGCGGTACTTCCGGCTCGTCTAGCAAATACAGGCCGCCGGGCCGAAAACGGGCCTGGAACAGTTCCAAAAAGCTCTCGCCATGTGAAAATGTGTCCAGCGTGCGCCCAAACTGCGACTCCATCGCGTGCAGTTCCCGCGCATACGGCATCCGAGCCAAATTTTGTGCCAGTTGGGAACGGCCCCTTCGCCCCGGCTCAGGGCTGGCTTCATACTCCTCATCCACCCGCTTCATATCCATTTCCAACCCAACTCGCATTTGTCCCAACCGCTTCACGTAACCAAAAAAGTCCTCAGCCCGCAGAAAAAAGCCCGCCCGCGTCCGTTTTTGCCAGACCAGGCGCAGTTGGTCCGCTAATTGGCGAACTTGTTGCAGCGTTGGATCGCGGTCAGCGTCGGATGAACCAACTGTGACGGAGCCGACGGCCGTTGCCAATGCCTCCAACAGCGTAGATTTCCCTGACCCATTCTCACCAACCAGGAAGGTGACAGGCGACGAAAATACCAAAGCAGGTAAATCCTGTAATGCGGGAATGTTGAAGGGAAAAGCCTGGGCAGGAACGGATTGTTCCCTGAATCGAATCTCGCGTAAATGAATCATCTGAGCGCGATGTTACCAACAGGCGGAAAGAATAACAAAGAAACTAACCTTCATTTCACGTTTCGCGCACACCCGTCTGCACCCGCCACAGCGCGGCATAAATGCCATCGCCCGCCGCCAACGTTTCATGGCGGCCCTGCTCAACCAACCGCCCCTTGTCCAGCACAAAAATGCGGTCGGCGTTGCGCACGGTTGACAGGCGATGAGCAATAACCAGCGTCGTCCGGCCAACAGTGATGCGCTCCATCGAACGTTGAATCGCCGCTTCGGTTTCATTGTCCACGGCCGATGTAGCCTCATCTAAAATCAATACCGGCGGGTCTTTGAGAACAGCGCGAGCGATGGAAATTCGCTGCCGCTGCCCGCCGGACAGCTTCTGCCCCCGTTCGCCCACAATCGTATCGTAGCCGTTTGGCAATTCCATGATGAATTCATGCGCTTCAGCGATTTTGGCGGCGGCAACAATGTCGTCCAACGCTGCGTCAAAGCTGCCGTAGGCGATGTTCTCGCGCACGGTTCCATGAAACAGGAACACATCCTGGCTGACAAACCCAATCGCGCCGCGCAAATCGGCCATTTTTAACTGGCGAATGTCACGGCCGTCTAAACAGACCCGCCCCGATTGCACATCGTAAAAGCGGAGCAGCAGCTTGATGACGGTACTTTTGCCCGCGCCGGTTGCGCCCACAAAAGCGGCTGTTTCTCCGGCTGGAATGTAGAAGGAAAGGTTTTGGATGACGGGTAAATCGGTTTCCCCGTATTCAAAAGATACATCTTCAAAGGCGACGTCGCCGCGAACGGCCGTTACCGGCAATCTCTCTTGCCCATCCACAATACCCGGCTGCGTATCCAGCAAATCCAACACCCGCGTCGTCGAAGCCATCGCCCGCTGGTACAAATCCAGCGTGTTCCCCAGCCGCGTCAACGGCCACAGCAAACGCTGCGTCATAAACACCAGCACGCTGTACGCGCCCACATTCAAATCCCCCGCCAGCGCCAACCGCCCGCCAAACAACAAAATCCCCGTAAAGCCGGTGACGATAATCATCCGAATCAGCGGCACAAAAGCGGAACTCAATCGAATCGCCTGCCGGTTATATTGGCTGTAAATCTCGCTTTCACGGCGAATACGGCCAATTTCGTGCTTTTCGGCCGTAAAACTTTTGATGGTGGCAATACCGCTCAGGTTATTGGCTAATTGGCCGTTGAGCATACTTACTTGTTCGCGAACGGCCGTATAACGCGGCGCCAACCGCCTCTGAAACCGCCACGACCCCCAAAACACAAACGGCATCGGCAGCAGCGCCATCCAGGACACCGAGGGCACAATAGCGACGAAAATACCGCCAATCACCAACACCGTCGTCAGCGTCTGCCACAAATAATTGGCCCCTTCATCCAAAAAACGCTCCAATTGGTTGATGTCATTGTTCAAAATCGCCATCAAACCGCCCGTACTGCGGTCCTCAAAATAAGCCAGCTCCAACTTTTGCACGTGGGCATACGCATCCAGGCGCAGTTCATGCTGCAGCGCCTGAGCCAAATTGCGCCACTTAACACTGTAAGCATATTGAAACAATGACTCCAGCCCCCAAATAATAACCGTCACCACCGTCAACACAAGCAGTTGGGCAAAACCATCCGTCACGCCAAAGCGGGCAATATACGAATCTTCCTGCGAGACGACAATATCAACGGCCGCGCCAATCAACACCGGCGGCGCCAGGTCAAAAATCTTGTTCAAAATCGAGTACAGCGATGCCAGCGCAACCGAACGTTGATAATGCTTCGCATAACGCAGCAAACGAGTTAATGGATGCATTTGGGACTCACTTTTCATCAAATATTTCCTTTGCTCACCCATGCAAAATTGGTGTGATGGCAAAATTCCGCTTATAAATTAAACCGCCGATGCAGTTTTAAGGCAAACTGCACGCGCCCACAGACAAAAAAAGGGCTTCTCCCGAAGCCCTTTCATGCCTGCAAAAAAATCCAGGAATCTATCTTGAAAATCCGTCAATTCGGTCGCCGCCGAAACCTGCTTCTGAACCGTCAAAATACATTTCAAATGTGCAAGCAGTGTCGTCGCCCAACGATTCCGGATGGCAAATGAACACGTCTAACGCATCGCCGGAAATATCGCCAGCTATAAATTCGTCTTGCATGGAAAAATATATATCGCCTGTAGCGGCATCCAGCCACGTCCCCCACACATCTTCTGTAAAGTCCCACACATCGGACCCATCAAAATAGAATTCCCAATCGCCCTGTGTGTCTTCACCCAGGCTAATAGCATTAAAGATGATCAGGTCATCGTTATCGCCTCTCAAATGGCTGCCGTCCAACTGGGAAACGGTGAAATGCGCATAGGTACTGACGACTAAACGGCCGTCCGGCGCAAAACCAATTGCATCTACATCCTCATGCTGGCCCAACAAGCCAACATCAGAGCCATCAAAAAACACCTCAAAGCTGCCGGCCGTATCCTCGCCCAGCGAATCCGGCATAAATCTTACAATATCAGGTCCATAAACCCAACCCACATCGGGGATGAAGGTGCGCCGGCGAAAACTCATCAAAATATCGCCATCATCCATCATGTGTACAGCGTCAATATCAGCCAGATTCGCCAAGCCGACATCAGACCCATCAAACAACATCGCCCACTCGCCGGAAATCATGTCATAGACCACAATATCTTCATCTTGGTATGTTACGCCGCCGGCAGCGCCGCTTGAATTAGAACTAAGATACAGAGGCGCTTCGGTTTCCAAAACCGTCACCTCTGCGCTGGCAATCGCTTCCTTGCTGCCCGGATTATCTGTATTGTGGGCTGTTTGATTGGCAATTACACCGGCCGCATCAGCATCAACAGTCGCCTCGTAGCTGATTTGAACTGGATCGTGGTAAGCCGGAACCAGATCAAAACAGATAGCCATGCCGTCCGTCAAAACAAGATCATTAAACCCATATTGAACGCCAAAGGTGCCGGACGCATTTTCCAGGCCAATCGCCCCCAAAGCAGTCGGGCCGGTTAAATTGTCATAAGCAAATATGTATTCGTACCGGTCTGGAGACGCCTGATAGTAAGCGACTATCTCAAAATCATAAGTGGGGCCGCCGTCCGCCGGCCAATCTTCCACATCGTCAAACTCAATGATACCGGCGGTGGGATACCCATCGCTGGTCAAATTGGCTAATGAAACGCCGCGCACACCGTCATAGACAATTTCCATATCCCGCCAAAAAATGGCTAACAGGTTGTTGGGGTCGCTGGCTGTAGGAATAGGCTGAGGCTGCCAGGGAGCGGCTCCCGGCGTAGATGGAGCGAAGAAAACAAAGCCGTCATCGGTAAAATTCAACAGATCATCCTGATACGAACCGAAGAAATCATAAGCGCCGCCGTCAAAATCTACCGAAAACCAAACATTGTCGCCAAAGGTATTGGGGTCGGGCAAAATGCCGAAGGCGGCTAAATCTATATAAGCGTCGCTGTCGCCGTCTAATTCGGATAATGGGGCGGCGCAGGCGGAATCGGTCTCGCTGGTTGCCATTTCGTAGGTGAAGTCGGAAATGGACATGATGCCTGTCCAGGACAGGGTGTTGCTTATGACTTCGACATGGCCGCCTGTGGCTGTTACCGACCCTTTGACGAGCGTCAATCCATCCGGAATGACGTTTGTCATGGTGTAGGTCAGGTCTTCAGGCGTGATGTTCGGCTGAATGGAGATGGTGTAGGTGAGGGTGTCGCCGGGCACGGCCGTTTCCACATCCACGCCCATTGTTACATCATCTTCCAGCCGATCCAAATCCACATTCACCATCCCCACATTGCCGGGATTGTCCGGATCGCTGCCCAGGCTGAACGCGCCATACCATATGTCGCCCGCCGCCATCGCCTCCTCGTCCCAAAAAATAAGCAAGTCAAACGGCTCATAAGGCGGCACGTTGGACGGCGCTTCTACCGTCAAATTGCCAGCATCGCCGGCAACAACCGCATAAGCCAGCGTTGCCGCATCGGGCGGCGTATCGGACTCGGCATAATTTTGCACCAAAATCCACCATGTGCCGGCTTCGGGGTTATTGACATTGCACTGTTCAACGGCCGTTTCCCCCCTACTGGCACAAACTTCCGTATCGGCGCTGGGCTGCTCACCCACGCCCACATACAAATCGAGATCGGGCGCTTCCGACTCAAACGTCTCCGCTGTCAAACGCGCCGCGCCATCAGGTATAGATACCGTCACAAAATACGTCGTGCCGTCATTCAAATTATCATACGGATCGTCATTTGTCGGGTCTTGACTTAAACTCAACAATTCCTGCGTCGCTGGAACCAGACCGGCTGCATCCACCGTTAAATCAGTAATTTCAATCGTTTGCAGCCCGGTCAAGCGCGTTGATCCCGCGTCGCGGCGCGCAGCAACATCAACCTGCTCAGGCAAATTGCCCATCATCGGCTTAACAGCCACCGGTAAACGGACAGTCGGCGCCAGCCCCTCTACATTGACAAGTACAATGGTAGCAAATGACCAACTATCCGCCGGCGCGTTAGAAGCGTCAACCGTAATCGTCAAGGCCTGGGTGACGCCCGGCGCCAGAATAAATTCAGATGGGGATACAGTTACGATCATACCGCGCGGGGCGATAACGGCCGTTTGCCAGGTAGCATACGTTGTCAAAGCGCTGCGAACCGACCGCGTCCACTCGCAAACACCCACACATTGGCTGTTCGCCATACCAGCCACATTCAAAGTCGTCGGATCGCCGCCCACCGCCGGATCGGCAAACAAAAAATTAGCGGCCGTCTCATTCATCACCAAACCCGTTTCGCCAGCGTGCGTCAAATCAATACGACCGGAACCCCGGCTAAACGGATCGGCGCTAGAGGCCGCGCTTTCCGTTGACAAAGCCGACCAGGCCGTCATCATCAACGCCGATTTAATCTCAGCCGCCGACCAATCGGGATGCAAACCGCGCAGCAGCGCCGCCGCACCCGCCGCGTGCGCGCTGGACATAGACGTACCGCTAAGCAGCCCATATTCAGGCGATGGCGCAGCGCCGTCCGTATCAACCGCCGCCCAGATATTTACGCCGGGAGCCATCACATCCGGCTTAATCACATCAACCTGCGAATCAGGGCCGCGCGCGCTGAAATCGGCAATGATGTCGCCATTAGCAGCGCTGTAATCAGCCGTCATACCGCTGATTGTCGCCGCCGGATTGCTGGCGGCTGCCAACCACGCCTCCAAAACCACGCCGTCGTCAAATGTAATGTTGACAGCGGGCAAAACATGTTCGTCGCTTACCAGCGAATCCCCATTGGCCGCGTCATTTGCCAGCACAAGGCCGCCCGCGCCGCCCGCCAGCACATTCTCCCCTTTCATGATGCGGGGAATGCTGCCGCGATCGCAAACGACAATCTCGCCGTTCCACGTGCCGGCGGGGAATGGATTCAAACACAGCGCATCGCCGAAATCGCCGGCGTAAACAATGGGCGCAGGGCCGTAACCGGCCGTAAACCCTTTGCCTGCGATATTAGGTAGAGAACTGCCGTCGGCAGTTATGCCAACCAGACTGTTCCCAAAAACGCGATTATGCGTTGTCGCGCCCACCGACAAAAGCCAGGGCGCATTGGCGGGAGAGCCGATTGTACCTGCATCGGGGCCGCTTTTTCCGGCCGCTGTGACCGGCACAATACCAACATTCAACGCATTCAACAGCGCCAGAGAATCGGCGTCTGTCCAGGGATCGCCGCTGCCGCCGCCAATGGCATAGTCAATCACATCAACGCCGTCAGCCACAGCCTGATCAATGGCCGCCACCAAATCAATAAGGTCGCAGCCGTACACACCGCAGGCATCGTAGGAGATGATGTTGGCGTGGGGAGCAACGCCGGATATTTCGGCCGTAATGGAGGTGGTGGGAGCAATCAATTCAGCGTCGGGGATGACGTTACCGGCGGCGGTACTGGCTGTGTGGCTGCCATGTCCATCGTCATCTTCCGGATCGCCGCCGCTGTTGGCGTAACTGTAAACGCCTATCAATTTATCATTGCAAACGAGATTAGGATCGAAATCGGGGTGGGCCGGATCGCACCAACCGACGTAAACGCCAGCGCCAAAAGGGTTTTCGTGGTCGTAGCCATCGCCGCCGACATCGGCAAAGGAGGGATGATCCATGTTGATGCCGGTGTCAATGACGCCAATGATAACGCCTTCGCCCTTGAAGCCCGGTTCGCCGCCGGTGGCTGTACCGTCCCAAATGGCGTCGGCGCCAATCCAGTGCGGGCCGGCGTCTGTCATTGGCTGGCGGGCAAAATTGCGCTGGACGCGCAAGACGCCGGGTAAGGCGGCGACTTTTGCGGCTTGTTCCGGCTGCAATTTTACGGCGACGCCATTGGCAGCGTACCGGTATTGGTGGATAACGGCCGTATCGCCCGCAAGTTGGGTTATGGCGTCCAGCAGCTCGGCCTGCCGGTCTGCCAGATAGCGCAAGTAGTCCTGGCTGGCTGCATCATCCGGCGCAGCGGTGGCAGCCGAGAGATGGGCCGCTAAGGGGGGATCGGTCAGTGTGACGATGTAATAGGCGGCGTCTTCTCCGCTTTTAACGGCGGCGGGGCTGCCATGATGGGGGATGGCAACGGCCGTTTCCAATCCCAACTTGGTTCCATCAACCAACAAACCAGAGCTGGACGTCAGCTCCTGCGCGAAACCGACCGACACAATCACAATTAAAGCAGCCAGCAGCAGGCTAAAAATCACCCCTTTTTTGCCGATTTGCTTGATCGCGCCTTCATTTTCGTTTTTACATCCACGCGAATCAATCGCATGTAAATGACCTGCCGATTTTTCCTCGCGCAGGTCATGGGCGTCATTTTGAGAATGAGTACTACTATTCACGGGTCTTTACCAAGGCTCCCTCTGATTAGTTTTTGTTTTGTAATGCTGCAATCAGACAGAACAGCGCCAAAGCGCTGTATGACTTTGATTCTATTCGTCTAATCTTGCGATAACCATTACAGTTTGCTAACGGCCATTTCTTCATCAACAAGAACAGGCAAGCCAGCTAAACGCATGATTTTGAGGGCATTGGTGGTGGGGCAAGGGCCGGGGCGAAGTTGGTAGTCGAAGACCATACGGCCGTTTCTCACATCATCCCGAAAATGATAATTCCTCAAGCCGGATAAGTCAACCGCCAGCGAAACCAACTCCAAATCGTGGGTGGCAATCACGCCCACGCCGTTGGTTTCAGCCAGAGCGCGGATATAGGCGCGGCTGCCAATGAGCCGTTCCCGGTTGTTCGTTCCCCGGAAAATCTCGTCAATGAGAAAAAAAAGCGGGCGTGCGTCCTCATTTTGGGCCGCTGCCAGCAAAGCGCGCAGCCGCTGCACTTCGGCATAAAAGTAAGAAAAGCCATCGGTCACAGAATCGGTGATGCGAATGGATGAGTAGAGGCGAAAAAGCGATGTTTGCATTGATTGGGCCAGAACCGGGCCGCCCGCGTAAGCCAACGCCAGATTGACGCCCAACGTTCGCAAAAAGGAGCTTTTACCAGCCATGTTGGAGCCGGTGATCAAACCAATCTCCCCTGGTCGTTCAATGGCAAAATCGTTATTGATGCGCGTTTCGTCGGGGATGAGGGGATGTCCGATGGCGGCAGCGCGGAAGATGATACCCTGCTCTATCACAATTTCCGGGTAGGTATTGTCAGGGTTTAAGTAAGCGTAGGCAGCTATCGAATTGAGCGCTTCCAATTCGTACCAAACATCCAGCCAGGTGGGGAGTAAGCTTTGCAAATCGCGCTTGCTGCGATTGAGCAGCCGGGCAAAAAAGATGTCCCATGGGACGATGGCGTTGAGCCACATCCACAAAAACGGGTTTTTTTGCAGGCCGATGGCCGAAACGATGCGCCCGATACGTTTTAGATGGTGAGACGGCCGTTTCCCTTCCCCTAAAAATGGCTGACAAAGCGTTTGCAACTGGGGTGTACGGCCGTATCGAGACCGCTCCAAAAAATCAAACACCGCCCGCAATTGCTCCAACCCATCCCGCAAAAAGAACGCCTCCTGAAAAATGGGGCCAATCCGGCGCAATTGCATTGCCGAAACGGCCGCATACAACAACCACGACACGCCCCACCAGGGCGGCAGCGTCCCCGCCAGATTCAACAGCAGCAAAACGATGTTGACGACAGCCAGCGGAACCAGCAGCAACAAAGCAGGCCTCAGCGCGGGCAGGTCTGTTTGCAAAGCCAGCCAATCCAGCAAGCGTTGGCCCAGCCATTTTTCATCCGCTTTTTCGGCGGCGAGAGCGGCGTGCAGGCGCAATTTATCGCGGAACAAGGGTCGGCGGGTCAATTCCATGATAAGCGCCCGCCGGTCAGCGATGCGGGCCGCATCGGGGTTCTCATCCAACAGCCACTCCCGCAAACGGTGGCTGCCCTCTTGGGAAACGGCCGTATCCAACAGTTGATGCAGCGACCGTTCGCCAATCAAATCCAGGTCAAGCGCGAAAGGGTGGTCAAACCGGGGCGGAACCGGCTCGGCCGGCGGCAATTTCTCCCAATCCAGCCCCATGCGGGCCAAATGGGACGCTTTGATGGCCCCCCAGATTTCAAGCCGGCGAACGCTCTCATCAACGCGGCGATGGAAGATAACGGCCGTAAAAAAAGGAACCGCCGCAGCCGCGCTCACACCCAGCCACAGCCATACGCCGCCCCACAACAATGAGGCCGCGCTGACGGCCGTTGCCAATAAAAACAGCCCTAACCGATACCGCGACAACCGCTCGCCGCGCTGCCGCAGTTCATCTAACCGCCTCCGCAGCCGTCGTATTTGGTTAGTTAGTACCTGCCGCCGTCTTTGCTTATCCACAAAATCGCATCCTCTGAAGTCGGGGGCTGGGAGGCGTCTCCACCGCTATGGGTTAGAGTAGAGGGGCCTCCCCAGGCCCCGGCGCTACAATCTATTGTCCAAACGTCGTCTCTACCCATTCACGGGTTTCGATAGGACGCAAAAACTGGCCCAAATAATGGTCGCCCAGCCATATCTCAAAATGCAAATGGGCATCGGCCGTTTCACTTTCCAGAGAAAGCGGCGACCCCGAATTGCCCACCGCACCCAACAACTGCCCGGCCGTTACCGTCACGCCCTCAGCAATGCCGGGGGTAATATGGCTGAGATGGACATAGCGTGTCACCAATCCATTGTCATGCTGCACCCACACCTGCCGCCCTCGATACACATCCAACGCTTCATCGGAGGTATAGCCTAGCTCCTGCAACTCTGACCGCCAGGCATAAAATTGGGCTTGCGTTGGAGACACATAATCGAGAATGGCTCGAACCACCACGCCATCGGCGGCGGCCAAAACCGGTGTACCCGGCTGCCAATAAAAATCAATGCCCTGATGGATGCCCAACCGGTAATGACGCGGCGCCCCCGGAAGCTGTAAATCGCGGCGGGTAATGCCAGACCCACCGATGGGCGTAATAAAATCAACTGGATTGGAAAAAAAGTCTGGGTGATGGGTTGACAAATCATCCAAAGCCATCCCACCTGAAATTGCGGCTAACATCTCCGGCTGTTGGTAGAAAAAGAGCGAGTCCTGTCCGGCAAGAATGAGCCGCTTCCCGGACTTATCCAGCCAAAAGGCGCTGATATGATTCTGGGCGGGTAGTTGGATGATGGTTTCCAATGCGCCTGTATCACGAGCAAAGGTTAACAGGCGGCGACCAGCTTGATCGAGGATGGCAACGGCCGTTGCCGTCACATGCAATTCTCGCGGCTGCACAATCAAATCCGTCGCGGAAAAATCAATCAGGCGTGTGTTTTGATAGCGCAGCAAATGTCCCTGCCAGGAATCCATCTCACGGGCTAAAACAAACGCATCTTCGCCCGCCACGCCAATATCTACTGCCCGCACATCGGGCAGCGGCCAGAGCAAATCTGGCTCGTCAGCCGACGCCTGCAGCGCGTATTTGTAATTGGTTTCCAGCAAAAAATGGTCGTCGCCAGCCGCCGCTACCGCCACATAATAATGTCCCGACGTATCCCGCACCGGTCGGTCGTGCCGGACGACTTGCCAATTGCCGCCAGCCAAATCATAGCGATACACATCGCCAGCCCGGTCCAAAACCAGCAAACCTGCCCCGGCTACAGCCAAATCCAGCGGCTCCTGAACGTACAAATCGCCTACCATATCGCCGGGGGTCAGAATCGGGTGCGGCGGGGCTGGCTGGTCTAAATTGATGGTCAACACCCGGCCGCCATCCAGCAGAAAAGCTGTCTCCTGCCACACATCCAAAGCGATGGGATGGGGGAAGCTGCCAGCGGCAAATGTCCAAAAGCCGCTGTTTGCCAGGGTTATTTGGTTGAATTCGGCGCCATGAGCAACGGCCGTTTCGGCCATTGCTTCATCACGAGGATTGGAAAATGTGGGCGGTGTGGCGGTAGGAACGGCCGTCGGCTGGCTGGTGGGAACGGCCGTTGGCGCATTTGGCGCTTGTACAGTGGGGTTGATGGTGAGAGCGGGAACGGCCGTCGCCTCAACCGCTGCCGGCACAGCCACCGCGCCACCCATCTCCTCTGGCGGATTAGCGGCGCAGCCCATTAACAAGCTAATTGCGGCGATTGTCAAAAAAGTTTGTACTCTGCTCATCATCATTCCAGCGCCCGATTATGCGCCGGTTTTTGACTAGCGTCGAATAAATAACAATCAACAGGCAACGAGAAACAGTCAACGGAAAACGGCCGTTTTCAACTAGACAAGTGAAGCTTTGCGTTTACGGTTTGAGGATGACAGGCAGATAAATGTCATACAACGAGAAAGTGGCCGTCACATCCATATCTGCATCCATCGTTAATATGCAAACGCCTGCACCACCGCATGATGCGCCGCTCCAACCAGCAAAGAAACCGGCGTCAGCCGTTGCCGTCAACGTCACTACTGTTCCATAATCATACGTCTCGCTGCAATCGGCCGTACAGTCAGTGTCAGGAGGATTGAAATTGACAGAACCAACTCCATTTCCAGCCAGGGTAAGGGATAGTTCATGAGTGTTTAAGACGAAGGTTGCCGTGACCGCTTTGACCGCATCCATTGTCAGGGTAATGGGATTTGTTGTCGTGACGATTGCGCCGCTCCAGCCGGTGAAGGTGGAGCTTATGGGAGAAACGGCCGTTAACGTCACCACCGTTCCAGGCATATACGCCTCGCTGCAATCATCGCCACAATCAATACCCGGTGGACTGCTATTAACCGTGCCGCTGCCCGTACCATCCACGCTGACTGTGAGATTGTAAAAGGCCATTTCCATTTCATAAGCGCCGATGTCAATACGGCCGTTCATCACTCGCGGATAACCAACACCCCGCTGGTCATAATCACCTTCTTGCACAGGATAAGCAGGGTCTCCCGCATCAATAGCCGGACTGCCTGGCAGCAAAGCATGGGTCAGAGTAGAGCCACCATTATCTTGCAACCCGCCAAGCAAAGGATCAGCGGTGGAAACGGGAGCGCCACAACCATTATTAACTTCAATTAAATTGTAGACATCAGTTCCCAAAACGCCGCCGTTATA
>JANTHP010000019.1 GCA_024762395.1 Anaerolineae bacterium | reverse complement strand
TTAACTTAAGACCTCGCAGGTTTCCAAAACGATCTGCGTTTCTCTGGCGTTTTGTGTTCAAACCTGCGAGGTCTACGCTTAAGTTAACACTTATGGATGCCAAATCAGCAGTTTGTCGGAGAAAGAATATGGGGCACGGATTTCACGGATAAACATTCCCGCACTAGACAAACCAACTCGAACCAATTAAAGTTAAAGGCAGTTGTATCTATACAGGTGACAGTCACTTCTTCCAGTGTTGATAGTGACTGTCACCTCCCGTAGCTGTATAGTTACAGGCAGTTTTATTGAATACCATTGAGAGAGACTCATGCCTGAACCAGTATCAGAAAAAACATCATCCCCCGCCGTCAAGCCCACTATTGACCTGAAAGACCCCAGCTTGTACATCAACCGCGAAATCGGCCAACTGGAATTTAACCGGCGCGTTTTGCAAGAATGCCTGAATCCAGACCACCCATTGCTGGAACGAGTCAAATTCCTGGCGATTTTCAGCAGCAACCTGAATGAATTCTTCATGGTGCGCGTCTCCGGGTTGAAGCAGCAAATGCTGCTGGGTATTACCAAACGGCCGCCCGACGGCCTGACCCCGCGCGAACAGTTAGCCGCCATCCACGATGTCGTCAGTGAATTAGTGGCCGAAGCGATGCGCTGCTGGCATGAATGTCTGTATCCCGAATTAGTCAAAGAAGGTATTCAAATTTTGAGCTATGAAGAGTTCAAAAAACGGCATCAAAAGCGGTTAAGCGATTATTTTGAGCGGGAAATCTTTCCCGTACTCACCCCGCTGGCTTTCGACCCCGGCCATCCCTTTCCCCACATTTCCAACCTCAGTCTCAACCTGGCCGTCGAAATCCGCGACCCGGATGCTGACGAAACTCACTTTGCCCGCGTCAAAGTGCCTTCTACCCTGCCCCGTTTTGTGCCGCTGAAACCCTTTGACCCGGATAATCTGGTACAGCCATCGGTGCAGAAGTTTGCTTTGATGGAGCAGGTTATCGCCGCTAATCTGGATCGGCTTTTCCCCGGCATGGAGATTGTTGCCGCTTACCCCTTCCGCATCACACGTAACACAGATATGGAAATTCAGGAGGAGGAAGCGGATGATTTGTTGTTGACGATGGAGAAAAATCTGCGCCAGCGGCATTTCGGCTCGGTGGTGCGGCTGGGTATTGCTGAAGATACTTCGGAAAATATCCGCAACATTTTGATGACGAACCTAAAAATCGGCGCGAGCGATGTGTATCCGGTGAAAGGCCCGCTGGGGTTGAACAATTTATGGGAGCTGCATGGTCTGGAACGGCCGGATTTGAAGGATGAGAGTTTTACGCCGCGTCTGTCGCCGCTGCTGAATGGCGAAGAGAATATTTTTCGCATTTTACAGCGGCAAAATGTGCTGCTGCATCATCCGTATGAGAGTTTTTTGCCAGTGGTGGAGTTTGTGGAAACGGCCGCTTCTGACCCTAAGGTGTTAGCCATCAAACAAACTTTGTACCGGGTTGGCCCCAACCCGGTCATCGTTCAAGCCCTGATGAAGGCGCGAGAAAACGGCAAGCAGGTGACGGTGCTGGTAGAGTTGAAGGCGCGGTTTGATGAAGAAAGCAATATCGAATGGGCGCGGGCGCTGGAAAAGGCAGGCGTCCATGTCGTCTACGGCTTAATCGGGTTGAAAACACATTGCAAAGTATGTTTGGTGGTTCGCAAGGAGCAGGAGGGCATCAAACGGTACGTACACATAGCGACGGGTAATTACAACACGCTTACGGCCCGCATTTACACGGATTTGGGCTTTATGACCAGTGACGAAGCGATGGGAGCGGATGCTTCAGATTTGTTCAACTATCTCACTGGTTACTCGAAACAAGCCGAGTACCGCAAGTTTTTGGTGGCGCCGGTCAATTTGCGCGCCAGTTTATTGGAACTAATCGAACAGGAGACGGCGCTGGGGGAAGACGGCCGTATCATCATCAAATGCAACTCGCTGGTGGACGAGCAAATGATTCGCGCCCTGTACCGTGCCTCTCAGGCAGGCGTGCAGATTGATTTGATCGTTCGGGGCATTTGCTGCTTGCGCCCCGGCGTACCCGGCGTCAGCGACAATATCCGCGTTTTGAGCATCGTCGGCCGTTTTTTGGAGCACAGCCGTATTTACTACTTCCACAACCAGGGCGATTCGGCGATGTATATCGGCAGCGCCGATTTGATGCCGCGTAACATTGACCGCCGGGTAGAGGTATTGTTCCCAATCGAAAACGCGGCTATGCGCCAGGATATTGTGGAAAATATCTTGAATATTTATTTGAAGGATACCGAAAAGGCGTATGAATTGCAGGCTGACGGCCGTTACATCCCCCGCCGCGAATTGGAAGCCGGGTCGGAGTCATTATTTAACAGCCAGATGTGGTTCTTGAACGGCCGTACCCAGCCTATGCTGCAGCCTCATCTCCCCCCCATCGTCGAACTATCGCCACCAGAAACCCCGCCTGAATAAACAAAAAGGCGGAAGAAGATGATTTTCTCCTTCCGCCATCACCTTTTCGCCTGCTACCATCAGGCTGCGCCCAAAACCACTGCCAGGAACCAGATCAAAAAATCATATTTCATCAACTGGCTTAGTTTTTCAAGCTGCGGCCCGGTGCGGTAACGAGAAACACGCATTAAAATATAAGCCACAACAGGGAAAACACCGATGGCGACAGTGTACGCATAAGCCGGACGGTAGACATCCAGCAAATAAGGCAGCAGCATCACAATCAACGTTGCGCCTACTAACAGGTAAAAGACAATGCGCGCCGCTCGTTTCCCCCAAACCGTCGCCACTGTGCGGCATTGTTCGCGCAAATCCCCTTCATAGTCGGCCAATGTTTTAAGCACTTCGCGCCCCATGATGGCAGTGGCGATGATGACAGCCAGCCACAGTGTAGGCCGCACATTTTCGGCAGCCACGCCGCCATAAATGGCGCTCATAGCGGACAGGGCGGCGACGGTGGCGTTACCCATGAGGACGGTGCTCTTTAATTTCCAGGAGTACACATACAACATGGTGTTGGAAACGACGGCGATGAGGAAGGCGGGCAGGTTGATGAAACTGGCGACAAGTAGGGACAGCCCGGTTAAAATGAAGGAAAACCGTTTGGCCTGCTCCAGACTGACCAAACCGGCGGGTAACGGCCGTTTCGGTTGATTTACCCGATCAATTTCCACATCCAAATAATCATTCCAGGCATTGGCCGAACCGGCAACCATCAAAGTAGCCAAACAAGCCAAAAGGATATTGCCCCATTCGCCGGTTCCGGCCACATAACCGCCCAGCAGCACCGCCAATGCACCGCTTAACGAAGTCAACGGACGGCTTAATTTGTACAGCGCTTTGATTTGTCTCATGCTCATCCTCCTTTCTTTGCCAAAATGTAACTACTAAGGTGACAGTCACTTTTTCCAGAGGCAATGGTCATAACAAATCGCTATTAAGTGACTGTCACCTCTGAGGCTTAGTAGTTACGCCAAAATAACGGCCACTCTCTAATGCAGTTATACTAACCCGCAAAACTCAAAAAGGATACAATACGACTCAAGATGATCACCAGTTTAAGCAATGCCAAAATCAAATATGTGCGCCGATTACAGGCCGAAAAGCGGTTTCGCGCCCGTGAAAAGGCGTTTGTGATTGAAGGGACGCGCTGGGCGGCAGAGTTGGTTCAGTTGGCGCGTCAACCTGAACTCGTTTTTTACACGGAAGTGTGGCGGCAAACGGCCGTTCACGCCCACATTTTACAACAAATCACGGGGCCAAAACAAGCCGTAACCGAACCGGTTATGGCCGCC
The DNA here is from genome assembly GCA_024762395.1 of Anaerolineae bacterium. Lineage (GTDB taxonomy): Bacteria > Chloroflexota > Anaerolineae > Promineifilales > Promineifilaceae > JACKCC01. The sequence goes on along the minus strand of JANTHP010000019.1, from coordinate 25,295 downwards.
ATGAGCGATACGCAAACGCCGCCGGGGATTCTGGCCGTTTTACCGCAAGCAGCACGGCCGCTGCCTGAAAAACCATCTCTCCTACTCATTTTGGACGATGTAACGAATCCCGGCAATCTGGGAACAATGCTGCGCTCGGCGGGGGCGGCGGGGGCGGACGGGGTTGTACTGGGGCCGGGCTGTGTGGACGCTTACAACCCCAAAGCGGTGCGCGGCGGGATGGGGGCGCATTTGCGGCTGCCCATTCTGACGGCCGATTGGCGGCAAATCGAGCAAATTACGGTGGGAATGGGTGTGTGGCTGGCGGCTGCGGACGGGGAAAGGGCGTATACGGCCGTTTTCTGGCCCCACCCTTCAGCCCTCATCATTGGCGGCGAGGCGGGCGGTGCGGGAAAAGAGGCGCGAAAAATAGCGACCGGAACCATCGCCATCCCCATGCACGCCGCCACCGAATCGCTAAATGCGGCCGTTGCTGCCGCCGTTATCTTATTTGAAGCGGCCCGTCAGCGGGGGGGAAAGGGGGGGAGGGGGTGAAGGGGTGAAGGGTCACCCTTTCACGACTCACGGTCTTAACTCAATGCGGAAGGAGGGTGCGCCGCTTTCGTCTTCGGCGTGGTAAACAAAGCGACGACGACATTCCTGGCAGCGTCCTTCGTAATGGTAGCAGTTAATATCCACACGGCTGCCATAAGATTTATGGACAAGATTGGCGACATCACGGTTCCAGGTTAGATGAAGCCATTTTTTGCCGCGCTGGGCAACGGCCGTTTCCAACGCTCCTTCCCCGCCAGCCACCGTGTACCCAGCCAGAAAAAAGCTGCACCGACCACACGCAGCAAACCAGGACACCACCTGAGTCAGCGCCGGATCGGGTTTCGGTTTTCTTTCCTTCTTGCGCTGCTGTTTGCCCCGCTCGTTACGACGCTGCTTCTGTTGGCGCGGCTCACTCGGTTCAAATTCGTTGCCTTGAGACGCCTCAACTGCCGCTGCAGCCGATTCACCAGATTTCGCCTCCCCCTCAGCCTCAGGAACACCACTCGTTTCTGTCCCATGAGCGGTTTCGGGTACGGCCGTTGATGATGGGCCAGCAGATTTCTCATCAATACCCGGCTCAATCACTGCGCCTTCATCCATAGGTGGCGGCGCTTCCGTTGTTGTTGTTATCTCTTCTCGCTTCTCAGCGTCAACCGCATTGTTTTCAGTCTGCATAAATTCTATCCAAATCGCTTTTTCCTCGGCGCAGTTGTGCGTCCCGGCTGCCATTCATCATCACAAAGTTTCTATCAAATGCAGTTAGGATGCAAACAAGGTCATCCTTAAAACAAAACGGGCAGCTATTCGCTGCCCGCACTGGCCATTACTGCCCTTATACACGCAATTTACACCAACGTATCCATCAAATCAATCATAAATTCTACGTCTTCTTCATCTATATGTTCCCATCCCTGAAAACCCAGGCTTTCCAAAACCCCTGCGCCTTTGGGATCGGCCGTCATATGCAACAAAAGCTCACGAATACGGTCTTGCTGCGCCGCCAATCGCGGCCCAATCAACAAAGAATGGTGAATGATGCTGATCTCGCTTTCAACCAACGGTTTTAGTTGTTCGCGCGTAAAATTGGACAAATTGTCAAATGCTTCTTTCAAAAAGAAACCCACATCCGCCTCATTCCGTATCAACTGTTTGGCAACAATGATGTAACTGTCCACCACGCTTCTTTCGGTGTTTTCAACATTTAAGTCAGCAGGTTCCAACATAATCATGCCCATCATGTGCACATCAGGATCATCGGTTGATGCGATACGGATACCCGGCCGCAAATCTTCAACCTGCTCGACAGACCGTGCCGCATTCACCGCGATGACTGCTTCATCCTGTTTACCCACCGGGCGAACCAAAGCTGTAAATCCTTTTTCCCGAATCAACATTGAAGCGTCAAATGGATTGGCATAAATAATATCTATTTGATTATTACGAATGGCTTCGCGTTGACTCTCAAAATCGTTGAATAGTTCTAAATGGATACCTTCGCCCAGTTGTTTTTGCAGCCAAGTGTTGAAAATATACCAGCCGGCAATGAGTTCTGGCGCGAAATCGGGGCTGATTGTCATTAGATAGCTCATGCTTGCTCCTCCAGCAACATTTGGGCATATAAGGTTAACGCTTCGGCCATTTTACGCGGTGATGGTTTGCGCCGTACGGAAGTATAACCAACGACTTCACCATTGCGAATGTTAGGGATGACTGTCGCGTAGACCAAATAATAGCCGCCGTCTTTCCGTAAGTTTTTTACGTAACCGTGCCACTTTTTTCCCGCTTCGACAGTATCCCATAAATCTCTGTAGGCAGCTCTGGGCATATCGGGATGGCGCAAAATGTAGTGGGGTTGGTTTACCAATTCTTCCTTACTATAACCCGACATTTCTACAAATGCGCGATTTACATGGGTGATTATGCCTGCTTTATCTGTCCGCGACACGATAAGCTTTCCATCGGGATAGGGCGCCTCTATCTCGGTTACATATACTTTACGTGAGCTGCCATCATAAAAGGTTAGTTCATATTCACGCGGATTTCCGACGATGTCGTCAAGGCTCATGTCTTGCATCTTTTTTCTCCGTTTTGACAATTATTTTATAGACGCCAGTTCCCTCTACGGGTCACATTCATCTAATGATTAATTTAGATTGGGGCAAAGATATGGGAATTCTTTAGCTCCTAACGTTCGTTGTCTGAGAGTATAGGGCGATTCTACAAGCTATAAAATCACCTATTGGTACTTCTTGATGAATGGTTAATGATGACACTCTTGTGTTTTTTGGGTGACAACGGCCGTTTCTGCTATAGTTTTCGCCATGATACGACGATACCAACTGAGCTTACTGTTAAGTCTGCTATTGTTGGTCGGGGTGGGGGAAACGGCCGTTCCCTCCGCCGCCGCCCAATCAGACACAGCCTACCAGGTCATCCAACTGGTGAATGGATTCCGAGCCGGATACGGCCTGCCCCCATTCCAGGTGAACAGCGCGCTCATGGCCTCCGCCCAAAACCAGGCCAACTACATGGCCGCCAATACCATCTTCAGCAGCCACATCGGCGCAGGCGGCTCCACACCCCAATCGCGGGCCAACGCCGCCGGTTACATTGGCTACGTCTCCGAAAACATCGTCGGCGGCACAGGCATGACGCCAAACCAGGGGCTTGTCTGGTGGGAAAACAGCCCCGTCCATTACAACACACTAGTCACAAGCCGCTACATCGAAGCCGGAACCGGCTACGCCACCAACGGCAGCGAGAATTTTTACGTACTGGTTGTAGGACGGCCGTCCGACGCCCCGCCCGTCAACACAAGCAGCGACAACTCGCCCGAACCACTCTTCATCACCCCCATCGAACTGGCCGAACCGGGCGAAGACGGCTCCATCGTCCACATCGTGCAAGAGGGACAGGCATTGTGGAGTTTAGCCGCCTATTACAACGTTAACATCGCCGACTTGCGCCTATACAACAACCTCTCGGAAAATGCGTTTCTGCATCCTGGCGATAGGGTCATCATCCAATTAGCCGAGGGGCAGGAACCGCCGCCCACGCCTACCCCGCCGCTTACCCACATCGTGCGCGAAGGCGAAAACGCCTGGGTCATCGCCGCCAAATACAACCTGCCCCTGACTGATTTTTTGTGGCTAAACGGGCTGGACGAGAACACTTTTTTGCAGCCGGGCGAGGAGGTGACGGTGCGATTGGCTCCAGGTCAACTGCCGCCGCCTACGCCGACGCCCATCACAACACACATCGTCCGCAGCGGCCAAACGCTGTGGGATATCGCCCTCACTTATGGGTTATCGCTGGACGATTTATTAGCCTACAACAACATGAGCGCTAACGATGTCCTGCAAATCGGCCAGGAGCTGCGCGTGCGGCCCCCGGCCACGCCCACACCCATTCTCCCCACACCAACGCTTGTTCCAACCAAACAGCCCGCGCCCGTGACACAGAATGCACCACAGATAGAGGTTTCGGTAACGGCCGTTACCCCCACCTTACTTCCTACCGCACAGCCAACGCCTCAGCCCCCCCCCTCCAACAAGTCCGGCCAAACCACCGCAACCAGCGTCATCGCATTAGCCATTGGCACAACCATCATGGCTGGCGCACTCATTGTTTGGGGCCGCCGTCAGCTCACGTAAACCCCCACGCGAATATAAACCAGCGTTCATTGAGCGCCGCATAAAACCAATTCCCAAAATTGCTCCATCATAATTGCGCCAGCGCAACGATGAACGAGCAATTCTGCGTTAATATGCCTCTCATAAAAGTGCTGTGAGTGTGCAATTTTACGCAAACCGCGACGGTGAACATGACTATTGGAAATAAAAAACTCAAGAAACGACAGCTAATTCCCCTACTAATCATCGGCGGCTTGGTCGCCTTTGTTATCCTGCCCTTCATCTCTTGGATCATCACCGACGAAGGCATCACCGCCACCTCAGACGCTCAATTCTGCGTTAACTGCCACAGCATGGAACCGTTTGAAAAAGCCCACAATGCCGATGTGCATGGCGGCAGCAACGCCCACGGCGTCCGCGCCACTTGCGCCCAATGCCACTTACCCCATGATAGCTCATTAAATTACCTGTATACCAAAGCGCGCACCGGCATCCATGATTTATGGGTAGAAAATTTTGGCGACCCGGAAAACATAGACTGGCTGGCAAAACGAGACCACCGCGAAGAGTACGTCTATGACTCCGGTTGTCTTACCTGTCACACCAATTTGGAAAAGGCCACCATGTCTACCAATGATGCTTTAATTGCTCATCGCGCCTATTTTCGCGGCGAAACAGAACAACAGTGTGTTTCCTGCCATGAACATGTAGGCCATCACGAAATCGCAACCTATATCAACCCAAACTAGAACGTAATTACTAGCCTGTCATTCCTGCGCAGGCAGGAATCCACTACATGGATACCCGCCTTCGGGGTATGACACCAGAGAGGCTTAGGTAGTTACACTAAACCTTAAATCCAAGTAAGGAGGGATTTATGAAAAAGATTTACCTGATTATTGTCCTTTTGTCATTAGCGGCTTTGGCGGCTTGTTCAAAGGCGGAAGAAGCAGCTCCCAGCCAACCGGCCAACCCGCCGGCAACGGTGAATGCGATTGCCCCAACTCCAGCGGTCATCCAAGTAGACCGTAATGTTGGCGACTTGAGCACGATCGGCAATTTGGCCGTTGACAGAGGCATGACCGAGATGGGCCGGGAATGTATTGATTGCCACAAGACCGAAAATCCGGGCATCATCAATGATTGGAAAGACAGCCGCCATGCCCATGCTGGCGTTTCTTGCATTGATTGTCATCAGGTTGAAGCAGACTCGCCGATGGCAACACAGCATGAAACGCTGGTTGGTACCGATGTTTTTATCTCGGTATTAGTTCCCCCCAGTACTTGCGCCCGTTGCCATCCAGGCGAATTCACCCAATTTAACGAGAGCGGTCACTTCCGCGCTTACCACCAAATCATTCCCAAAGACAGTCTGCACGCTTTGGTGAATGTGCATGAAGGGCAAAATCATCCTGAGTTGAGCGGCGCTTCAGGCGAAACAGGCTGTATGCAGTGTCATGGAACTGAAATTTTGCTGGATGAAAACAATCGGCCGACGGCCGCTACCTGGCCTAACATGGGTATGGGCAACATTTATCCCGACGGCAGCACTGGCAACTGCGCCGCCTGCCACACTCGACACAAGTTCAGCATTGCCGAAGCGCGCAAACCCTTTGCCTGCGCTTCCTGCCATTTAGGGCCGGATCATCCCGACATCGAAATCTTCGAGAATAGTAAACATGGTCATATTTACCACACTGACAGCGATGATTGGATTTGGGATTCGGCGCCGGACACGTGGGAACCGGGCGACTATCGCGCCCCAACCTGCGCCACCTGCCACATGAGCGGTATAGGTGAATTGAGCACCACGCATAATATCACGGAGCGTCTTTACTGGAATTTGTGGGCCAAGCGGTCTGAAGTTCGCAATTCGGATGATGTGATGAGTCCGATTTTGGGCAATGGGGAGGAAGGACGGGCCAAGATGATGTTGGTTTGTAACTCTTGCCACAGCAGCCTGCACACGGAGAGCTTCTTTACGCAAGGTGACAGGGCGGTTGAGCTTTATAATGTGGCCTATTATGATGTAGCTGAAGCCTGGCGCGCCGAATTGGAGAAAGAAGGGCTGTTAAAGGAAAATCCATGGGCGGATGAATTCCAAATTACATACTATTATTTGTGGCATCACGAAGGGCGCCGCGCCCGCCAGGGAGCGCTGATGGGCGCGCCGGACTATGCTCATTGGCATGGTTTCTTTGAGTTGCAGCAAGATTTGTACAAGCTGGAAGAAATTTACAATACACGGATGGAGACCGGCCAGATTGAGTGATATTTGCTAATGTTTTGCTGATTGGCCCGGAATGGCAGCGATGCCGTTCCGGGCTTTTTTGTTTTTATGCGCTTCTTTTACTGATGAATCCGTGTTAAGATACGGCCGTTATGATGGCTCCCAAAAATACAATCCAACAACAATTACAAATAGTCGCCCAATGCAGCCTGTTTTGTGATTTAGCGCCGGCCGATTTAACGGCCGTTCTCCAAACCGCCACGCATCGTCATTACACTAGCGGATCATTCATCTTTAACCAGGAGGATAAAGCCAACACATTCTACGTCCTGCTCGCTGGCAGCGTGCGCATGACCCAAATAACGCCCGAAGGCCATCAAATCATCGTCCACTTTTTTACCCCTGGTCATGGCGTGGGCATCATCGCCGCATTAGGCAACTTCAACTACCCCTTAACGGCCGAAGCCGTTGAAGATTGTGATCTGCTGGTTTGGAATCGCGAGTTAATGAATCATCTCATGGAAAAATATCCCAAACTGGCAATCAACGCGGCCAAAATGTTAGCTGTACGCTTTAACGAATTGCAAGACCGTTACCGGGAACTGGCCACCGAACGAGTCGAGCGGCGCGTGGCCCGGACACTCCTGCGTTTAACAAAACAAGCTGGCAAGAAAATGAAAGACGGTATTTTGATCGACATGCCCCTGTCCCGCCGCGATTTGGCCGAAATGACTGGTACAACCATTTATTCGGTCAGCCGAATCATTAGCAAATGGGAGCAAGACGGGTTAGTTAAAACCAGGCGAGAGCAAATGACCATCTGCTCTCCGCATGGGCTAGTTACCATTGCCGAAGATTTACCGCCAGTCAAGCCCGCAAACTAAATTTGCGCTAGAGCAAAGACAAAACACGCTTCCTCCATTATTCTCGATACCAGGTAAGATAGTCCCAAACGCGGTGAACACCGGTATAAACCACAGTTGGGCTATTAGCTGCCCCTCACTTAATCATGGAAAACAAAACTATTCATGCTGATTTGACAGTTGCTGAAGTGCAAGATCGTTGGCCGCAAACCATCATCGTGTTTCGCGATCACGCCGCCGCTTGTGTGGGCTGCGATCTCGCTCCGTTCTGCACGCTAACTGAGGCAGCCGTTGAGTTTCAATTAGAGATTGATCGCCTGCTGGCAGATTTGCAGGCATCTATTGAACCGTAAATTGGGACATTAGGCCGCTAATGAACGTCTATAAATAAGTTCCCTTTTTCGCGGGGATGTTTCGGGAATTGGAATTCCCGAAACACGGAAGTCAATAATGGACGATTACTAAACAAGATTGCAGCAGCGACCAGCCTCCACAAGCATTCAGCCGTTCAGCCAATCAGCTTTTTAGCCAGCTAATCAAAGGTAAATGGTTAGCTGACAAGCTAAAATGCTAATAGCTGAACGCTTTCCATTCTCTTACAAACTTCAAATTGTCATTAGCCGTAATTGAGACGATAATAAGGATTTATGATGGACTACACATTTTTTAACGATTTAGTCGAGCAAATTAACGAGATTCCGGCGGACAGCATTATCAGCCGCACCATTTACAGCGATGATGGAATCAAAGCAATTTTATTTGGTTTCGCTGCCGGGCAAGAATTATCGGAACATACGGCATCCAAGCCGGCCATCCTCCACTTTATACAAGGCGAGGCCAAGTTGACCTTGGGAGAAGAGGCGATGCAAGCGCAGGCTGGAACCTGGGTTCATATGCCGCCCAATCTGCCCCACAGCGTTTATGCCGAATCTGAAGTTTTGATGCTGTTGCTGCTGTTGGGAAAATAAATCAAAACGGCAGGAGACAAGGTGCAAGTGGCAGAGGGTATTGGGAGAGAAAAAATGGGAATGAACAAGCTGATGAATGGACAATCGGCCAAGATAGAAGAGTGGAAGCTGACGAATTTGTCGCCGACGCCAGAGGAAGAATGGGATCGGCTGCAAGGGTTCCTGAACCTGAACCAGGCCGATGTTGAAGCGATGCTGGCGACTATCGAACCGCTTTTTCGGCGCGGGACTGAGCTGGTGGTGGGGACGTATGACTATTTGCTGGACAATCATGACACGGCCGTTATCCTCGGTTGGGAAAAAGGGGCCAATCCCGAACACCTGGCCGAACGCCGCCGCTTCTTCACCGTCTGGCTGGCCCGCACCCTGGGGATGGATTTCAGCCACGAATTCGCCCGCTACCTGTTCCGCGCCGGGCAAATTCACGCCGCGCATGGCCCGCGCCAAATCCATGTGCCGGAAATTTATATCACCGGCTCCATCAGCCTGGTCAACGCCACGTTTGCCCGCTTCCTCAGCGAAGAAATGCCCGGCAATCCCGTCATTCCGGCGGCGTTGGCAGGTTGGAACAAAGTCCTCAGCTTGCATTTGCACATGATGCTGCTGGGCTACCAGGTGGCCCGCACCTGGGACAGCGGCGATTTCGACGTGGAGCTATCCTTCTTTGGCCGGGTACGCCGCTACACCGGAAAAGAGACGATGACGATGCGTTTGCCGGATGGCAGCCATATTGACACGCTCCTCACCCGCTTTTTTAACTATTTTCCACACATACGCGATGACGTTTTTGACATCGAATGGCTGGATGAGGAACGGCTGGATGAGCGCGGTACCCCCTGGATGGTGGTGGAAAAATCGTTTCGGGCGCGGGGCGGTTGGCGGGTATTGGTAAATGGCCGTAACATCAATTACACCAACGGCCTCAACCAACCCATCCACCCCGGCGACACCGTCAGCTTCTTCCCTCCAGGCCGGTAGAGCGGTAAACAGTAATTGGTAAATGGTCGGATTACCATCTACCGATTACCGACCTCCGATTTTCACATGGAACATTCGACAAAACTACAACGACCTCTCTTAATTCTCGCTATCTTTGCCTTGCTGGCAGCGATGTGGGCTGGATTAGTTCGTATTGGCTGGCAGTGGCCGGCGCTGCGGCCTACCTTGCCGCTGGCGCATGGCCCCTTGATGGTGTCCGGCTTTCTGGGAACCGTCATCAGCCTGGAACGCGCAGTGGCCTTGAATATCCTGTTCAAATCGCGCTGGCCCTATCTGGCCCCGCTGATTAGCGGCGTGGGTGGCCTGCTGCTGATGCTGGGCATTGGCGGTGTCGTCGGCCCGGCGCTCATCGCCTTGGGCAGTGTGGGACTGGTGATTTTGTTCGGTTTTATTGTACGCCACCATCCGGCAATTTTTACGTACACGATGGCGTTGGGTTCCATCGCCTGGCTGGTAGGCAATGGCTTGTGGCTGTTCGGCCACCCCATCGCCGATGCGGTGTGGTGGTGGGCGGGCTTCCTCGTTTTCACGATTGCCGGGGAGCGGTTGGAACTAAGCCGGATGCTGCGGTTTACAAAGAAACAAGAGGGGATGTTTACGGCCGTTTCCCTCCTCCTTCTTTTAGGTCTCATCATCGCCAGCTTCAATTATGATACGGGCGTGCGCATCGCGGGATTGGGCATGTTAGGCGTCGCCGGATGGCTGCTGCGCTACGACATCGCCCGCCGCACTAGAAACAAAACCGGCGTCACCCGTTTCATCGCCATCAGTATGCTCTCCGGCTATGCGTGGCTGGTCGTCGCTGGCGGATTAGCCATCATTTATGGCGGCGTCTCATCCGGTTTGTACTACGACGCCATCCTGCACGCCGTCTTCCTCGGCTTCACCTTCGCCATGATTTTCGGCCATGCCCCCATCATTTTTCCGGCCATATTGAGCCTGCCGTTGAGCTACAAGCCGCGCTTTTACGGCCATTTGCTGCTGCTCCACCTATCGCTCATACTGCGGCTGGCGGGCGATTTGGCTTTATGGTCGCCCGGACGCGCCTGGGGCGGCTTACTAAATGCGATCGTGCTGCTAATTTTCCTGGGCAACACATTATCGGCCATGCAATGGGGACAAACAGCGCCTCAGTAATAGAAAACTAACCGCAAAGGGTTAAACCTTCCAAAAAGGTAACTACTAACACCGCTTTACCCTCTATTTTCGCGCCTCCTTAACGGCATAATCAACAGTTTGCCGCTATTATTAGAACGTCTATAAATAAGGTAACTATTCAGGTATCCTTTAAGAAATTGTCAATTGACAATTAGCGACAACTTTTTGTCGATGTTGGCGCTTACGCGCCAACGTCTTGTGCCAGATGATACTGGCAAAAGAGAGCCGCAAGCGGCAAGCGAGGAAAACGGATAAGGAATAACGCATAACGGATAATTGTCAATTTCTCGCCAGCGGAAGGCTCCTTCATTCGCCATTACTCGTTATCCGTTATAAATTATCCATTCGAAAAGATCGACAACTTTTTGTCGATGTTGGCGCGTAAGCGACTAAAAAGTGAGAATTTTTATGAACAATAAACAGGCCGACACAAAAACGCCCATTGCTCCCCAAGATGCACACATCCTGGTCGTCGAAGATAATGTCTCCAATTTTGTTCTCATTGCCCGGCTGCTGGCCTTCATGGGCATCCAAAAATGCGAATGGAAAACAACAGGCTGGGGCGTTGTAGATTTTGCGAACACCATGCCGCATGTCAACCTGATTCTGATGGACTTACGCCTCCCCCATGAAGATGGCTATGAAGCGCTGCGGCAAATCCGCCAGGACCCCCATTTACAAGACACGCGGGTCGTGGCGGTGACAGCGCATGGCAGCGCCTCTGAAATGAAAAAGGCCCGTGAAGCCGGCTTTGACGGCTTTCTAGCCAAACCAATTGACGCCGACCTGTTCCCGGAACAAATCCGCCAAATTCTCGATGGGGAAGAGGTGTGGGATTTAGGCATCTAATCCAATATGAACACTCCTTCACCGCGGCCGACTGAGCAGGGCCGCGTTGCTGAACTCAGCGCGCTCTACCGATTAAGCAATCTACTATCTCTTGCGCCAACGCTTGATGAGATTTTCGTCGGCGCGCGCCGCGAAATCATGTCGCTGGTAGATGCAACGGGCATGTCTATTTCACTGCTAACGGCCGATGGCGACAAACTCCACTGGATTTATGGGTTTGAAAATGGGCAAGAGGTTGATTTAACGGCCGTTCCCGAACTATCCATCAACGAAGGATTTAGCGGGTACGTTGCTCGCACAAGAGAAGTCTTACATGTCACAGACCGAATGAATGAGCTGTACAAGGAACTGCGCTCCTTGACAGTCGGCGAGGATTTTGGCGCCTGGCTGGGCCTGCCCATGATTGTCGCCAACAAATTAATTGGCGTTTTAGCCGTAGAAAATGACAACCCATTTAGCGACCGCGCGGTAGATGTGTTAACGGCCGTTGCCGGATCCATGGCCATCGCCATCCACAACCTCATCCAATTCGAAACCATACAAACCGCCCTCGCCGCCCAATCAGCACAACGCATCCAATTACAAGCCGCCGCCGAAATCGCCGCCGCCACCACCAGCATCCACGACCTGGACACACTTATCCACGAAGCCGTTAACCTGATCAAAGACCACTTCAATCTGTACTACGTCGGCCTCTATTTGATCAACCGCGCAACCAATCAAGCCGTACTCATGGCCGGCACCGGCACAGCCGGTCAAATCCAGGCGGCGGAAGCGTACCAACTGCCAGTAGGCGGGCGCTCCCTCATCGGCGGCGCAACGGCCGATGGCAAACCCCGCATCATCCAAAACGTCAAAACCAACGAAGAATGGCTGTCTGACCCGCGTTTACCACAAACAAAATCCGAACTAACACTGCCACTGCGGGTACGCGGCAAAATCAGCGGCGCACTTTCCATCCAAAGCGATACACTCAACGCCTTCAGCCAGGAACTAATCAGCGCGCTGCAAACCATAAGCGATCAATTAGCCATCGCCATCGAAAACGCCCGGTTATTGGCCCGCGCCGAAGCGCAAGCCCAACGCCAGCAAGAACTGAATCAACTCAGCAATCAAATGTACCGGTCAACAGATGTCCATGAAATTGTCCGCATTGGCCTGCAATCCCTATCGGCCGTGTTTGAAGATGCGCCAATCGGGTTAACCCTGGGCCGGCAAACGACGAGCGGCCGCGCAGAACAACGCCCGGAATCAGGATAAACCACGCATGTCGGCGACCAACGGCTTTTTCACCACCCCGGAAGCAGATTTATTTCTGGACACGGCCGTTCCCAACACAGCCCGCATCTTCAATTACCTGCTAGGCGGAACAGCAAACTTCGAAACCGACCGGCAAGCCGCCGACAAACTCCTCCAAACCATCCCCTCCCTGCAAAAATGGGTGCGCCTGCGCCGCGCCTTCATCCAGGAAGCAGCCCAAACCTTACACAACCAGGGCTTCACCCAATTCCTCGACCTCGGCGCCGGTATACCCACCGAAAATCACCTTCACGCCTCTATCCCGACAGCCCGCATCATTTACTGCGACGCCAACCCCGTTGCCGTCAGCTACGGCCAAAGCCTATTCGCCGAATTCATCAACATTGATTACATCCACGGCAGCGTAAAACAGGTAGAACAAATCCTCCACGCGCCCGCCGTGCGCCGCCTCATCGCCCTGAAAGAAAAAGTCGCCATCGGCCTAAACGCCCTCCCCCTTTTCCTTACCGAAGCGCAAAATCACCAACTGGCAGCCGCATTATTCAATTGGGCGCCCATCGCCTCACAGATTTTTGTTGTATTTCAAACACACGCCGCCCCAACAGCCACAGAACAACACCAACGCCTTCTGGAATTCAGCGCCGCAGCCGGTTTACCCATACAGTTGTACACCCTAGACCAACATGTTAACATGATGGCGCCCTGGAAAGTCAACCATCTTCACCCCCTCACCCGATTTTTGGGACTGCCCGACGATTTCATCACGGATGCAGATCGTGCAGGGGTAGGCGTTGAATTCTATGCAGCATTTCTAATCAAGGAAACCGCGTGACCATCAATAAAAACAACCATCAGCCATTGCGGCAGCAGTTAGAAAACCTGGTCAGCGATGCCTTTATCCGCCATGCCATAGATAACAGCGGGCGGCTCACATCGCCGCGACGCGGGCCTCAGACTGCCGTGCAAGTGTGCAATCTGGCATGGCGATTTTTGATCGACGAAACCGACGAAGCCGAACTCATCGCCATCACAACAAAATTAGCAGAGCAGGGGTTAGCCCTGGTTACAGCCACAGCCATGATGCAGGCGTTGAATCAGGCTGATTGGCCGGAAACGATTAATTCTGCCAAACTGGCTGAGTTCCAACTACGCTTTTTGGGTACATTGGCCGAAAATCGTGAATATGTTCACCGGAAAACACAAGAGCGCTCGCAGTTGGCGCTGCAACAAGCCCTGCACAACCAATTAGAACAGCAGCGCCGCCTGCATCAGGCCCAAGAACAGCACAATCGCAACTTAAATCAAATTTTGCAGCTTAACGCCCGGTTAGCTTCCATCACCAACGAGCCGGCATTACTAATGGAAGCTGTTCAGGGCATCCGGCAAGCGTTAAATCTGACCGATGCCACTATCTACCAATATCATGAAAATGGTGTGGATTGGCCTATGCGCGCATCCACCATCGAACCATTTGCTCAAGTCACACGGCCTCAAGATGCTGAATTGTTAAAGGAAGCCTTGTCGAATAACGATGGATTTTTCATTCATTTTCCGACAGAACAAGATGAAGATTTGGCCGTCATCGCCATCATATTGCGCTTGAGCGGTGAGAATTTGGGCGGTATTGTTGTCAGCAGCGAACATCTGGATGAGTATGGATATGATGATTTTCCGATTTTGATTCGGACGTTTGCCCAGAATCTGGCGTCGTTGTGGCGCAATTTGGCTCTTTTTACGGAAACGCGACAGCGGGCGAAGGAGTTGGAGATTTTGCACGGCCGTTACGTGGACACCATCTGGAACAGTGAAACGGCCGCTTTAACCGCCACATTCAGCCACAACAACCTGCAACTGGACAGCGCCCCGCCCGAAACGCCCGGCAGCCAGATCGTCCCCGTACACATAGGTGGCCAGCCATTTGGTCAACTCACCCTGCCGCCAACCGACAATCTCAGCCAAACCGACGTCGAATTTGCTCATTCGCTCATCCGCGTCATGAGCAATGCACTCAATAATGCCCGCCTGCTGCAAACGGCGCGCGCCTTCTCCAACCAACTCCGCCTGGCAGCAGAAGTATCCCGCGCCGCCACCACAATTCTGGACCGCGATCAACTCATTCAAGAAGTGGTGGAATTGATCCGCGCCCGGTTCAATTATTATTACGTAGGGTTGTTTTTAATTGGCGAAGATGGGGAAACGGCCGTTCTCCAGGCCGGCACAGGCGAAGCGGGGCGGCTGCAAGTGGAAGCAGGCCATACCCTGCCCCTCAACGGCACATCAATGGTCAGCGCCGCCATCAGCAAGGGAGAAGCCCACGCCGAACAAGACGTCCGCTTGGCCAAAGCATTCCACCGCAACCCGCTGCTGCCCGAAACCCGCGCCGAATTAACCGTCCCGCTGCGCACGCGCGGCATCATCACCGGCGCCTTAACCATTCAAAGCAACAAAATCGGTATTTTTGCCCAGGAAACGATTGATGTGCTGCAAGCGCTGGCCGATCAGTTAGCCGTCGCCATTGTCAACGCCAGCCTCTTTGCCCGGGTGCAAGCCAATTTGGACGAGACACACCAACTATACGAAGCCAGCCGCCACATCAATGCCGCCCAAACGGCCGTCGAGGTATACCAGGCCCTCATTGATTACGCCCGCGAATCCAACCTGGCGCAGGCAGCCTACATCATCACCGCAGCGCCCAATGCGCCCGACTTTCTCACAACGCCCGTTTTATGGAGTCAGACGCCAATCCCACATAATCCCCAAGAGCGCTTTCCGCTCGACAAATTCCATTTTGGGCCGGAATGGCCGCCCAAAACCCTCATCCTCACGCGCCGCAGCCAAACAGATGAGCGATTGGGCAATGTCATCCACCGTTTGGCGCGAACAAACAACCTGCACGCCCTGGCCCTGATTCCTGTTCAGGTCGAAGGCGAATGGCTGGCGACATTGGCGCTGCACCGCACAACCATCACCCCCTTTTCTGAAGCTGAATTGCAGCCGTTTTTAACGCTGGTTGATCAATCAGCCGTGATTTTGTCCAATCAGCAGTTGCTCAAACAGGCGGAAACGCTGTATCAAGTAGGCCAATCCCTCAGTCAGGCGCTGACCCGCGACGACGCGCTGGATATTGCCGTACAGCAAGTGGCCCAATACACCGGCGCCTGGCAGTGCCGGTTTGTTTTATATAATGAACAAATCACCGCCGGCAGCATCATGGCCGAATTCCATTCAGCCAAACCTTACACCGTAGATTTAATCCAAACAGCGCGGTTCCCCACGCACGGAGACGCTGTTTTTGAACGCCTCAACGCGGAATTGAAACCGCTGCTAGTAGATGAAGAAAGCGGTTTCTCAACAGAATGCTTGAATCAGTATGTTTACCAATTTGGCGGAAAGGCTTCTTTGCTGATCCCGGCAACCAGCCAGCATGAGTTGATTGGCTTTTTGTCCATTGACTCGCGGCAGGGAAGACGGCCGTTCACCCAGGCCAATACCATCTTCGCCCAAACCGTCGTAGACCACCTCACCACCCAAATCGAAAACCTGAACCTGCTGGATGAAGCCCTCAGCCGCGCCCAGGAACTGATCACCCTGAACCAGATCCAGGCCGGCGTTTCGGGCATATTGGATTTAACACAGCTTGCCCAAACCGTCCACGATGAAATCGGCCGCCTGCTGGATAACACCATTTTCATTTTGGCCCGCTATTACCCGGACACACATGAATACAGCCCCATTCTGATGATTCGGGAAGGGAAACCGGTTGCCGATCAGCCGCACAAAGTTAGAGAAGGCAGCCCGCTGCACCAATTATTATTTGGGCAACGGCCGTTAATCGCCGACCAAAACAACCCCATCATGCAGCCTTCCCTGCTGCCAGGGCAAAAACGCGCCCCCCAATCCTCCCTATGGATTCCGCTGCTGCAAGAAAACCAACCAACCGGCTTCATCAGCTTGCAAGCCTACGAACCCCGCCGCTACACCGAAACAGACGTGCAGCTTCTACGCAGTATCGCCACCCACACCAGCCTGGCCATCGCCAATGCCCAGCTATTTGAAGAAATTCAGGCCAGCAACGCCAAGTTAAGGCAGTTGGATCACCTCAAAACACAGTTTTTGGCGAATATGTCGCACGAACTACGCACCCCGCTTAATTCCATCATCGGCTTCTCCCGCGTTATCTTAAAAGGAATAGACGGCCCGCTGACACAAGCGCAAACCGAAGACCTGACCTCGATTTACGACAACGGCCAACATTTGCTGGCGCTCATCAACGAAATTCTAGATATGGCAAAAATAGAAGCGGGCAAAATGAGCGTAAGTTTTGACAGCGTTGATTTGGTTCATGTGGCCCACATGGCGCTGGAAACAGCACGCAGCCTGGTGAATGAGGACAAGGTACAGTTAATTGACAACATTGATCCCAACACCCCGCCAATTGAAGCAGACCCGGTACGGCTGCGCCAAATCTTAAACAACCTGCTGTCAAATGCCGTTAAATTTACCAATGCCGGCCATATTCGCTTATCGGTAAAACGCCAGGAAGACCACGTTCTCATTGTTGTGGAAGATACCGGCATCGGCATTGCCGAAAAAGATTATGAAAGGCTGTTTCAGCCATTTGAGCAAATTGAGAACCGCCAAACCCGCGTCATTGGCGGAACGGGTCTGGGGCTGCCGATTACGCGATGGTTGGTAACAACGCATAACGGCCGTATCTGGCTAAACAGCCACCCCGGACAAGGCAGCGCCTTTCATATCCTCTTACCGCTGACCCAACCAGAAGACAGCCCCACCGAAATATCCATCAGCGACTCCCGCCTCGATACCAGCAAAAACAAAGGCCGTCCATAAACCCTCTATTCGCCTCTTCGCACCATTCATGATTTGCAAATATCCGCCGTATCTATACAGGTGACAGTCACTTCTTCCAGAGGTATTAGCCAAAGCCATGATGTTGGTAAGTGACTGTCACCTCTGGTAGCTGTAGCTACTATCCGCCGGTCATAGATTAAACCATACCCAATTAGGGAAATTCGGCTATTGAAAGCCTCGCCTGAACAGGTACAATAAATGAATGATGCAAGATGCAAAGACCAAAATTCTTTATATCGAAGACGACTTCGCCAGTCGGCAGTTGGTTGAACGGGTACTGAATAACCGGGGATACACTGTTTACCTGGCCGATGACGGACTTCAGGGCATTACCGTTGCCCGTGAGAAACAGCCGCAGCTTATCCTGATGGACATCAACCTGCCCAACATGGACGGGCGCGAAATCACAACCCGCCTGCGCAGCCTGCCCAACTTTGCCGACGTCCCCATCGTCGCCCTCACGGCCAATAACAGCCCCGGCAGCCGCAAGCTGGCCCTTGCCGCCGGCTGCACCGGGTTCCTGACAAAACCCATTGATGTTGCCACATTCCCCGGCCGCATTGAAGAATTTTTACACGGCCACGAAGAGCCGCTTTCAGCCGATGAACGCTCAGTACATTTACAAAAACACGCCCAAAACATCGTTGAACGGCTGGAAGAAAAAGTGCGGGAGCTGGAACAGGTCAACCACAGGCTGCGCGAATTGGACAGCTTGAAAAGCGACTTCATTCTGCTGGTTTCTCACGAGCTGCGCACACCGCTAACGCTGGTGCATGGGTACGCCCATCTGCTGCAAGAACATCTCAAACGGTCTGAAGCGGTTCCTGTGTCCGACTTAACCCATGTCGCCACCGGTTTAGCCGCCGGCGCCGACCGGATGCAAGAGGTTATTGGCGAAATCATTAGTGTTTCGCGGATTGCGTCGGGCAAATTGGATGTGTCGTTAGGTCCTGTACGCCTGGCGCATATCATGGAAGATTTGGAAACGCGCTATCAGGAAGTGTGTCTGGCGCGGCGGCTTAATTTACACATTGGCGATCTTTCCCACCTGCCGCTCATTGAAGGAGACGGTAAACAAATAAAAACGGCCGTTTCCCACGTTCTCAGCAACGCTATCAAATATACGCCAGACAAGGGCCACATCTACGTAGTCGGCCGGGCGCTGGACGATGCCGTAGATTTAATCATCAAAGATACCGGCATCGGTGTCCCCCCCGAAGAACAGCGCCATATTTTTGATCAATTTTATGCTCTGGGTTCCATCGAACACCATTCCACCAGTAAATCAGCCTTCCAGGGCGGCGGCTTGGGGCTGGGGTTGGCTATTGCCAAAGGGATTATGGACGCGCATAACGGCCGTATCTGGGTAGAAAGCGACCGGCGCGACCCCGACAATCCGCCCGGCAGCACCTTTCACCTCCTCTTCCCTCTCAAACAGGCGATAAAGTGACGGCCGTTTCGCCCCAAAATGCTTCCCCTCATTGGCAGCGAGGCATTTTTTGGGCATTACTCTCCCCCTTATTTCTTGGTTTCGTCCCCATTCTTGCCAAACTAGCCTACGCCGCCGGCGTAAACGTGTTAACCGTCGTCGCCTTTCGCACGCTGTTAGCAGCCCTCATTATGTGGCTCGGCCTCATCCTCTTCGCCCGCCATTTCATCGCCAGTCCCATCCCAGCTATCCTGGGCAGTATGCTGGCCGGCGGCATAAACGGGCTGGGTTCCCTCTTCTTCTACGGCAGCCTTACCCGCATAGATGCCTCCTTGGGGCAGCTCATCAACATCACTTACCTCATCTTCGTCGCCATCCTGCTGCGATTGGCCGGACAAGCCGTCTCCCGGCTAACGCTTCTGCGCACAGCATTAGCCATCGCCGCCATTTACCTGCTCACAGCAGGCGGATTGGGCCGTCCCGATTGGCTGGGCGTGGGCATGATGCTGGCAGCGGCCGTTACTTTCGCCATCCAGCTTGTGATGAGCCAGCGCATTATGATGGACATTCCCGCGCCAACCATGACTCTGTACGCCATCACAGCCATGTCTGGCGTTGTGTCTGTCGTCTGGCTGTTATTTCCGTCTAATCTAACAGCAGTCAGTCAAACCGGCTGGCAAGCTGTTATTTGGATGGGCGTTGTCACTGCGCTCTCACGGTTAACGCTTTTTTTAGGCGTTAAAGCGCTGGGAAGCCTCCAGACGGCCTTATTGGGCATTTTAGAGGTGGCCGTTACGATTACGCTGGCGGCGGTTTTTTTGCATGAGCGCTTGACGATAAACCAATGGGTGGGAACGGCCGTTCTCATCACCTCCATCCTACTCATCCGCTTTGAACATGCCCCGGCTAAGTAAGCGGCGTAACCGTCCTCTTCCAACTAAATGGGTTATAATAATGCTGAAATTGGTCCAATCTTGAAGATTGGACCAATCTGAATTCATCACACAAAAAGGGAAATTCTCATCGTGTTACAAACCAACTTGATTCGCGGAACGGCCGTCTTCCATGAACTGGCGGCCGAATGGGACGCGCTGGTCAGCCGCAGTATGACCAACACCCCATTTCAAACATTAGCTTACCAACAATCCTGGCATCGCCACCTACAGCCAAACGGGGCGGAACTGATAACCATCGCCGCGCGGCGGGCATCGGGCGAACTGGCCGCCATCGCCTGCCTGAGCGTGTATGCCGATAATGTGGTGCATTTTAACGGCTGCGTAGAGGAAACGGATTATCTGGATTTGATTTGCGCGGCGGAGGATGCAGAGGCGGCGTGGACGGCCGTCTGCAACACGCTCCACAGCCCCGACTTCCCCCACTGGACCGCGCTGGACTTCTGCAACGTTCCCGCCAACTCCCTTACCCGCGTCATCCTGCCCAAAATGGCGCAGCAGCGCGACTTGACGTTAACCGAAAGCGTCCATGAAGTCTGCCCCATCATTGAGCTGCCGGAAACGTTTGACGCCTACCTGAACAGCCTGGACAGCAAACAGCGGCGGGAAATCCGCCGCAAACTGCGCCGGGCAGCAGGCGCAGAGGTGCAAATCACGGCCGTTTCCCCTACCGACGATCCCAATCAAGCCATCGGCGACTTTCTCAACCTGCTGCAAAAAAGCACGCTGGAAAAACGGGATTGGCTCAACGACAGCCGTCGCGCCCATTTCCACGAAGCAGGCAAAGCGGCGTTAGAAGCGGGTACATTACAACTGTTATTTGCCGAAATAGACGGCCGTAAAGCCGCCGCCCTGTTCAACTTCGATTACAACGGCAGTATCTGGGTTTACAACTCCGGTCTCGACCCGACCGCCTTCGGCAATCTCAGCCTGGGCGTCGTTCTCACCGCCAAAGCCATCGAAAAAGCCATCGAAGACGGCCGTTCCCAATTCGACTTCCTGCGCGGCAACGAAACCTACAAATACCGGTTCGGGGCCAAAGACACAGAAATTTTCCGACTGCATCTTTCGCGTGAAGTGTGAAACGTGAAGCGTGAACGCTCTTCACGTTTCACGCTTCACGTTTCACGAAAGAGTCAACCTTCGTGAAACAAACACCCCCTCCCTCCCGCATCGCCGTCCTCAGCGTCCACACCTGCCCGTTAGCCATGCTCGGCGGCAAAAAAACCGGCGGCATGAACGTCTACGTGCGCGATTTCAGCCGCGAACTCAGCCGGCGCGGCATCCAGGTAGATGTTTTTACCCGTTCACAAGATGATTGCCAACCGCGCGTGGTGCATGATTTGGGGGAAAACGGCCGTGTCATCCATATCGCCGCCGGCCCCCAAAAACCCATCCCCGTCGCCGATGTACAAAACCACCTGGATGAATTCGTTCGGGGCGTCCTGGAGTTTACCCACAACGCCAACATCCAATACGACCTCATCCACAGCCACTACTGGCTCTCCGGCCTCGTCGCCGAAAAACTGCGCGAAGCCTGGCACATCCCCATCGTCCACATGTTCCACACCCTGGGCCGCATGAAAAACCGCATCGCCCTCGACGACAGCCAGCGCGCTTCCCAGGCCCGCATTGACGGCGAAAAACACGTCATGGACATCGCCGACCGCCTCATCGCCGCCACCCCGGCCGAAGAAGCCCAATTCCAATGGCTCTATGGCGCCGACATGGACAAAGTCGTCACCATCCCCCCCGGCGTAGATTTGGAACGGTTCCATCCTATTCCCAAACAAGAAGCCAAAGAAAAAGTTAACATCCCCTCCTACCATCAAAACATCGTTTTTGCCGGCCGCATCGAGCCGTTAAAAGGGATTGACACCCTGTTAAAAGCAATGGCGCTGATCCAAAAACGCTGCCCGGAAACAGTTAAAGATGTCTGCGTCGCCATCATCGGCGGCGATCCCTGGTCAGATGATCGCAGCGCGGAAATGTCGCGGCTGCAAACCATGCGCCAGGAACTAGGCATAAACGATCTGGTAACATTCCTCGGCGCAAAAGACCAAAACATCTTACCCAACCATTACGCCGCCGCCGAAATGGTCGTCATGCCCTCCCATTACGAAAGTTTCGGCATGGTGGCGTTAGAAGCAATGGCGATAGGGACGCCCGTCATCGCTTCGGAAGTGGGTGGACTGGCTTTTTTGGTCAAAGATGGCGTGAACGGATTCCACGTCCCCTCGCGCAGCCCGGAGGCGCTGGCAGAACGGATTTATGAGCTGCTGACAGACGCCGACCTGCGGGAACGGTTGGGCCGCCAGGCCCGCGCCTCCGCCCAGCAATACGCCTGGCCGAAGATCGCGGAGCGGATGCTGGCGGTGTATGAGGATGTGAGGCGTGAAACGTGAGAAACACTTTTACGTTTCACGTTTCACGCTTCACGTTCTTATCGAATCACTTCTATGCCGTTCATGTACGGCCGTAAAACCTCCGGCACCACAATACTCCCATCCGCCTGCTGATAATTCTCAATAATTCCAATCATCACGCGCGGCAGAGCCAGCCCGCTGGCATTGAGCGTATGCACAAACTGCGCCTTACCGCCTTCCTCCGGACGGAATTTGATATTGGCCCGCCGCGCCTGAAACGTCTCCGCATTGCTAATCGAGCTGACCTCCAGCCATTCCTGGCAGCCCGCCGCCCAAATCTCAATGTCATACGTCTTCGTCATCGAAAAACCGATGTCGCCCGTGCATAAATCCACCACCCGATAGCGGAAACCGAGGGCGTCGCAAATATCAATCGCATTTTGCTTTAGCTCCTCGATGGCCTCATAGCTCTTGTCGGGGTGGACAAACTGGTACATTTCCACCTTATCAAACTGATGACCGCGCTTGATGCCGCGTACATCCTTGCCCGCGCTCATCTTCTCGCGCCGGAAGCAGGGGGTATAGGCCACATATTTGATGGGTAACTGCGCTTCATCCAGGATTTCGTCGCGGTGGACGTTGGTGAGGGCGATTTCGGCCGTGCCCAGCAGCATAAAATCCTCCTCGGCGTCGCGGTAAATGTTGTCGAAGAATTTAGGCAACTGCCCGGCAGCCTCAAAACAGTGCGAACGGACAATGAATGGCGGATAAATTTCGGTGCAGCCATGCTTATCGGTGTGGAAATCGAGCATGAAGCGGATGAGTGCCCGCTGCAATCGCGCTCCCATCCCCTTGAGCAGGTAGAAACGGCTGCCGCTGAGTTTGACGCCGCGCTCAAAATCAATAATGTCCAGCGCCGGCCCCAAATCCCAGTGTGGTTTGGGGTCAAAGTCGAACTGGGGTTCGGGCGCGCCCTGCGGTTCGTGCCAGACGTTATGCTCCTCGTCGGGGCCGACGGGTGTGCTTTCATGCGGGAGGTTGGGGACCCAGCGCATATGCTCGTGCAAATCGGCCTCCACCCGGCGCAGTTCTTCGTCCAGGGCGGTGATTTTGTCGCCAATGGCGCGGGTGTCGTTCTTAGCTTTTTCGGCCTCGGCTTGCAATTCGGCGACTTGGGTTTGTAGATCGGCAATATCTTCTCCGGCCGCTTTCGCCTTTTTCAGTTGGCCCTGCATCTTTTTCATGCTGCCCATCCAGCGCCCAATCTGTTTTGAGCTTTCGTTACGCTGCCGGCGCAGTTCTTCCACTTCCTGCAAAATCTCGCGGCGGCGTGTATCGGCGGCCAAAATCTCGTCAATCGGCGCGCTGTCGTTTCGCTTGGCGATTTGTTCTTTTACCCATTCTGGTTTTTCTCGAATAATGTTGATGTCTAACATGATTTACTCCTCAAAAATAAAAAGTGAAACGTGAAACGTGATGCGTGATGCGTGATGCGTGATGCGTGATGCGTAAAATGTGGTGAGTTCTTGCTATTTAATGCGGCGCAAAGCCGCGGAGGCGGGCAAGGAGGTGACGGTGACTTTCCAGTTACCTAATCGTAAAATATGCCATTCTACATTCATCATTCATCCTTCCTTTTACCTGAAGTGACAGTCACGGGGGGCATAATCTAGGGTAAGCCAGGGCCGTTCGCCCCGTGACTGTCACTTTGGCCTAAGTATTTGAAACACATTCAAATAAAAAAGCCCCTCGTCCATTAACCAGGACGAGGGGCCTCGTGGTGCCACCTGGGTTCACTTTTCAATTAACAATTGATCATTGACAATTAACAATTGACAATTAAAAAGTCTCATTGTCGCTGTAACGGGCGTACCCGGCTTGCCTTGTTTCGGTAAGCGGCTCAGGAGTGGAATTCGGGCTGCTGAATGATTGGCTTGCACTGTCCGCCAACTCTCTTGACATTCGAGGCTGCCGTACTTTTCTCCGTCACGGCCGTTTCTCTGTTAAGTTGGTTTGCATTATAGCGGGGGGAGAAACGGCCGTCAACCTGTGGCAATCAATTAGTTCAGCTATAATCGCAACTGCCCGCCGCCGGCTGACAAAACGGTGCGTAAAGGAACGGGAATTTAATAACTGTCCACAAACAAATTCCCGTTCCGCAAGGCTGACGATGCAATTCCGACAATTATTTAATCGTCAGCCCAAAAGAGAGGACAGTCATGGACGAAAATTACGTAGAACTACCCACCACAGACACCATCGAATCATTAATCGAACGCGGCCAACTGGGTAAACTGCGGGCATTACTGACCGATGTGCACCCGGCCGATATTGCCGATTTGATGGATCAACTATCGGCAGACGAAGCTGTCATCGTTTTCCATCTGCTCGATGTAGAAATCGCCAGCGAGGTACTGGACGAAACCGGCAGCCTCATCCGGCAAAAACTGGTCGAAGAGGTTGACCACGAACATCTGGCCGACTTGCTGGACGAGCTGCCGATGGACGACGCGGCCGAATTCCTGGACGACCTACCCGATCCCGTCTCTGACCGGCTGTTGGAGCTAATGGAGCCGGAAGAGGCGGACGAGGTGCGCGAACTGCTGGCCTATGAAGAGGATTCGGCCGGCCGTTTGATGATCACCGACATCGTCGCTCTGCGCCGCCATTGGACAGTAGCCCATACGCTGGACTTTTTACGCTCGTTGGAAGACCCGGAAACGCTGCAATATCTGTACGTCGTTGACCGGAACGATAAACTCATCGGCGTGGTTCCGCTGCGGACGCTTATTCTGGCCAAACCGGAGCAGACGATTGAGGAGATTATGGAAGGGGATGTGGTTTCTGTCCCCGTCACGGCCGATCAGGAAGCGCTGGCGGAGATGGTGGCTCGATATGATTATGTGGCGATTCCGGTGGTGGATGGAGACGGCCGTCTTCTGGGTATCGTCACCGTTGACGACGTGCTGGACATCTTTGAAGAAGAAGTCACCGAAGACATCCAGCGGCTGGGCGGTTCGGAACCGCTCGACCAGCCTTATTTCGCCGTCTCCATCTTCCAGATTTTCAGCAAGCGTGTGGGGTGGCTGCTGCTGTTGTTTGTGGCGGCTATTATGACGGCGAGGGTGGTTCAGACATTTGAAGCGTCGTTAGCGGCCGTCGTCGCCCTCGGTTTTTTCATG